>NZ_JAOCLR010000028.1:0-59767 GCF_029845405.1 Pigmentiphaga sp. GD03639
AGATGGCCTGGGCGCACAGGGCGACCAGCGGCGCGGGGAACACGCCCAGGACCAACAGCAGCACGCCGTTGACCGACAGCACGGTGCGGAAACCGGCCGAACCCTGCAGCGGGGCCTGGTCGACCGGATCGTCGAAGTACACGACCTTCACCACCCGCAGGTAGTAGAAGGCGCCGATCAGCGAGAACAGCACGGCCACCACGGCCAGCACGACGTGGTTGGTCTGGATCAGCGACTGCAACACCGCCAGCTTGGCGTAGAAGCCGACCGTGGGCGGAATGCCGGTGAGCGAGAACATCTGCACCAGCATTACGCCGGCGAACCACGGGTTGCGGCGGTTCAGGCCCTTCAGGTCGTCGACGTTCTCGCACTCGAAGCCCGAGCGCGACAGCAGCATCAGCACGCCGAACGAGCTGAGCGTGGTCAGCACATAGACGACCACGTAGAACATGGCCGACGTATAGGCGTTCTGGGCGTTGAAGGCGCTGCCCTCGATCACGCCGGACATCAGGCCCAGCAGCACGAAACCCATGTGCGAGATGGTCGAATAGGCCAGCATGCGCTTGATGTTGGACTGCATGATGGCGGCGAGATTGCCGATGGCCAGCGACAGCACGGCCATGATCGCCAGCATGGGCTGCCAGTCGGCCGCCAGGCCGAACAGGCCGTCGACCAGCAGGCGCAGCACGATGGCGAACGCGGCCAGCTTGGGCGCGCCGCCCAGCAGCAGCGTCACGGCCGTGGGCGCGCCCTGGTAGACGTCGGGCACCCACATGTGGAACGGCACGACGCCGAGCTTGAACGCCAGGCCCGCGACCAGGAACACCAGGCCGAAGACCAGGATCATGTGGTTGTCGGTCGCGCCGGAGGTGGCGCGGGCGATGCCGGCCAGGTTCAGCGTGCCGGTGGCGCCGTAGATCATGGACATGCCGTACAGCAGCAAGCCCGAGGCCAGCGCGCCCAGCACGAAGTACTTCATGGCGGCCTCGGTGGACACGGTGTGCTCGCGGCGCAGCGCGACCAGCGCGTAGAACGACAGCGACATCAGCTCCAGGCCGAGGTAGATCGTCAGCATGTTGCCGGCCGAGATCATGACCATCTGGCCCAGCAGCGCCAGCAGCGACAGCACGTACAGCTCGCCGCCGCGCAGCATGCCGCGGTCCTTGGCGTAAGCCTTGCCGTAGATCAGCGTCACGCCTACCGCGATATACGAGAACACCTTGAGCACGTGGCCCAGGCTGTCCGCCACGTACATGCCGTCGAAGGCCGTGCCCTGCACGCCCGAGGCCAGGTCCGACAGGCTCATCCAGGTCAGCGCCACCAGTGCGGCCAGGGACAGGATGTGCGTCACCGCGCGGCCTTCATCCTTGACGAACAGGTCGATCAGCAGGATGGCGGACGTCAGCACCAGCAGTGTGATCTCCGGCGCGACGAGAGACAGGTTCAGATTGGCGAATTCCATTGCGTAACGTCCGGCGTCTTACAGTTTCGAAATGGCGACATGCTTGAGCAGCGCGTCGACCGAGACGTGCATCACGTCGGTGAAGGGCGCGGGATGGACGCCCATGTACAGCACGGCGATGGCCATCACGCCCAGGATGAAGAACTCGCGGGCGTTGACGTCGGCCAGCTCGCGCACGTGCTGGTGGGTGATGTCGCCGAACACGACGCGCTTGACCATCCACAGCGAGTACGCGGCGCCCAGGATCAGGGCCGTGGCGGCCAGCAGGCCGATCCAGAAGTTGTACTCGACCGAGCCCATGATGACGAAGAATTCGCCCACGAAGCCGCTGGTGGCCGGCAGGCCGCTGTTGGCCATCGAGAACAGCACGAAGAACGTGGCGAACTTCGGCATGGTGTTGACCACGCCGCCGTAGTCGGCGATGCGGCGCGAGTGCACGCGGTCGTACAGCACGCCTATGCACAGGAACATCGCGCCCGACACGAAGCCGTGCGAGACCATCTGCACGATGGCGCCCTCGACGCCGGCGGTGTTGAAGATGAAGAAGCCCAGGGTCACGAAGCCCATGTGCGCCACGGACGAATACGCGACCAGCTTCTTCATGTCGTCCTGAACCAGCGCCACCAGGCCGATGTAGATGACGGCGATCAGCGACAGCGCGATCATCAGGCCCGACAGGCTATGCGCGGCGTCGGGCACGATGGGCAGCGACAGCCGCAGGAAGCCGTAGGCGCCCAGCTTCAGCATGATGGCGGCCAGCACCACCGAGCCGCCCGTGGGCGCCTCGACGTGGGCGTCGGGAAGCCAGGTGTGGACCGGCCACATCGGCACCTTCACCGCGAAAGCCATCAGGAAGGCCAGGAAGATCAGGATCTGCTCGGTCTGGCCCAGCGGCAGCTTGTGCCAGGCCAGGATGTCGAACGTGCCGCCGGCCGAATGCCACAGGTAGATGAACGCGACCAGCGTCAGCAGCGAACCCAGCAGCGTGTACAGGAAGAACTTGAACGCCGCGTAGACCCGGTTGGGGCCGCCCCACACGCCGATGATGATGTACATCGGGATCAGCGTGGCCTCGAAGAACACGTAGAACAGGAGGCCGTCCAGTGCCGCGAACACGCCTATCATCAGGCCCGACAGGATCAGAAAGGCGCCCATGTACTGGGCGACGCGGCTGGTGATGACTTCCCACCCGGCCAGCACCACGATGATGGTGATGAAGGCCGTCAGCAGGACGAACCACAGCGAGATGCCGTCCACGCCCAGGTAATAGGACACGCCGTACTCGGCGATCCAGGCGGCCTTCTCGACGAACTGCATCTGCGCCGTCGAGGCGTCGAAGCCGGTGTAAAGCGGCAGGGTGACCAGGAAGCCGGCGATCGCGCCGATCAGCGCCAGCACGCGGGCGACGGTGGGGTTGCTGTCTCGGCCCACCGCCAGCACCAGGATGCCGAAGACGATCGGGGTGAAGATCGCAAGCGAGAGCCACGGAAAAGAAGTTTGAGCCATATCGCTTGCCATCAATTGTTCAGCAGGACGAAGAAGGTCACCAGGGCCATGATGCCGATGATCATGGCGAAGGCGTAGTGATAGATGTAGCCCGATTGCAGGTGGCGGACCACCCCGGCGAACCAGCCCACCAGACGGGCGCTGCCGTTGACCAGGAGGCCGTCGATCAGGGACTTGTCGCCCACCTTCCAGAAGCCGCCGCCCAGCGCGCGGGCACCGCGCGCGAACACGGCTTCGTTGATCTTGTCCATGTAGTACTTGTTGTCGAGCAGGTTGTACAACCAGCCTGCGCGAGCCTTGATGGCGGCGGGAATGGCCGGCTTGACCATGTAGAAGAACCACGCCAGGACCACGCCGGCCAGCATCAGCCAGAACGGCACGGTACTGAACGCATGCAGCCCGTAGGCCACCCAGCCGTGGAAGTCCTCGGCCAGGTGCTCCATGACGGGGCGATCGGGCGAATTGAAGATCACGCCCTTGAAGAAGTCGCCGAACAGCATGGGGCCGATCGCGATCGCGCCGATCACCACCGACGGGATGGCCAGCAGCACCAGCGGCACCGTCACCACGGCGGGCGACTCGTGCGGCACGCCGCCGTGATGGTGGTCGTCGTGGCCGTGGTCGTCATGGCCATCGTGCGCGTGGTCGTCGTGTCCATGCCCGTGCGCGCCCGAGGTGTCGAAGCGCTCCTTGCCGTGGAAGACCAGGAAGTACAGGCGGAACGAGTAGAACGCCGTCACGAAAACGCCGGCCAGCACCGCGAAGTAGGCGAAGCCCGACCCCCAGACGTGGGACAGCTTGGCCGCCTCGATGATGTTTTCCTTCGAGTAGAAGCCGGCGAAGAACGGCGTGCCGATCAGCGCCAGCGAACCCAGCAGGAAGGTGATCCAGGTGATGGGCATGTACTTGCGCAGGCCGCCCATGTTGCGGATGTCCTGGTCGTGGTGCATGCCGATGATGACCGAGCCCGCCGCCAGGAACAGCAGCGCCTTGAAGAAGGCGTGGGTCATCAGGTGGAAGATCGCCACCGAGTAGGCCGAGGCGCCCAGCGCGACGGTCATGTAGCCCAGCTGCGACAGCGTGGAATAGGCCACCACGCGCTTGATGTCGTTCTGGATGATGCCCAGGAAGCCCATGAACAGCGCGGTGATCGCGCCGATGATGATGATGAACGACAGCGCGGTGGGCGACAGCTCGAACAGCGGCGAGAAACGCGCCACCATGAAGATGCCCGCCGTCACCATGGTGGCGGCGTGGATCAGCGCGGAGATCGGGGTCGGGCCTTCCATCGAATCGGGCAGCCAGACGTGCAGCGGGAACTGCGCCGACTTGCCCATGGCGCCCACGAACAGCGCGATGCAGGCCACGCTCAGCAGCATCCAGTCGGTGCCCGGGAAGGTCAGGCCGGCCAGTTTGTCGGACTGCGAGAACACTTCGGTGTAGTTCATCGAGCCGGCGTAGGCGAACAACAGGCCGATGCCCAGCACGAAGCCGAAGTCCCCTACCCGGTTGACCAGGAAGGCCTTCATGTTGGCGAAGATCGCGGTGGGACGGGTGTACCAGAAGCCGATCAGCAGGTAGGACACCAGGCCCACGGCTTCCCAGCCGAAGAAGAGCTGGAGCATGTTGTTGGACATGACCAGCATCAGCATCGAGAAGGTGAACAGCGAGATGTAGGCGAAGAAGCGCTGGTAGCCGGGATCGTCCTTCATGTAGCCGATGGTGTAGATGTGCACCATCAGCGACACCGAGGTGACCACCACCATCATCATGGCCGACAGCGTGTCGATCATGAAGCCGATTTCCAGCTTGATGCCGCCGATCGCGCTCCAGGTGTAGAGCGTGCCGTTGAAGGTGTTGCCCGCCAGGACGTCCTGCAGCACGAAGGCCGAGCCGATGGCCGAGACCAGCACGCCCAGGATCGTGACCCAGTGCGCGCCGGCGCGGCCGACCCAGCGTCCGAGGAAGCCGGTGCCGAACAGGCCGGCGATGGCGGACCCGACCAGCGGGGCGAAAGCGATGAGGAGATAGAGCTTAGGTACCGACATGTCTTGATTTTCTCGTAGCCCGGACCGTCAGCCCTTCAGCCGGTCAAGTTCATCAACATTGATCGTGTTCAGGTTGCGGAACAATACAACCAGGATCGCCAGGCCGATGGCGGACTCGGCGGCCGCCACGGTCAGGATGAAGAACACGAACACCTGCCCGCTCAGATCGCCCATCCAGCTGGAGAAAGCGACGAAATTCATGTTCACCGCCAGCAGCATCAGTTCGATCGCCATCAGCAGCACGATGATGTTCTTGCGGTTGAGGAAGATGCCGACGATGCTGATCGCGAACAGGATCGCGCCCAGCACGAGGAAGTGGCCTAGGGTCAGGGTCATGGTTGGCTTCCCTTGGGTTCGGTGGCGGCAGGCGCCTGGGCGCCCTCGCCTTCCCGGGAATTTTCGGTTTGCGACGGAATCGATACCAGGCGGACGCGGTCCTGGCGACGCACGCGGATCTGCTCGGACGGCCGGGTCACCTTGACGTCGGAGCGGCGGCGCAGCGTGAGCGCGATGGCGGCGACCATGCCCACCAGCAGGATCACGGCGGCGATCTCGACGGCGTAGATGTACTCGGTGTACATCGCCACGCCGATGGCGCGCGTGTTGTTGAAGTCGGCCGGCGCCTGCGGCACGCTGGGGTCCCAATAGGCATTGGCCAGCACGAAGGCCATTTCCCCGACCATGATGGCGCCCACCACGATGCCCAGCGGCAGGTAGGTCTTGAAGCCCTGGCGCAGCTTGGCGCTGTCGATGTCCAGCATCATCACGACGAACAGGAACAGCACCATCACCGCGCCCACGTACACGAGCACCAGCAGGATGGCGAGGAACTCCGCCTTCAGCAGCATCCAGATCATGGAGGCGGTGAAGAACGACAGCACCAGGTGCATGACGGCGGTGACGGGGCTGCGCGCGACGATGACCCGGCAGGCGGCCACGACGAGGATCGCGGCGAATATATAGAACAGTATGGCGGTCATGGTGTGGGTTTCGTTTACCGGTATTTCGCGTCCTGCGCACGGTTCTGCGCGATCTCGGCTTCATAGCGGTCGCCGACCGCCAGCAGCATTTCCTTGGTGAAATACAGGTCGCCCCGCTGTTCGCCGTGATATTCGTGGATGTGCGTCTCGACGATGGAATCCACCGGGCAGCTTTCTTCGCAGAAGCCGCAGAAGATGCACTTGGTCAGGTCGATGTCGTAGCGGTTGGTACGGCGCGTGCCGTCGTCGCGCACCTCGGATTCGATCGTGATCGCCACCGCCGGACAGACCGCCTCGCACAGCTTGCAGGCGATGCAGCGCTCTTCCCCGTTGGGGTAGCGGCGCAAGGCATGCAGGCCCCGGAAGCGCGGGGACATCGGGGTCTTTTCCTCGGGATACTGCACCGTGATCTTGCGGGCGAACATGTACCGCCCCGTCAGGCGCAATCCCTTGAGGAGTTCGGTCAGCATCAGGCTGCCGAAGAATTCCTTGATCGCTTGCATGATTCAGTCCTGCCTATTCTTGGGCTCGCACAGGGCGGGCATTACTTCCAGATGTTCCAGGGCGTCTGCATCCAGACCGCCACCACGAGCAGCCAGACCAGCGTCAGCGGGATGAAGACCTTCCAGCCCAGGCGCATGATCTGGTCGTAGCGGTAGCGCGGGAAAGACGCACGGAACCAGATGAACAACGAGACCACGAAGAACGTCTTGACCGCCAGCCAGATCCAGCCCGGCACCCAGGTCAGCGGCGCCACATCGACCGGAGGCAGCCAGCCGCCCAGGAACATGATCGAGGCCAGCGCGGACAACAGGATCATGTTGGCGTATTCGCCCAGGAAGAACAGGGCGAAGGTCATGCCCGAATATTCCACCATGTGGCCGGCGACGATTTCCGACTCGCCCTCGACCACGTCGAACGGGTGGCGGTTGGTTTCCGCTACGGCGGAAATGACGTAGATCACGAACAGCGGCAGCAGCGGCAGCCAGTTCCACGACAGGAAGGTCAGCCCCATGCCGGCGAAGCGTCCGTCGGCCTGCTTGAGCACGATCTCGCTCATGTTCAGGCTGCCGGACACCAGCAGCACCGTCACCAGCACGAAACCGATGGCCAGCTCATAGGACACCATCTGCGCCGAGGCGCGCAGCGCGCCCAGGAAGGCGTACTTCGAGTTCGAGGCCCAGCCGGCGATGATCACGCCGTAGACCCCCAGCGAGGTGATCGCCATGATGTAGAGCAGGCCGGCATTGACGTTGGCCAGCACGACCTCGGGACCGAACGGCACCACCGCCCAGGCGGCCAGCGCCGGCATCAGCACCACCGCGGGCGCCACGATGTAGAGCACCTTGTTGGCGTTGCTGGGAACGATCACTTCCTTGGTCAGCAGCTTCAGCACGTCGGCGAACGGCTGCAGCAGCCCCTTCGGGCCCACGCGGTTGGGGCCGAGGCGGATGTGCATCCAGCCGATCATCTTGCGTTCCCAGTACGTGAGATAGGCCACGCACAGGATGATGGGCACCGCGATGCAGACGATCTTGACGATGTTCCACACCACCGACCAGGCTGCCGGGCCGATCAGCTCCGTTCCATGAGCCTGAATGACGTCGATCCACTGCATCAGGCACGCTCCACGCTGAGTTGTTCGAATGCGCCGCCGAGCGCGAAGGTCGAGGCATGGGCGGCGGCGATGCGCACGGCGCCGGCGGGCACTGCGTCATCCACGGAAAGAAAGAGTTCGACCGAGCCGGTCGCCGACTTCACGCGCACGCGGTCGCCGTCGGCCAGGCCCAGACCGGCCACGGTGGCCGCGTTGGCGCGGGCTTCGGGCACGTCGGCGGCCGGGGTGGCCTGAAGCGCTCCGGCGCGGCGCACGATGGCGTCGCTGAAGAACACCGGCACGTCGGCCACGCGCTGCAGGCCCTGGACCGACTCGCCCACGCCAGGCTTGGCGCCGATGGCGTTCGACAGGCGCGGCGCGATCTCGCCGGCCAGCACCGCGTCGCGCACGGATTCGGAAGTCTCGTCGTCGAAGCCCGGCAGTTCCAGCGCATTGCCCAGCACGCGCAGCACCTTCCAGCCCGGGCGCGTCTGGCCCAGCGGGCGGACCGTGCCCTTGAAGCTCTGCGCCCTGCCCTCGGCATTGACGAAGGTGCCCGAGGTTTCGGTGAACGGCGCGATGGGCAGCATCACATGGGCCCAGTCCTCGGCCGCGGAACGGAACGAGGTCAGCGCGACGTTGAATTGCGCGGCGCGCAGCGCACGCAGCGCGGCCACGCCGTCGGCCGCGTCCAGCGCCGGCTCGGCATGCACGACGATATGGGCCTTGAGCGGCTCGGCGAACATCTGCGCCGCGGTCTTGCCGCCGCGCACCGGCACGGCTTCGGCCAGGTAGCCGCCCACCGTGTTGCCGCCCTCGGTGGTGAAGCCCAGGCGGGCGCCGGTGGCCTGCGCGATCAGTTGCGCGTTGGCCGCCAGCGTCGAGGCCTGCGGATGCTGTACCGCCAGGTTGCCCAGCAGCACGGCGGTGTTTTCGCCGGAAGCCAGCAGCTCGGCGATGCGGCGAGCCGCTTCGCCCGGCTGCACGCCGGCCAGTTCGGGCGCGACGGCCGCTTCCTTGGCCTGGGCCAGCGCCACGGCGATCTCCGCCAGCACCGACGGCAGCGCCGCCGGCGCGACCGTGACGCGCCCGGCCACGGGCATCAGCGGATCGTCGGCCGCCACGTCGACCAGGATGACCTGCGTGCCGGCCTTGGCGGCCTGGCGCAAGCGCTGGGCCAGCAGCGGGTGGTCCTTGCGCAGGAACGAGCCGACCACCAGCACGCGGTCCAGCGTGGCGATGTCGGCCAGGGCCATGCCCAGCCACGGGGCGCCGCTGCGCGCGGCGTCGAAACCCGCGTCGGTCTGGCGCAGGCGGAAATCGATGTTGTCGGAACCCAGGGCACGCACCAGGCGCGCCAGCAGGGCGAATTCCTCGGTCGTGGCGTATTGCGCCGCCAGCGCGCCGATCTGGCCGGCGCCGTAGCTGTTCTTGACCGATTGCAGCCCGGCCGCCACGGCGTCCAGCGCCTCGGCCCACTCGACCTCCTTCCACAGTCCGTCGGTGCCGCGCACCATCGGGACGGACAGGCGGTCCTCGCTGTTCAGGCCTTCGTACGAGAAGCGGTCGCGGTCGCTGATCCAGCACTCGTTGACGGCTTCGTTCTCGAACGGCACGACGCGCATGACGCGGTCGTTCTTGACCTGGACGATCAGGTTGGCGCCGATGCTGTCATGCGGACTGACCGACTTGCGGCGGGCCAGCTCCCAGGTCCGGGCGCTGTAGCGGAACGGCTTGGACGTAAGCGCGCCGACCGGGCAGATGTCGATCATGTTGCCCGACAGTTCGGACTCGACCGCGCGGCCCACGAAGGTGGTGATCTCGGAATGCTCGCCACGGTTGATCATGCCGAGCTCCATGACGCCGGCGATCTCCTGGCCGAAGCGCACGCAGCGGGTGCACTGGATGCAGCGGGCCATTTCCTCGGCCGACACCAGCGGGCCCAGGTTCTTGTGGAACACGACGCGCTTTTCCTCGCTGTAGCGCGAGGAAGAGCCGCCGTAGCCCACGGCCAGGTCCTGCAGTTGGCACTCGCCGCCCTGGTCGCAGATCGGGCAATCCAGCGGGTGGTTGATCAGCAGGAACTCCATCACGCCCTTCTGGGCGTTGATGGCCTTCTCGGAAGCGGTATGGACCACCATGCCGTTGCTGACCGGCGTGGCACAGGCGGGCAGCGGCTTGGGGGCCTTCTCGACGTCGACCAGACACATGCGGCAGTTCGCCGCGATCGACAGCTTCTTGTGATAGCAGAAATGCGGCACGTAAAGGCCGACCTTCTGGGCGGCATGCATGATCATGCTGCCCTCGGCCACCTCCACTGTCTTGCCGTCGATCGTAATTTCAACCATCTTATTTCCGTTTGCCCCGTCATCGGGCGGGGCGTGTGCGTTTCGGTAAATACTTGCTTTGCGCGCGGACCGGCGGCTACAGGTACTCGGGCACCAGGCAGTGCTTGTGCTCGATGTGGTACATGAACTCGTCGCGGTAGTGCTTCAGGAAGCCCCGTACCGGCATGGCCGCGGCATCGCCCAGCGCGCAGATCGTGCGGCCCATGATGTTGCCGGCCACCGAATCGAGCAGGTCCAGGTCCTCCGGGCGGCCCTTGCCGCTCTCGATGCGATGGACCACGCGGTACAGCCAGCCCGTACCTTCGCGGCACGGCGTGCACTGGCCGCAGCTTTCCTCGAAATAGAAGTACGACAGGCGCAGCAGCGACTTCACCATGCAGCGCGTCTCGTCCATCACGATGACCGCGCCCGAGCCCAGCATCGACCCGGCCTTGGCGATCGAGTCGTAGTCCATCGTGCAGTCCATCATGATGTCGGCGGGCACCACCGGAGCGCTGGAGCCGCCGGGAATCACCGCCTTGAGCTTGCGGCCCCCCCGCACGCCGCCGGCCAGTTCCAGCAGCTTGGAGAACGGCGTGCCCATCGGCACCTCGAAGTTGCCCGGGTACTCGACGTCGCCCGAGACCGAGAACAGCTTGGTGCCGCCATTGTTGGGCTTGCCCACCTGCAGGTAGGCGTCGCCGCCGTTGCGGATGATCCAGGGCACCGCGGCGAAGGTCTCGGTGTTGTTGATCGTGGTCGGCTTGCCATACAGGCCGAAGCTGGCCGGGAACGGCGGCTTGAAGCGCGGCTGGCCCTTCTTGCCTTCCAGCGATTCGAGCAGCGCGGTTTCCTCGCCGCAGATGTAGGCGCCGTAGCCGTGGTGGGCATGCAGCTGGAAGCTGAAGCTCGAGCCGAGAATGTTGTTGCCCAGGAATCCGGCGGCGCGCGCCTCTTCCAGCGCTTCCTCGAAACGCTCGTACACCTCGAAGATCTCGCCGTGGATGTAGTTGTAGCCCACGGTGATGCCCATCGCGTAGGCGGCGATGGCCATGCCCTCGATCACGATGTGCGGGTTGTAGCGCAGGATGTCGCGATCCTTGAACGTGCCCGGCTCGCCTTCGTCGGAATTGCAGACCAGGTACTTCTGGCCCGGGAAGGTGCGCGGCATGAAGCTCCACTTCAGGCCGGTCGGAAAGCCCGCGCCGCCACGGCCGCGCAGTCCCGAGGACTTGACCTCGGCGATGACCTGCTCGGGCGTCATGCCGGTGGACAGGATCTTGCGCAGGGCCTCGTAGCCGCCGCGCGCGACGTAGTCGTTCAGGCGCCAGTTGCCGCCGTCCAGCCCCGCCATGATCTGCGGGTCGATGTGGCGGTTGTGGAACGCCGTGCTGATGACCGGTTCGGCCACGCTCATTTTGCACCTCCGGCATTCGCCTCGGCCTTCAACTCATCGACGAGCGCGTCGAGCTTGGCCTCGGACATCTGAATGCACATACGCTTGTTGTTCACCAGCAGCACGGGCGCGTCGCCGCAGGCTCCCATGCATTCGCCCTCGATCAGCGTGAACACGCCGTCCGGGGTCGTTTCCCGATAATCGATACCCAGCTTCTGCTTCAGGTGATGCCCGGCCTTCTCTCCGTCGCGCAGGGCACAGGGCAGGTTGGTGCAGACCGAGATCTTGTACCGGCCCATGGGCTTGAGGTTGTACATGTTGTAGAAGGTCGCGACCTCCTGCACGGCGATGGGCGGCATGCCCAGGACGTTCGCGACTTCTTCCATCACCTCTTGCGACAGCCAGCCCTTCTCGTCCTGCGCGATGGCCAGCGCCGCCATCACGGCGGACTGTTTCTGTTCGGCCGGGTACTTGGAGACTTCGCGGTCGATCTTCTTGAGGGCCTGTTCGGAAAGCTGCATGGTGGTATCCGGTTGGGACGCGGTCATGGGTTCAGCGGTCGATCTCGCCGAACACGATGTCCTGCGTGCCGATAATCGTGACGGCGTCGGCGATCATATGGCCGCGCGCCATCTCGTCCAGCGATTGCAAGTGGGCAAAGCCCGGGGCGCGGATCTTCAGGCGGTACGGCTTGTTCGCGCCGTCGGACACCAGGTAGATGCCGAACTCGCCCTTGGGGTGCTCGACCGCGGCATAGGCCTCGCCCGGGGGCACGTGGAAACCTTCGGTGAAGAGCTTGAAATGGTGGATCAGCTCTTCCATGCTGGTCTTCATCTCGGCGCGGCTGGGCGGAGCGACCTTGTGGTTGCTCGTCATGACCGGGCCGGGATTGTTGCGCAGCCATTCCACGCACTGCTTGATGATGCGGTTGCTCTGGCGCATTTCCTCGATGCGGACGAGGTAGCGGTCGTAGCAGTCGCCGTTCACGCCCACCGGCACGTCGAAGTCGACCAGGTCGTAGACCTCGTAGGGCTGCATCTTGCGCAGGTCCCACTCGATGCCCGAGCCGCGCAGCATGGGGCCGGTGAAGCCCAGCGCCTTGGCGCGCTCGGGGCTGACGATGCCGACGTCGACCAGGCGCTGTTTCCAGATCCGGTTGTCGGTCAGCAGGGTCTCGTATTCGTCGACGTAGGCCGGGAAGCGATTGGTGAAGGACTCGATGAAGTCGAGCAGCGAACCCGAACGGTCCTCGTTCAGGGCCTTCATTTCCTTTTCGCTGCGCAGCTTGCTGGGGCGGTACTGCGGCATGCGCTCGGGCAGGTCGCGATAGACGCCGCCCGGGCGGTAGTAGGCCGCGTGCATGCGGGCCCCCGAGACCGCTTCATAGCAGTCCATCAGGTCCTCGCGCTCGCGGAAGGCGTACAGGAACACCGCCATCGCGCCCACGTCCAGGGCGTGCGAGCCCAGGGACATCAGGTGATTCAGGATACGGGTGATCTCGTCGAACATCACCCGGATGTATTGCGCCCGCAGCGGCACTTCCACGCCCAGCATCTTCTCGATCGCCATGACGTAGGCGTGCTCGTTGCACATCATGGACACGTAGTCGAGACGGTCCATGTAGGGCAAGGCCTGCAGGAAGGTCTTGTGCTCGGCCAGCTTTTCCGTGGCCCGGTGCAGCAGCCCGATATGGGGGTCGGCGCGCTGGATGACTTCGCCGTCCAGTTCCAGCACCAGCCGCAGCACGCCGTGCGCGGCCGGGTGCTGGGGACCGAAGTTGAGGGTGTAGTTCTTGATCTCTGCCATGATTAGCGCCCTGCTCCGTAACCGTCTTCGCGGATGACCCGAGGCGTGACCTCGCGCGGCTCGATGGTGACGGGCTGGTAGATGACCCGTTTCTGCTCGGGGTCGAAACGCATCTCGACGTTGCCCGACAGCGGGAAGTCCTTGCGGAAGGGATGGCCGATGAAGCCGTAGTCGGTCAGGATGCGGCGCAGGTCGGGATGCCCCTCGAACAGCACGCCGAAGAAATCGAAGGCCTCGCGCTCGTACCAGTTGACGCCGGGCCAGACGTCCACCAGGGAAGGCACGACCGGCATGTCGTCGTCGGCCGCGCAGGTGCGCACGCGCAGGCGCCAGTTGTGCGTGATCGACAACAGGTGCAGCACCACGGCGAAGCGTCCGGTCTCGCGGACCTCGTTGCCGTAGGTGGAATAGTCCATGCCGCACAGGTCGATGCAGCTCTCGAAGCGCAGCCCGGCATCGTCGCGCAGCGTCCGGCACACTTCCACGTACCGGTCCACCGGCACTTCGAGCGTCAGCTCGCCCAGGGCGAGTGTCAGGCGGATATCTTCGCCCAAGGCGCTGAGCAGATTCTGGCGCAGGGTTTCAAGCTTGGTCATGAGCGCTCGGATCAAAAGACGGCGCCGGACGGGCCTGGGCCGGTCCGGTCGGGAAAATGGAAGTGGAGAGTGCGCACACCGGCATCGAGGTCAACGCGCGATGGTATTGGTGCGGCGGATCTTGTTCTGCAGTTGCAGCAAGCCGTACACCAGCGCTTCGGCGGTAGGGGGGCAGCCCGGGACGTAGACGTCGACCGGCACGATGCGATCGCAGCCGCGCACCACCGAATAGGAATAGTGGTAGTACCCGCCGCCGTTGGCGCACGAGCCCATGGAGACCACCCAGCGCGGCTCGGGCATCTGGTCGTAGACCTTGCGCAAGGCCGGCGCCATCTTGTTGCACAGCGTGCCGGCCACGATCATCAGGTCGGACTGGCGCGGGCTGGGCCGGAAGATGATGCCGAAGCGGTCAAGGTCGTAGCGCGCCGCGCCCGCGTGCATCATTTCGACCGCGCAACAGGCCAGGCCGAAGGTCATGGGCCACAGCGACCCCGTCTTCGCCCAGTTGATGACCTTGTCGGCGGTCGTGGTGATGAAGCCTTCGTTGAGAATTCCGTCGATAGCCATGAATGAAACCCGGTGTGTCCTTCGGCGTGCTGCTGGGATCACTCCCAGTCGAGCGCGCCCTTTTTCCATTCGTAGATGAAGCCGATCACGAGAACGGCCAGAAATACCGCCACGGTCCCGAAACCCAGCAGGCCTACCTGCTCGTTGGCCATGGCCCACGGAAACAGAAACGCGATCTCGAGGTCGAACAGGATGAACAGGATGGCGACGAGGTAGTAGCGCACGTCGAACTTCATGCGCGCGTCCTCGAAGGCCTCGAAGCCGCATTCGTACGGAGAGAGCTTTTCGCTGTCCGGCCGGTTCGGGCCGATCACGGAGCCAAGGAACATCAGCGCGAAACCGATGACGCTGCCCACGATGATGAACAGCAGGACAGGAAGGTAACTCTCGATATTCATCAGGTAACCTGTTCGAGTCACGCCACGGGCCTGAGGATGCCCGAGGCGTCATTTGCAAAATCGGCAGGATGCGGACCAGACTTCCTTGCGGCGGGCATGCCGAATGCCGCCTGTTGCCGCCCCGTCCGGAGCCGGCGCCATTCTAGACCACCTGCGTGTGCTTACATGCAAGGATGTATGTTTTTGCGCGGACCGCTGCGTTGTGAAGCCAGCGCGCATGGCGCAAAACCAAAACTGTCTTACCGGCTACTGCGGTAACTGTCGGACACGCATGTTTCATACCCACGCTCGTCCGACCGAAAGTATAGCGCAAACCCTGAGTCAACCGAAACGCCGCCCTACCCCTGCGCCCCAGGAAAAACCGCGTGCGGCAAGGCTTACGACACCCTGAACGCATTGACGGTTGCGTCGACCGTGCGAACGGTTTCCCGCAGGCTGGCTGCCTGTGCCGCCATGGCGCCCGCCGCCTGCCGGTAATGGCCGGCCATGCCGGCCACGTCGCCCACGCGGCTCGCGACCCCGTCATTCAGCGACGACTGCTCGCGCAGCGCCTGCCCGATGGCGGCGACCACCCGTGCCGCCCGTTCCGAGCCCGAGTGCAGTTCGCCCATGAAACGGCCCGCCTCCTCGGCGCTGGCCTGTCCCACCGCCACCGCCTCCACCACTTCCCGCATCAATTCGGCGGCAGCCATCGTTTCATCGGCGATACGTTCCACGGTCTGGCCGATCTGCAGGCTGGAGGCCGCGCTTTTCTCGGCCAGCGTCCTGACCTGCTCGGCCACGACCGCGAAACCCCGGCCGTCCTCGCCCGCCCGCGCCGCCTCGATCGCCGCGTTCAGGGACAGCAGCTTGGTCTGCCCCGCGATGTCGGAGATCAGGCGAGCCACGTGGCGGATCGACTCGCCATGACGGCCCAGCGCATCCAGGGCTCGCGACGCCGCCGCCATCCGGCCTGCGATCGCGTCCATCCGGCCGCCTGCCGTCCCGATCAGCTCGCCGCCGCGCTGCGCCAGGCCACAGGCATCGCGGGACAGGCCGATCGCCTCCTCGACCGACGCCGCGACTTGCGCCATGCTGGCGGCCACCGCCTGCATGGATCCGGCCATGCGTTCCGCGGCGTCGTTCTGGCGGGCGGCCCCCGCGGCCACGTCGGCCGCGCCGGCGGACACCTCGTCCCCGGCCGCGTTCATGGTGGCCGACAAACCCTGCATCGCCGCCAGCGACGTACGCATGCGCGCCACCAGCCGGTCCAGCGCGCGCGCCATGTCCGCCACCTCGTCATTGCCGCGCACATCCGCGCGGGGGCGGAAATCCAGGTCGTCAGCGATCGATGCCAGGCGCGCGCGCATGCCGTCGATCGCGCCCACGATGGCGCGCCCCGCGCGCCAGGCGCCGGCCAGCATCAACAGGATGGCCGCGAGTCCCACGCCTGCGATCAGGCTTGCCAGGCCCCGGCTGGCCTGCCGCAGTTGCGCCGCCCTCTCGGCCGCTGCCTGCGCGCCGGCCTCCGCCAGGGCCTGCATGGCCTGCTGCGCCTGCACGTAGTAAGACTCCTGCGCCGAGTAGGCGGCCAGGTATTTCAGGAGCAGGAAGCGCTGTCGCTCCTCGCTGTCCACCTCCACCAGTTGCTTGAGCAGATCGGTAAGCGGTTTTTCCTTTTCTGCCCAAGCATGGAACGCCGCATCGAAGGTGCGCAGCGACTCGGCCTCGGCATCGGTGGCGGGCGCTTCGGACAGGGCGGCCCGCGCGGCTTCCATCGCTGCCCAGGTGCGGCCCTTCGACTGCAGCATGCGCTCCCATTCGTTGCGCGCCTCGATGGAATACTCGTCTGCCCACTGCAGCGGCTCCAGGCTGTGGCGGGCGATCTGCACCTGCCCTTCCCTCAGCGCGCCCAGCGCCACCAGCGCCGGCACCCGCCGCTGCGCGTAGTCGTCCACCGCCGCGCTCAGGCGCAACAGCCCCACCACCGAGCAACCGGCCACGACCGCGATCGCCACGATGCCGGCGGCCCCCAAGGCGAACAATTTGCTGCGTATCTTCATGACGTCCTGATGAAAATCCTAGGCCACAAACGGCAACGGCGGGGTTCCGGAGAACCCCGCCGTTGCGCGTCATTCCGTTTATCGGCCCGGACCGGACGGCGCTTTAGCAGCGTTACATCAATGACGGTTCGGTGACAGCGCCGCCTTCACTCGTAGCGCCGCACCAGCCCCGCCACATCGCCCATGAAGACCTCCGGCTCGTGCTCCCGAACCTGTTCGTACAGCCCCGAGCAGAACGCCGAGACCGGCGTCCGCGCATCGAACTCGGCCGCCATGCGCTGCGAAATACCGATGTCCTTGGCCATCAGCTCGACCGCCGTGCGCGTGGGCTGGAAACGGCCGGCGGCCATCGCCGGCCCGAAGATCTGCAAGGGCTGCGAATCCGCGAAACCGCCCGCCAGCGCCGGCGCCAGGCGCTCGACGTCCACGCCGGCGCGCTGCGCGAGGCCGTAGGTCTCGGCGATCGTGAGCACGTTCACCGCGACGATCATCTGGTTGCATATCTTGGTGGTCTGGCCCGCACCGGCCGGTCCCATATGGGTCACGCGCGAAGTCAGCGGCGCCAGGAACGGCCCCGCCTTCTCGAGATCCGTGGCCTCGCCGCCGACGAAGCAGATCAGCGTGCCGCCCTCGGCGCCCGGCACGCCGCCCGACACGGGCGCATCCAGCCAGGACGCGCCCGTCCGGTCGCGCAGGCGGCGGCCGAAATCGCGCGCCTGCCCGGGCTCTATGGTCGAGAAATCGATCACCACCTTCCCCGCGCCCTGCCGGCCGGCACTGGCCAGGCCATCCGGGCCGAACGCCACCGACTCGACCGCCGCCCCATCCTTGACGCAAATCCCCACCACGTCCGCCGCCTGCAGCACCTGCGCGGGCGTGCCTGCCAGATTCGCGCCGGCCGCGACCAGCTCGGCCGCCCTGCCGGCATTGCGGTTCCACACAGTGAGCGCATGGCCCGCCGCAAGCAGGCGCCGCGCCATGGGCAGCCCCATGTTGCCGAGTCCGAGGAAGCCGAAATGACGGGATGTACTCATGAAACGCTGCTCCAGTCCGAGGGGCGGCCCGCGCCGCATGCGAGGGATGATAGCCGTCCGCCGGCGGGCACGCTTCCTGCGCAAGCACAGCGACGAGCAAGCAAGGAGCGTCCCCATGAAATATCGCCTGAAAAAACTGTCGGACCAGGTCGTCGTCATTACCGGCGCCAGCAGCGGGATAGGCCTGGCCACGGCCCGCGAGGCCGCGCGGCGCGGCGCCCGCCTGGTACTGGCCTGCCGCGACCAGGAGCGCCTGAACACGCTGGTCGAGGAACTTCGTGCTGACGGCGGCCAGGCCATTGCCGTGCAGATGGACGTCGGCAAGCGTGAAGACCACGAACGGTTGCTGCAGGCGGCGCTGGAAGCCCATGGCACCGTGGATACCTGGATCAACAACGCCGGCGTTTCGATCTTCGGCAGGATCGAGGACGTGCCGGTCGAAGACCAGCGCAAACTCTTCGACACGAATTACTGGGGCGTGGTCTACGGCTCCATCGTGGCCGTGGGACATCTGCGCGAACATGGCGGCGCCCTGATCAACGTGGGCAGCGAAGTGTCGGACCGCGCCGTGCCGCTGCAAGGCGCGTATTCCGCCTCCAAGCACGCGGTCAAGGGCTTCACCGATGCGCTGCGCATGGAGCTGGAAAACGAAGGCGCGCCCGTCTCGGTCACGCTGATCAAGCCGGCATCCATCGCGACGGGCTTCACCGCCCATGCCCGCAATTACATGGACGTCGAACCGCGCCTGCCGCCCCCGGTCTACGCTCCCGAGGTAGCGGCCCGCGCCATCCTGTACGCCGCAGAGCATCCGCGCCGCGACCTTTACGTAGGCAGCGCCGCCAAGGCGATCGGACAATTCGGGCAGCGCATGCCCGGCCTGGCCGACCGCATGGGGAGTTGGCTGATCAAGCACCAGCGCACCGGCATCCCATCCCGCTCGCGAGACGATGGGCTGGAATCCCCGGGCCGGGACGATACTCCCGCCTATCCCCAACGCGGGCGGCGCCATAGCGCCTATACGCACATGGCGACCCGTGGCCGCGCGCCCATGCTGGCCGCCTGCGCGGTGGTACTGGTGGGTGCCGTGCTGGGAGTTGCCCACGCCCGGCGGTCCTGAACCCTGCCTACGCCGGAGGCTTCGGCTACGCCCGTGCGCGCGCCAGCCGGCTTGCCTGCCTGAGCGCGGAGACGATGGTGTCGTAGGCCTGCTTGCGAGCGCTCTCATCGGGCGCACGCAACGCATACGAAGGATGGTAGGTGGGCACGATCAACCGCCCTTCCCATTCCAGCACGTCGCCCAGCTTGTCGCGCAGGCCCGAGCGATAGTCATGCAACACCGACTTGAGCGCCGTCGCGCCCAGCGCCACCACGACGCGCGGATCCACGGCCTCGTACTCCTTCTCCAGCCAATAGCGGCAAGCCTCGATTTCGCGCTGTCCGGGGGTCTTGTGCATGCGCCGCTTGCCGCGCTGCGCCCACTTGAAATGCTTGACCGCGTTGGTCACGAATACCTCGTCCCGGTCCACCCCCGCCTCGGCCAGGGCCGCATCCAGCAACGCACCGGCGGGCCCCACGAAGGGCCGGCCCGCCAGGTCTTCCTTGTCGCCCGGCTGCTCGCCCACCATCATGATGGGCGCATGGCGCGGGCCTTCGCCGCCGACCCCTTGCGTGGCGTCGTGCCACAGCCGGCAACGCCGGCAGGCTTCCAGCGTGGCCGGATGCTGGTCCGGCACCACCAGCACCTCGGACAAATCGGCTTCGGCATGCGTGCTCATCGTCTGCTCCCGGGTCGTCAGCTCGACCGGCGCAAGTCCCATGCCCAGCACGGCAAGGATGGGTTGTTGACGAATTCATAGCCAAGTAGTTATTATTTATTCATAACTACATGGTTATTTATTAACCCATGACCACTTCTCAAGACCTGCTCTTCAGGACCCTTGCCGATCCCACCCGGCGCGCCCTTTTCGAACACCTGTGCCACCACGGCGAACAGACCGTTGCGGCGTTGACCGCCCAGGCCGGCGTCTCGCAGCCGGCCGTATCGAAGCACCTGCGTTTGCTGAAACAGGCCGGCCTCGTACTCGATCGCCATGAGGGACGCCAGACGCACTACAGCGCCCGGCGCCGCGCACTCGTTCCGCTGCTCGACTGGACCAGCCAGATGGCCGGGTTCTGGGAACAGCGATTCGATGATCTTGAAAACCTACTCAACAGGATGGACCAATGAGCGATACTCCGACCGAAACCCGCTCCGTCGTCGTCGAGCGCGAATTCCCCCACCCGCCGGACCGGCTCTGGCGCGCGTTGACCCAGCCGCACCTGATCGAGGAATGGCTGATGAAGAATGACTTCCACCCCGCCGTGGGCCACCGCTTCAAGCTCCAGGGCGAATGGGGCGGCACGCTGGATTGCGAGGTACTGGTCGTCGAGCCGGACAAGGCGCTGTCCTATACCTGGAACTTCACGCACGCCGATCCAGCCTTCGCTTTGCGCAGCGTCGTTACCTTCACGCTCACGCCCACCGGCACGGGCACCCGCCTGCGCATGGAACAGGCCGGCTTCCGCCCCGACCAGAAGCAGGCATACGGCGGCGCCAGGGCCGGATGGCCGCAGTTCTTCGAGAAACTGCAACAGGTATTGGAGAAATCGGCTTGAAGCCAAGGGCGCGGTCAAATGGAACTCGCACGATGGCCAGTTCGGCCAGGCCCAGTTAGCCGACCGGGTGGCACAGGCCAGCCAGTTGCCGGGGAGCGGCTGTAGGCGAACATCCCGTGACGGCAAGAAAGGCCCCCACGCTTCCCGCTACGCGGCGGCGCTGCCCCCCCGAGGGGGCGCTTTTTTGCCTTGGGGCGGCCCGGCGGCAAAAAAACCCGCACATCTCGTAAGGAATGTGCGGGTTTTTGATATGCCAGGGATGTCCTGGAAAAATCCTGGTGCCGTCGGCGAGACTCGAACTCGCACAGCTTTCGCCACTACCCCCTCAAGATAGCGTGTCTACCAATTTCACCACGACGGCTTGCGTGAGCCCGCTAGTATATAACATTTGCGGGCTCCTCAGAGAACTGCCTTAGTTTTTCTGCGGGGGCGCCTCGGGCTGCGCGGGCGCGGCCGGCGGGGTAGCGGGCACGGACGGGACCGACGCGTCGGGCGCGGCCGGAGCCGGTGCGGGCGTACTGCCGGGAACGGCGGGCACCGACAGGTCGCTGGGATGGTTCTCCATCACACCGCCCTGCGAGGCGGCGGGGGCCGGACGGCCCAGATAGGCCAGCGCGGCAGTGGAGATGAAGAAGACGACCGCCGCCCACTTGGTGGTGCGCGACAGGAAGTTGGCCGCGCCGGCGGCGCCGAACAGGCTGCCGGCGGAGCCGCCGCCGAAGGCGGAGCCCATGTCGGCGCCCTTGCCCTGTTGCAGCAGGACCAGGACGATGATCGTCAGGGCGGAAATGACCTGCACGATCAGCAGGACGGTAAGCATTACGGACATTCAAGCACTCCGGGTTGTCGCGCCCGCCTCGGCGATGCGCAGGAAGTCTTCGGCCACCAGCGAGGCGCCGCCTATCAGGCCGCCGTCGATGTCGGGCATGACGAACAGCTCGGCCGCGTTGGCCGCCTTGACGCTGCCGCCGTACAGCACGCGCACGCCGGCGCAGTCGACGCCCCGCAGCGCGGCCCGGATGGCGGCATGCACTTCCTGGGCCTGCCCGGGACTGGCGGTCTTGCCTGTGCCGATCGCCCAAACGGGCTCGTAGGCGATGACCATGGCGGCCACGGCTTCGCGGCCCAGGGCTAGCACCGGCTCGAGCTGTTCGTCGATGACAGCCAGGGTGCGGCCGGCTTCGCGCTCGGCCAGGGTCTCGCCCACGCAGACGACGGGAGTCAGGCCGGCGGCCAACGCGGCCTTGGCCTTGTCGGCCACGAGCTGGCTGGTTTCGCCGTGCAGGCTGCGCCGCTCGGAATGGCCGGCCAGCACGTAGCGGCAGCCGAATTCGGCCAGCATCGCGCCTGACACCTCGCCAGTGTAGGCGCCCTGGGCATGGACGCTGATGTCCTGGGCGCCCCAGGCGATGTCGGAATCGGTCAGCGCCGACTCGGCCTGGGCCAGGTAGGGAAACGGCACGCAGACGCCGACGTCGCAGGCGGCGGCGCCGGAGGACTGGTTCCAGCCGCTGCGTATGGCCGAGAGCAGCTGGCCGTTGGCGGCCAGGCTGCCGTGCATCTTCCAGTTGCCGAGCACCAGGCGGCGGATATTCTGTTTAGTTGCCATCGACAAGAATCGAAAAATGCCCGCGTGGACAAAAATATGCGGGCAAAACCTCGATTGTATCGGCTCCAGCGCACCGCTGCAGCCAATGTCGTAAAAAATGCCGGGCGCGCGAAGCGCTTAGGGGCTAAACCGTCAGCACGATCTTGCCGACATGCTCGCCCGACTCCATCATGGCATGGGCCTTGTCCGCCTCGCGCAGCGGGAAGGTGGCATAGACTACGGGCTTCAGCCGCCCGGACTCGAACAGCGGCCAGACGTTCTGGCGCAGCGCGGCGGCGACCTCGCCCTTGAACTGGGCCGAGCGCGGGCGCAGCGTGGAGCCGGTGATGGTCAGGCGCCGGCTCAGCACGCGGGCAAAGTCGATCTCGCCCTTCGCGCCGCCCAGCAGCGCGATCAGCACGATGCGGCCGTCCTCGGCCAGGCAATGGATGTCACGGGCGACGTAGTCGCCGGCCACCATGTCCAGGATCACGTCCACGCCCCGGCCGTCGGTCAGGCGCTTGATTTCCCGCACGAAATCCTGGGTGCGGTAGTTGATCCCGGCGGTCGCGCCGAGTTTCTCGACGGCGGCGACGCGCTCGTCGCTGCCCACCGTGGCATACACCGGATGGCCCAGGGCCTTGGCCAGTTGCACGGCCGTGGTGCCGATACCGCTCGCGCCGCCGTGCACCAGCAGCGATTCCTGCCCCGACAGCCGGCCGCGCATGAAGACGTTGCTCCATACGGTGAAGTAGGTCTCGGGCAGGCCGGCGGCCTCGACCATGCTCAGCCCCTTGGGCACGGGCAGGCACTGGGTGGCCGGCACGGTGCAGTATTCGGCGTAGCCACCGCCATTGACCAGCGCGCAGACCGCGTCGCCCACGGCGAAACCGGAGGCGCCCTCGCCCAGCGCGGCCACGGTGCCGGCCACTTCCAGCCCGGGCAGGTCGGAGGCGCCCGGAGGCGGCGGGTAGGTGCCGCGGCGCTGCGCCACGTCGGGCCGGTTGACGCCGGCGGCGGCAACCTGGATCAGGATTTCGCCGGCGCCGGGCACTGGCGTGGGGCGCTCGGCGGCTTGCAGGACTTCGGGCCCGCCGGGGCGGGAGATTTCGATGGCGATCATGGCGCGGCTTCCCGTTTTTCTGGTCTGAAGGCGGTCATCATATACGGCTATGCCACCCCTACTCCTATCAGGGTCTTGGGGCCCGCGAAGCGGCATGCGTCCTCCGTGGAGCCACCATAGCCAAGTCGAATACCGGCGACGGATAAATTCATTCTCTTTTCGGTAAAGGATTGCCTAGACTTGCACCGGTCAGTATTCCGCCCGCATCCCCTCCGGGCGCATCCCCACAAGAGAGTAGACATGAGCACACAAGCCAAAGTCGTCGAAGGCAAGGCCACTCCCCGCGGCAAGTATCCCCACATCAAGCGCGCCGGCGATTTCCTGTTCGTCTCGGGCACCAGTTCGCGCCGTTCCGACAACTCGCTGGCCGGCGTGGAAGTGGACGCCATGGGCACGACCAAGTTCGACATCCGCGCCCAGACCCGCGCGGTGCTGGAAAACATCCGCGACATCCTGGGCACCGCCGGGGCCTCGCTGTCCGACGTCGTCGAGATCGGCACCTTCCTGGTCGACATGAGCGACTTCGGTGGCTACAACGAGGTCTACGGCGAATTCTTCGACTACGACGGCCCGGCCCGCACCACGGTGGCCGTGCACCAGCTGCCCCACCCGCACCTGCGCATCGAGATCAAGGCGGTCGCCTACAAGCCGCTCTGATCCCGCCACGACAACACCAGACATCAAGCCCATCATGAAAATCGACATGCACGCCCACCACTTCCCGCGCATCACGCGGGAAGAAGCCGCCGCCCTGAGCGTCGAGCGCGCGCCCTGGCTGCAGGTGGCGCCGGACGGCAAGACCGGCGACATCATGCGAGCCGACAAACCCTTCCGCCCCGTCTACGACGCGCTGTGGGACCCGCAGGCACGCCTGGCCGAGATGGACGCCCAGGGCGTGGACATCCAGATCACCTGCGCCACGCCCATCATGTTCGGCTACGAGTTCACGCCCGAGAAGGTCCTGCCCTGGGCCCAGCGCATGAACGACCTGGCGCTGGAATTCTGTGCCGCCGCGCCCAAGCGCCTGGTCGCGCTGGCGCAGGTGCCGCTGCAGGACATCGACGCCGCCTGCCGCGAAGCCTCGCGTGCCAAGGCCACGGGCCACCACGGCGTGCAGATCGGCAACCACCTGGGCGACCGCGACCTCGATGACGAGGGTCTGGTCACGTTCCTGCAGCACTGCGCGAACGAAGGCATCCCGCTGCTGGTGCATCCGTGGGACATGATGGGCGGCAACCGCATGAAGCAATGGATGCTGCCCTGGCTCGTGGCCATGCCCGCCGAAACGCAGCTGGGCATCCTGTCGCTGATCCTGTCGGGCGCCTTCGAGCGCATCCCCGAATCGCTGAAGATCTGCTTCGCCCACGGCGGCGGCTCGTTCGCCTTCATGCTGGGCCGCGTGGACAACGCCTGGAAGCATCGCGACATCATCCGCAAGGACTGCCCGCGCCTGCCCTCGGAATACGTCAAGCGCTTCTACGTCGACTCGGCCGTGTTCGATCCGGGCGCGCTGCGCCTGCTGGCCGACGTGATGGGCACCGACCGCATCATGCTGGGCTCGGACTATCCCTTCCCGCTGGGCGAACAGTCCATCGGCAAGCTGGTGGCCGAACAGCCCGGCTTCAGCGACGCCGACAAGCGCGCGATCTACGCCGACAACGCGGTCGAATTCTTCGGCCTGCAAGCCCTGGTACGCTGACCTCTTCCCACCCCCACAAGGAAATGCCATGAGTTTCGTCACTGCGTTGCGGCGCACATCGGTCGCTATGGCCGCCGGCCTGGCCCTGGCCGGCGCGAGTATGCATAGCGCCCATGCCGAATACCCCGAGCGGCCGATCCGCCTGATCGTCCCCTCGCCCCCGGGCGACGGATCGGACGTCCTTGCCCGCAACGTAGGCAAGGCCATGGGCGAAGTGTTGGGTCAGAGCCTGGTGATCGAAAACAAGCCAGGCGCAGGCGGCAGCATCGCCTCGGACATCACCGCCAAGGCAGCCGCCGACGGTTATACGGTGCTGCTGGGCAACGCCAGTACCCACGCCGTCACGCCGGGGCTCTATAGCAAGCTGCCCTATGATTCCGAGAAAGCCTTCAGCACCGTCTCGCTGCTGGCCAGCGCGCCCAATGTGCTGGTCGTCAACCCCGCGCTGCCGGTCAAGAACATCGGCGAGTTCATTGCCTACGCCAAGGCCAACCCCGGCAAGCTCAACGTCGGATCGGGCGGCAATGGTAGCCTGTCGCACCTCTCGGCCATTCTCTTCAACTCCATGGCCGGCATAGATATCCCGCACGTACCCTACAAAGGCGCTGCGCCTGCCGTCACCGCCGTCATGGGCGGGGAAATCTCGGCGCTGATGATCAACATCCCGACCGTGTCGCAGCAAATCCAGGCCGGCAAGCTGCGGGCGCTGGCGGTCAGCAGCCTGGAGCGTTCACCGGCGTTGCCCGACGTGCCGACGCTGAACGAGTCGGGGCTCAAGGGCTACAACACCGAAGCCTGGTTCGGCCTGTTCGTGCCGGCCGGAACCCCGGCCCCGGCCATCGCCAAACTGCAATCGGCCGCCGCCGCGGCGCTCAAGAACGAAGCGGTGCTGACCAACATCCGCAACATGGGCGCGGTGCCCAAGGACCTGAAAGGTCAAGCCTTCGCCGATTTCGTCAAGGCCGAAGCCACCAAATACCGGGCCATCATCAAGCAGGCCGACGTACGGATTGACTAGCCGGAGGAGGGCTTCGTCATCCATCCAGGCCGCGGCTGCTGAGCCGCGGCCTGCGGCCCTCCGCCACGCCGGTGGCGTAAGACATCATGGACACGCGTCGCGCCGTCGGCTCAACGCACCGTCTCGCCAAGTCCCCTCCCATATGACGCGAAGGTCCGCTGCAAGGTTTCGATACCCTGCGCGAGGTCCGGCTCATCGGCACTTAGCCACAGGCGAATCTCGCCCGAATACAGGAAAAAGAACACTTTTGCGACCTGCTCCGGACTTTCGGTGGTCCGGATCCTTCCCCGCCTGATCGCCTCCTTCGCCAAGTCCTCCAGACCGGCCATGATGCGCTGCCGGTTCGCCAAATACTGAGCAGCCTGCCTGCCCTCTGAAAAGAACACCAATTCACGCAGCAGGATCTTGGCGAGCGCTGCGCGGGAATGAAAGACCTGATAGAAATGTGCGAACACCGCCGCCGCCTGCGCGCTCAATGTCTTGCGCCGGTCGACCCGGGCAAACGCTTCATCGACCATCACGTCCAGCGCATCGTTGAAAATCAGGAACAGCAGATCCCGCTTGTCCACCGCATACATGAACAGGGTGCCGATTCCTACGTCCGCCCGCTCGGCAATCTCCCGAGTCGTCGTCGCATCGAAGCCTTGCTGTTCGAATAATTCTTGCGCCGCGCGTCGAATGCGGTCGAGCTTTTCGAGCTTGTTGCGCTCGCGCAGTCCCAGCTTGGGGCTCACGCCTGCAGTGTGCTTGTCCATAGGTTCTAAATAGCGGCCGCGCCCAGGATACCAGACCCTCTGCGCGGCTCTCCCGGGCCATCTTCCTTGATTAGGTGGAAATACCAATCTTCACAAAAACCGACTGTGCTCATAATTGTAGTCACTACAAATTTCTGTAGGGAAATGGAGATGGTGATGGAGAAAACCCTGGGTGACGTGTGCTATGCAGCAGTGCTACTGCCATTTACGGAAGACCTCAAGGTGGACGAGTCGGCGTACCGGAAATTCCTGCAGAATTTCCTGAAGAACGACCGCTTTCGCGCACGGGGTGGACTCTGCATCAATCCCGAGGCGGGCGAGATTTTCACGTTGACCCGCGAGGAAAAAAGACGCGTGCTCGAAATTGCGGTCGAAGAAAACAATGGCGCGGTACCCTTGATCGCGGGCACGTGGGCGCTGACAACTGCAGAAGTCGTCGAGACCGCCCGAGACGCCAAGGCGCTGGGCGTGGACGGCATTTTCGTCACCCCCCCTGGGGGAGCTCAAGACATCACCTCGTGCTGGGACGCGGACAAGTATCCCGAGGTCTGGGCCGATCAGATCAAGGCGCAGGACCGGGCGGTCGACCTGCCCATCATCACTCATCCTGTTTCCGGGTCGGCAGCCCCCTTCACGCCGGGCCTGCCGGTCGAGGCAACGCTGGCCATCTGTCGAGAAATACCGAATATCGTGGGCTGGAAAATGACCTATGGCTACGAGGGCTACCGCATCGTAGGCAAAGCCTTGCGAACGCTGCCCCGGCGCGTATCGGTCATGGCGGCCCTGGCTTCACGTTTCCATGAATACCGGGCGACGGATCTCTTCGACGGCACGCTCAGCGGTTTCTGGAATTACGGAATGGAAAACATGTTGGATCACCTGGACGCCTGGGACCAGCGGGATCTTGAACGCGCGTGCCGGATCTGGCAGGGAGGCCTCTCGCAACTTCACGAATACGTAGCCGACATGGGGCGGCTGCACGTGCGCTACAAGGTCGCGACGTGGCTGCGGGGGCTGATCCCCAATCCTTTCATGCGGCCACCGATGCCCGCACCTAAGAAAGCGGAGATAGAGACCATCTACAAGCTGCTGCAGGAAGCCGGCTTCTCGGTAATCGACAGGAAGGATGCCATGCGCCTGGCCTGATCGGACAAAACGAACGACAACACCAATAGGAGACAAGCATGAGACCCAAGTTTGCCCGGCTTGGCCTGTCCGCCGCGTTGGGGATTGCCGCTACGGCACTCACGGTTCACGCCGCCCCTCAGCCCTACCCGACCAAGCCTATCAACATCGTCACGCCGCTTCCCGCCGGGTCGACCGTAGACGTTTTGGCGAGAGCGTTCGCGCAACAGCTGAGCCAACGCCTCAAGACGCCCGTGGTGGTGGAGACCAAAGCGGGTGCGGGTCTCATGTTGGCCATGCAAAATGTAGCAAACGCGCCTGCCGACGGTTATACCCTGGCCTTCACGCCGGCGACGCCGCTGTCGATACAGACCCATCGTCACAAGAATGCCGGCTACACACTCGAATCGTTCGTACCGCTATGCCAGACGTTCGAGAACATTTTCTATCTCGCCGCGTCGCCTGGCTCGGACATTAAAGATATCCGGGCACTGGTCGACAGGCTGAAGAAGGATCCCGGCCGATTCAGCTACGGACATTCGGGCATAGGTTCAGCTCCGCACTTGATGACGGAGGAATTCCTGCGGGACCTCAACGTCCGAGCAACCGAAATTTCCTATCGTGGCGAGACGGCCTTGCTCCCGGATCTCACCTCGGGACAGATCGACGGAGGGCTCGTCACCACCTCAGTGCTGCTCCAGCACAACTACCGACCGCTCGTCGTGTTCAGTACGGCGCGGACCAAGGAGTTCCCCGACGTGCCGACGACCGCCGAATTGGGCTCCAAGGTCCACTCATCCACCTATGGCGGCATCTTTATACGCAAGGACGTGCCGCAAGACGTACTCGTCACGCTCGAAGGAGCATGCCGCGACATCGTCAGCAGCCCCTCCTATCAACAAATGGCGGACCAGTTGCAGCAGACTGCCACGTATCTGGATAGGCCGGCGTTCAGCCGGCGGGTGGCGGCCGATCATGCTTCAAAGGGGCGCCTGCTGGACGAGTTGAAGCTGAAAGACTAGCCGTGCCCGTCCAGACGTCCGCATCGACCAAGACGCATTCCGCGCACCGGTCAGAACCGGTGCGCGATCCCCATCGCGATCTGCCTGCGCCAGGCATCGCCCGCCGTCGCTCCCGCCGCGGAGAAAAGCCGGAACTCGGTCCGGTTGGCGTACACGTACAGCCAGGTCCGCCTGGACAGGTCGTAGACATAGGCCAGGCCGTAGTTCTCGATCTTCGAACCGGTCGTCCGCTGGTATCCCAGCAGCACCCTCCCCGCTCCCACCGGCACCTTCACGCCAACCTGATAGGCATGGTCGCGATCGTGCGTGGCCGCGAAATGGGTCGCCCCGTTGGCCCCCGGATCCACCGTCGGATCGTTCAGCCGGCCGTATCCGCCGTAGAGGGTGAACGCGCCGAAGTCATGGTTCACGCCCACCTGCAGGTTGCTGGGCTTGCCCCGCGCACCGGCGGTGCTGGCGGGCATGACGTACTGGTAGCTGACCGCCGCCTTGAAGCGGCCGCCGTCGTATCGCAGTCCCAGGTCCGCCATCCGGTTGTTGCGGCTGCCGCCGGCGATTTCGGCATCTGCCGTCTGCACGCTGTAGCCCAGGCCGGCCTGCATGCCCGCCCAGCGGGGCGAAAAATAGTAGACGGCGTTGTTGACCCGCGCGGTGGTGCCGAAATCGCCGGTGTTGTAGGCGGCGGTCGTGGTCACCGCGGCCTGCTGGAAACTGGGCCCGAACGGGCTCATCATGCCGGCGGTGAACAGCAGCCCGAGATTGGCCATCCGCCCAAGCTGGATCTCGCCGAGTTGCCGGTTCGACAGCCCCACATGGCTGGCCCGGCCGAACAGTCGCCCGAAAGCCTGCTGCCCGTTGTCGCCCGTGAAGCCGTTCTCCAGCACGAAGTTGGCCTTCCAGCCGTTGCCCAGGTCCTCGGTGCCGCGCAGCCCCCAGCGCGAGGCCACGCTGAGCGAGGGATTGATCGCATTGATCGTACCCTTACCCTGAGTCTTGTCGGACAGGTAGCCATTATCGAAAATCCCGTACATCGTCACGCTGCCCTGGCCCAACGCGGCGGCGCAGGGGACGACGGCCAGCGCGACGCCGGCAAGAGACCGCATCGTGGTCATCGATTTCTCCAATAGAGGAATGGGCGGCGCGGGCAAGCTGCGCCGGAACGCGGCTATTGCGCCTGAAGTCCGGCGATCTCGACCAGGCGGCGGACCTTGGCTTTGTCGGCGGCGATGAAGGCGCGGTATTCCTCGGGCGAACCCTTGTAGAGCTGGGTGCCGTACTCGGCCAGCCGGGCCTTCAGCTCGGCCGAGGCGACGACCTTCTGCAAGGCGCGGCTCAAGGTTTCCTGGATGGCCGCCGGCGTGCCCGCCGCCACATACAGCGCGGTCCAGTTGCCCGCCTTCAGGTCAGGCACGCCCAGTTGCGCGGTCGTCGGCACGCCCGGTACGGAAGCCAGCGGCTGGTCGGACATGACGGCCAGCGCGCGCAGCTTGCCGGCGGCCACTTGCGGGCCGACCACCTGGCTGCTGTCCATCAGCACGTCGATCTGGCCGCCGGCGACGGCCGTGACCGATTCGCCGCTTCCCTTGTACGGGACCTTGACGATGTCCAGGCCATAGCTCGCCTTCAGCGTCTCCATGCCCAGGTGCAGGGTTCCCGCCGCGCCATAGTTCAACACCCCGGGCCGGGCCCGAGCATAGGCGACCAGTTCATCCAGGCTCCGCACCGGCAGGCTGGCCCGCACGACCAGCACCGAAGGCGTGTTCGTGGCCAGGCCCACCGGCGCGAGCTGCTTGTCCGGATCGTAGGGCAGGCTCTTGTACAGCAGGGGATTGACGATCTGCGTACCGACGGTACCCAGCAGCAGCGTGTAGCCGTCGGCCGGATAGCCCAGCATTTCCTTGACCCCCAGTACGCCGCCGGCGCCCCCGCGATTCTCCACGACCACCGTCTGGCCCAGCGCCTCGCCCAGGTTCTTGCCGATCTGCCGGGCGGCGAAATCCGAATTGCCGCCCGCCCCGAAAGGCACGATCAGGCGCAAGGGCCGGTCCGGATATGCCTGGGCCAGCGATGCGCCGGCACAGGAGAACAATACGACCATCCACAACAATCTCGACAAGCGCACGGGAATCTCCTTGGCTGACCACGATCACGTGTCTCCTCCCCCGCCTCTAATCCGCCATGGCGCGCTCCGGGGCAGTGGGATTGATGCGGGCGTAATTGGCCTTCTTGAACTCGCCCCAGACGAAAGGCTTGTCCCGCGGCATGGAGGTATGGAAATCCTCGGGCGCCACATTGGACGGGTCGGGGTTGCGGATCTTGGGCGCGATCACTTCGTCGTAAGTGGGGAACATGAAGAATGGCACCGAATAGCGCTCCTTCCCATAGCGGTTGATGACCCGGTGCGGCGTGGACGAGAAGACCCCGTCGGTCCAGACCTTCATGACCTCGCCGATGTTCAGCACATAGGTGCCGGGAATCGGCGGCACGCCTATCCATTCCCCATCCCGGTTGCGGATCTCCAGGCCGCCGGTCGCGTCCTGGTAGACGAAGGTGAACGCGTCCGTGTCGGTATGGGCGCGGGTCCCCAGGTGGGCGCCGGATTCATCCACCTGCTGCGGCGGGTAGTGGATGATGCGCAGCGCGTTCATGTCCTTGTGGAAATGCTGGCGAATGGCGTCCCTGGGCAGGTCCAGGCCAAGCTCGAACAGCTCGATCATGCTTTCGCCGAACCGGCACATGCGGGCGTGATAGGCCAGCAGCACCTCCTTGAGCGCCGGCAGTTCACGGGGCCAGGGAATGGTTCCGGCCAGGCGCGCGCCGGTCAGCAGGTCCGGGTCGTCGGGATCGAGCGGCCGGCGGAACTGGAAGGCCTCCTGCTTGTTGGCGGTGATCACCCCGCCGCGCTCGGCGTTGCCCTCCCCCTTCGTCAGCATGGGCAGATAACCCTGGAAATGATGGTTCCTGGCCATCGACACCGCGTCCTTGGCCGCCTGCGGCAACGCGAAGAACGCCTTGGCGGCCTCGAAGACGCCGTCGATCTGCGCCTGCGGGATCGGATGATTCTTCAGGTACAGAAAACCGACGGTGGCGCAGGCCTCGGCCAGTTCGTCGGCCAGGCGCTTCCGGGACTGGGGCGTCGCGAATCTTTCGGGCGACATGTCGATGACGGGCACTTCGGAAAAATCCAGCTTGCGGGTGGCGGGCAGCATGTTCGTCTCCACGGATGGCGCCCTGGTGGCGCCTGGTTCGATGTCCATGCGAAGAACTTTAAGTTCGTGGAGATATATTTAAAAATTAAAAAATAAGTTCATCCCATAGGTTATCTTCTATGAAACATCCGCCGAGGCCGCCACGATGTACAAGACCACGACGTTCCGCCAGCTCACCGCCATCGACGCCGTCGCGCGCCTGGGCGGCGTCTCGCGCGCAGCCCAGGCGCTGCACCTGACCCAGCCCACGGTATCGCTGCAATTGCGCCTGCTCGAGGAAGCCGCCGGCGCCGCGCTGGTCCAGCGCTCCGGGCGCGGCCTGCTGCTCACGCCCGCCGGCGAAGTCGTGGCCGGCTACGCCAGCCAGATCCTCGAGCTCTGGCGCCACGCCTCGGACGAAGTCGCCAGCCTGAAGGGCCAGTTGGCCGGCACGCTGCGCGTGGGGGCGCTGATCACCGCCGAGTACCTGTTGCCCCCGCTGCTCGTGGCCTTCAACACCGGCCGGCCCGGCGTGAAGGTCAAGCTCAGCGTGGGTAACCGCGAAGAAGTGGTACGCATGCTGACCCGCCATGAAATCGACATCGCCATCATGGGCAAGCCTCCGGGCGACGTGCGCACGGAATCGCGGGCTTTCGCCAAGCATCCGATGGCCTTCATCGCCTCGCCCCATCATCCGCTGATGGCCAGGCGGGACCTGGCACTGCGCGACCTCTCGGGCGAGAACATCCTCGTGCGCGAACACGGTTCGGGCGCCCACAACACGGCGGAGCGGCTGTTCAAAGAAGCGGGGCTGCGGTTCTCGCCCGGATCGGAGCTGTCCAGCAACGAAGCCATCAAGCAGATGGTGGCGGCGGGCCTGGGCATAGGCTTCCTGTCCCTGCATGCCTGCGCCCTGGAATTCCAGGCGGGCCTGATCGGCCTCTTGCCGCTGCCCGGCAACCCGGTCGAACACGATTGGTACGTGCTGCACCTGTCCACCGCCCGCCTCCCGCCCGTTGCATCGGCCTTCCAGGACTTCCTGGCCGACCACGGCCAGGCGGAGATACGCCGGCAGCTGCGGGCCTTCGACGCGGTGGTGGACCGGCTGCGCGCGAAAGGAGCGCGCCGGCCCCGCGCAAATGCGCGCCCGGCCAAGTGATGGGATCACCAGGATGGTCTAAGCTAGAGGCTTTGCACCCGCACTGGCCGCGGCCCCTTTGCCGGCATGACACCACACGCAACGCCCCCGCTTCCTTTTTCCCCTGTTTCCACGCGGGCGCCCGCCCCGCGCCTGCCGGCATGACCCGGCCCGGCATCCGCCTCGTCGTCGGCGCCTGGGACGACCTGAGACACGACGCCTCGTCCATCCGCCAGGCCGTCTTCGTCCACGAGCAATCGGTCCCGCTGGAACTCGAATACGATGCTGCCGACGCGATCTCGCTGCATGCGGTCGCCTACGACGCCGACGGCACGCCCCTGGGCACGGGCCGGCTGCTGCCGGACGGACACATCGGCCGCATGGCCGTCCACCGCCACGGACGCGGACTGGGCGTGGGCGGCGCCATCCTGGATGCCCTGATCGACGAGGCCCGGCGGCGCGGGCACGGCCGCCTGCTGCTGCACGCGCAGACGCGGGCCCAGGCGTTCTACGAAACGCGCGGCTTCCAGGCCGAAGGAGACGAATTCCTGGAGGCCGGCATCGTGCACGTGCTGATGAGCCTGCGCCTGGACGATCGCGCGCCGGACCTGCCGGCCGAACCGCCGGCGGGAGCGGCTTGAAGGCCGGCGCGAGGTCAGGCCTGGCGGCCCGCGAAGTCCTCGGGGCCAAGGCGCGTGACCGATCCGTGCGGCCCGCCCGGCACTCCCGCGGCGACGTCGTGGATCTCGGCCTGTCCCGCCAGGTAGGCGGTCAGCAGATGATCGACGCGATCGTCTGGCGCCCCGAAGCAGGTGCGCAGGACCTGTGCATCGACCTCGTAGACCTGGGGCCCGCGAGTCTCGTGGAAAAGCGTGAAACGCACGCCGTCCCGGGTGGCCAGCGGCGTCGTTCCCGCAGCGAGTCGATGTGGCATGGCGCGTCTCCGTTCATCCGCCCTGGGCGTATCCGATCCTTCCAGCATGTTTTATACGCCAGCGCATCGTCCGACACCAAGTCATGAGCTCAGCACCCCACCCAGCCTTGTCCCGCGCCGTCACGCCCGCCATGGCCCTCCTGGGCATCCTGCTGGTGGCGGCGACGCTGCGCGCGCCGCTGACCGGCGTCGGCCCCCTGCTCGGCCATATCCGCGCCTCCACCGGCCTGGACGCGGGCAGCGCGGGGCTGCTCAATACGCTGCCGCTGCTGGCGTTCGGCCTGTTCTCCGTGGTCGCGCCCGCCGTGGGCCGCCAGCTGGGGCTCGAGCGCGCGCTGTTCGCCGCCATGGTCGCACTGTGCGTCGGCATCGCCGTGCGCTCGATGCCCGGCATCGCGCCTCTGTTCATCGGTACGGCGATAGGCGGCATCGCCATCGCCGTCGGCAACGTGATGCTGCCGGCGCTGGTCAAGCGCGAGTTCCCGCAACGCATCGGCCCGCTCACCGGCCTGTACTCGGTCGTGATGACCCTCGTATCCGGCACCGCGGCGGGCGTGGCGGTACCGCTGGCGGACAACCTGCCCGGCGGCTGGCGTACGTCCCTGGCCTGCGTGCTGGTCATCACGATTCCCGCGGCCCTGGTCTGGCTGGCGCGTTCGCGCAACCATGCCGCGGCGCCCGCCGCGGCCAGCACCCACACCCCGAAAACCGCGAATGTCTGGCGTTCGTGGCTGGCGTGGCAGGTCACCCTGTTCACGGGCATCCAGGCCTTCAATTTCTACATACTCGTGGCCTGGCTGCCCTCGATGCTGCACGAGACCGGCATGAGTCCCGGCCAGGCCGGATGGATGGTGTCGCTGATGCAGTTGGCCGCCCTGCTGGGCAATATCGCGACATCCTGGGTGTCGGGCCGGGTCCGCGACCAGAAAGTCCTCGGGCTGGCCATCTCGCTGCTGTGCGTGGCGGGCTTCGCGGGTATGGCGCTGCTGCCGGCCTGGACCATCGTCTGGATATGCGTGGCCGGCGCGGGTCTGGGCAGCAGCCTGATGCTGTCGCTCGCCTATATCAGCCTGCGTGCCGCCTCCACGCAGCAGGCGGCCTCGCTGTCGGGCATGGCGCAAAGCCTGGGCTACCTGATAGGCGCGACCGGTCCGGTCGTGTGCGGCGTGCTGCGCGATTGGACCGGCAGTTGGCTGCCGGCGCTGGGCCTGATGGTGGCGATGGCCGGCGCGCAGGCATGGGTGGCCTACGGCGCGGGCCGCGCGCGGACCGTCTAGGTATCCGCCGGCAACCGGCGGGCCGCGGCGATCACCGACAACAGCCTGTCGATATCCACCGGCTTGGTCAGGTAGTCATCGAAACCGTGCGCGATGGCCTCTTCCTGCCCGAAGGCCGCGCTGCGGCCGGTCACCGCGATCAGCGTGACGGGCTTCAGGTGCGAGATGTCCCGGATCATGGTGGCCACCTCCAATCCGTTCGGCGGCGGCATGTCGATGTCCAGGACCATGACGTCTGGCCGCCAGTCCAGTGCCACCTCCATCGCCGCCGAACCGCCGTCGGCGTACCTGACTTCATGAAACCGGCCGCAGGCTTCGGCCAGCGCTTCGGCGGCGCTGACGTAGTTGTCCACGACCAGCACCCGGCAAGGCATAATCTGTCCCACTCCGTCCTCCTGACGTACTTGCGGACGGGCGCGCCGGCCTCTTACTCGGCCGCGCTGCCAGCCGGCGGATAATCGCCGGGCTCCTCGTTCTCCAACAGCAGGCACGGCAAATTGGCCTCGCCCTCCTGGATCGGCGTGGCCGGAGCCGCGCCGAAGAACCGGTGCAGCGACGCATAGGCCAGTTTGGCCGCCACGTCTTGCAAGAGCTTTTCCGAGGTCAGGAACCCCTCGGCCCGCAGATCGTCCACTTCCAGCCGATAGCCCAGCACGCCGTCCCGCTCGGACACGGCGCCCAGGCGAACGGCCTTGCCGGCGCCGTCCCGCGCATACAAGCCGTCTCCTGCCGCGTAGAGCCGATAGGCATGATGCGGGGCCGAACCGTCGTGGGGAGCGGTAGTCATGCGGTATCTCCTGTCCGGATGCCTCGCTCAGCAAGCCGCATACCCGGCGCGACCCCGGGGCAAGCCGCCGCGCCGGCGCTAGCCAGTCCCGCCGAAAGCGTCTATAACGCAGGGAGCATAGCGCATCGTGTCCAGGCGGTCCGCGGAACCGCAACCATCCCCATTCATGAAAAACATTCTTCAATACATGCGCCAGCTCAGGCAGCGCCGCCTTGCCGTATTCGAACTGTCGCTGAACGACGCGGCGGACGGCGATCCCTACGACGGCGAACTGCGCCAGCTGCCGCTGAACTACCACGCCACCGAGGTGGACGCCCGAGCGCTGCGGCGCCGGCTGTCCGAACTCGAGTACGACGACGAGGTCTGACAGACTCCGCCCCTCGTTCTGCGCGCCTTCGCGTTTGAATACAATCGATGCATTCCCCGCGATGCGGGCCACGCCCCAGGGGCCTCAAACGGAACAGAACATCATGAACAAGAACCCCGCCGCCCTGCTCTGCGTGCTGGCGCTGACCGCGTGTGCCTCCAGCCCCACTTCCTGGTACCGCGAGACCTCCTCGGCCGACCAGGCCGAGCGCGACCGCATCCAGTGCGAACGCCAGGCTCGCATCAATTCGCCGGGCTCGAGCACCCCCTCGTACCGCGGCATCAATGCCGGCGGCGGATCCGGCGTGAGCGACGGCCTGGCCAACGCCGAACGCCAGTCGGGCATGGCCAACGACTGCATGCGCGCCAAGGGCTACACCCTGCGCTGACGGCCCACCGGCCGGGCTACGCCGGCCGCCTCGAAATATGGCATGATGCGCGCACGCCCCGCCAGGGGAACTGGAATCTTGCCCGGAGGTACGCCATGCTGTCTCTTCTCGGAAGTCTTCTGGTAGGCTTGGTCGTCGGCCTGCTTGCACGTGCGATCAAGCCAGGCGACGACAGCATAGGGTGGATCATGACCATCGTGCTCGGCATCGCCGGTTCGCTCATCGCCGGATATGCCGGCCGCGCGATGGGCTGGTACCAGCCGGGCGAGCCGGCCGGATGGATCGCCTCGGTGGTCGGCGCCATCGTGCTGCTGCTGATCTACGGCATGATCAGGAAAAAGTCCGCCTGAGTTCCGCGCCGGCATCGCCGGCGCCCTCCCTTCCGCCCCCGCCCCCACGTAACAAAACGTATCCGCATGTGACGAATGCGGCTATGCTTGCGCCTCCATGAAAGACATTCTCAAGAATGGGGGCATACATGCATATCCACGGCCGCTCGGCATGGCGATACGGCGCCGCCGTCCTATTGACCGGTCTGGCTTCCTGCGGCGGCGGAGGTGATGCCCCCGCGCCGGACGACCCGCTGGCCGCCTACAAATCCCAGGCGGTGGCATGGGCCCCCTGCGATCCGAACGTCCTGGGTCCGAACAGCGCCCTCATCCAGCAACTGGGAGACAAAGTGTCGTGCGCGACCATACGCGCGCCGCTGGACTACGCCAGGACGGACCGGGGCGACATCCGCCTCGCGTTGCTGAAGGTCGCCACCGCCGAGCCCAAGGTCCGCAAGGGCTCCATCGTCTTCAATCCCGGCGGCCCCGGCGGCGACGGACTCGAGATCGCGGCCAACTTCGGCGCGCTGTTCTCCCAGCCTCCCAGCGACTCGCCCACGCGTGCGGCGCTGCAGGAACTGGCGCGGCACTATGACATGGTGGGTTTCTCGCCGCGCGGCACCGGTGCCGGCACCACCATCACCTGCACGGCCAACGAACCCTCGCGCGAGGTGAACTTCCCGTCCGACGACCGCAGCCCGGCCAACATCGAGGCCATGCTGTACAACCTGCGGCTGGCGACCAAGGCCTGCAAGAACAACCCCCTGACGCCCTACATCAACACCGAACAGACGGCCTGGGACCTGGACCTGATCCGCCATCTGATCGGCGACGCCAAGCTCAACTACATCGGCTATTCGTACGGCACCTGGCTGGGCGCCTGGTATGCCGCCCGCTTCCCCGGACAGGCCGGCCACCTGGTGCTGGACAGCGCCGTCGACTTCACCGCCGGCTTCGACGAAGCCATGATCGGCCAGTCCATCGGCAAGCAGCGCGTGCTGGACGAGGTCATGAGCCCCTATTTCGCCCGCCATCCGGACCTCTACCGGCTGGGCGCGGACGAAAGCCGGATCCGCGCGCTGTTCGGCACGCTGCCCTCGCCCCTGAAGGCGGCTGTGGGCGCGACGCTGGCGTTCAACAGCAGCCGCGGCCTGGTGTCGTCGGGTTTCGTCATGCTGGCGGCGGGCATCGCCAGGGACCGGTTGGCCACCGATCCCGACATCAGCGATGCCGACCTGCGCATCGCGGTGGACACCGCGATCCGCGACCGGGCTCCGTTCGACGTCGAAGCGGCCCTGCGCGCGGCGACACGCCTGCTCGACCAGTTCGCCGCGATCCGCTTCCCCGAGCCGCGGTCCCTGCTGATGCCGCCCGAAGAGGCCACCTACGTCGCCGTCGTCTGCAACGACGTGGCGAGCCGGACCGATCCCCAGTACTGGATCAGCCTGGGCAACGAGATGGCGATCAGCCATCCGGTGACCGGCGGCTCGATGACCGAGGCGCCCTGCCTGTACTGGGGCGGTCCGACCACCGCCAAGCCCGCCGTGCAGGACACCGCCAAGGCGGGGCCGCTGATGGTCGTGCAAAGCCAGTTCGACGCGCTGACCCTGACCGAGAACGCGCTGCGCTTCGTCGATGCCCTGCCCACGGCCCGGCTGCTGTATGTGAAGGGGGAGTACTCGCATGGCGTGTTCCCCTACATGAGCCCGTGCGTGGACCACCGGGTGACGGCCTTCTTCCTTGACGACGCGCTTCCTGCCCGCCGCACCGACTGCGACCAGGTGCCGTTCTACGGCGACGTGGCGGCCCTGGGCAGCCTGAAGCGGATGGCGGCGCCCGACCAGGCGCGCACCGATGCCTTGCTGGATCGGATCCAGGAGATCCTGGCCGGCGCGGGCAAGCAGGGGCTTTGATCCGAAAGCATGCATCGTTCCTAAAAAGGAACGATGCATGCCATTTTTGCCTACTAAAAGTCTTTTGGCATCGTGGATATGCTCTTTCCCACGGCACAAGCAATCCGCTGCCCGCCGACCACCAAGGAGAGCGCATCATGAGCACCCCCGCCAATTTCCAGGGCCAACGTCCCGTCATCGACCCCGCAGACGCCGTCATGCTGCTGATCGATCACCAAAGCGGCCTGTTCCAGACCGTGGGCGACATGCCCATGCCCGAGCTGCGCGCCCGCGCCGCGGCGCTGGCCAAAATGGCCACCCTGAGCAAGCTGCCCGTCATCACCACCGCCTCGGTGCCCCAGGGTCCCAACGGCCCGCTCATCCCGGAAATCCACGCCAACGCACCGCATGCCCAATATGTGGCGCGCAAGGGCGAAATCAACGCCTGGGACAACCCGGACTTCGTAGCCGCCGTCAAGGCCACCGGACGCAAGACCCTCATCATCGCCGGCACCATCACCAGCGTGTGCATGGCCTTCCCCGCCATCAGCGCGGTCGCCGACGGCTACAAGGTGTTCGCGGTGGTCGACGCCTCCGGCACCTACAGCAAGATGGCGCAGGAGATCACGCTGGCGCGCGTGGTGCAGGCGGGCGTGGTGCCCATGGACACGGCGGCGGTAGCCTCCGAGCTGCAAAAGACCTGGCATCGCGACGACGCCCTGCAGTGGGCCGAGGTCTACACCAAGATCTTCCCCGCCTACCAGTTGCTGATCGAAAGCTACACGAAGGCTCAGGAGGTGGTGAAGAATAACGAGACGCTGGACTCGCAGCGCGCGTAATCGCCGCCCCTGGCGGCCTTCTCAGGCCGCCAGGAAATCCAGCACCATGCGGTTGAACTTCTGCGCGTGCTCCCACTGGGCCCAATGGCCGCAGCGGCTGAACACGTGCAGCTCGGCGTCCTGCAGACCGGCCAGCAGGCGCAGTCCGGTGTCCATCGGCACGAAGCGGTCGTCCCGGCCCCAGATGACCAGGGTCCGGGCCGCGACCTCGCCCAGCCGCGCGCCCACGTCGGGGAACTGCCGGGGATGGGCCTGGCTGCTCTTGACGAAGTTCTCCAGGTGATCGCGGCGCGACAACATGTTGTCCAGCCGAGCCTGGAACAATTCCTCGGTCAGGCTGGCGGCGTCATAGACGAACACGTTCATCATCCGCTTCAGGTTCTCGATGGTCGGATCGCGGTACAGCGCGCCGATCAGCTTGATGCCTTCGGTGGGCATGGGAACGACGGGGCTGACCCCGCCCGTCCCGCCGCCCATCAGGACCAGCCGGCCCACGCGCGCCGGATGCGCCAGGGCAAAGGCGACGGCGCTGTGGGCGCCCATGGAGTTGCCGACCAGGTGCGCCCGCTCCAGTCCGATCGCATCCATCAGGCCGGCCAGCGCGCGCGCGTTCAGGTCCGAGCGCGAACCGGCGCAGACGATGGCGTCGCTCTTGCTCCAGCCCGGGAAGTCCAGCAGGATGACCCGGTAGCCGGCATCGGCGAACGGCTGGACGTTACGGTGGAAATTGGCCCAGCCGCTGGCGCCAGGGCCCGAGCCGTGCAGCATGATCACGGCCTCGCCGCCCACGCCCGTGTCGTTGTAGTGCAGGCGCAGCGGCTGGCCGTTCTCGGTGATTTGCACGTAGCGGCTGGTGGCGGCTTCGGTCAGCGGGGAGATCGTTTGCGTCATGGTCATTTCTCGTTCGTAGGCAATGCAGTGAAAGGTCCCGTCCGCGTGCGCGGCGGGCATGGGTTAGTTCATCAAGCCCTGCTGCGTCATCAGCATCAGGCCGAAACCGGCGATGTATTCGGGAATGGCCCGGTAGTACCGGAAGACCGGCGCCCCGATGCGCCCGGTCAGCGCCGCGCGCGCAATCAGCCACGTCTTCGATTCGTGCGCCGATGCGCCCGCCTCGCGAGCGATGGCGTCCTCCGGCCACGCGCACAATTCGTCCAGGGCGGCTGCCGGACCTGCCAGCGCATCCATCCAGCGGCGGTCCCAGTCCGGCGCCAGCGGCTTGACCGTCCCGGCGCCCGCGGCCAAGGCCTGTCCCGCGGCCATCACGCGCCGGGTCTTGGCCTCGCGCTCGCCGGGCGTGGCCGCGCGCGGCACGGTGATCCGTTCGCGCACCTCGGGATCGGGATGATCCAGCGTCGGGACCGGCGGCTCGTGCGACAGTCCGCCCGAGCCGATCAGCAGCGCGCGCCGCGGCACGCCGTCCAGGAAATCGCCGATGGCCCGGCCCAGGTCCCGGCACCGGAACAGGCGCGGAATGCCGGGCGGCGCGACGGCATTGACGAACACCGGCACCACGGGCGGCGTATCCAGCCCTCCCCAAAGCAATTGCAGCGGCTGGGCAAAACCGTGGTCCACCTCCATGCGCCGCGAGACGGCCGCGTCGAACCCCCGGTCCATCAGGGCATCGGCCATCTCCAGCGCCAGCGAAGCATCAACCTGCAAGCGGCCCTCGGGAGACAGGTAGTCGCCCACCGCCCGGGCCTGCGTGCCTATGCAGAATGGCGGCATCAACCGGTTGAAGAAGCCGTTGTAGTGGTCGGGCGCTATCAGCACGACCAGGTCCGGCGCATAGGCCAGGACCTGATCGCGCACTCGCGCGATGGCCGCCTGCAACTCGGCCCCGGCCTGTGCCGGCACGGGGTTCAGCCCCATCAACGGGGAATGCGACATGCCCAGGAAGGCCCGCTCGCCCATGGCGTCCGTCCTCGTCACCGCGCGCGGTCCAGCAGCTTCGCCAGGGCCGTCTCGAGAACGACACCCGCTCCCGCCGCGTCCAGCCCTTCGCCGCTGTGCCGGCGCCACGCCACGATACCGTCCGGGCGCACCAGCAGCGCCCCGGACTCCTCGATCTCGCGCAGCGCGTGCCACGTGCAGTAGGAATCGAGCGCGCCCGGCTCGCCGATCACGACGGTCCTCAGGAAAGGCAGGTCCATCGCGGCGGCCGCCTCTTTCCACGCCTGCCCCGCCAGGCCGGTAAGCAGGGTGAACTTGCCCCGGCCCACGACATCCAGCGTCGACACCCTGCGTCCGTCGCTCCCCACCAGCCAGGCATGGGGCAGCTTGGCGCCGGGGCGCGTGCTGGCCTGCGCATGCAGTTGCGGGTCGCGCCTCCAGGTTTCCTCGCCCGCGTCCGGTTCGGCAATGATCGCCGCCGACGCATAGCGCTGGTTCAGCTCCACGCCCTGCGCGTTGAACTCGTAGTTCTTGAGCCTGAGCGCCTCGGCCAGGGCCGCGCGCCGCGCCACGCCTTCGGCATCGGGCGCGGCCAGCCGCGCCAGGCCAGCCGCGACCGGATCCTCGGCGCCGGCTTCCCGGAAGCACTCGTTCAGCGGACCGTAGTCCAGCCTGGACTGGTTCGCCCGGGCAACGATCTGCGCCCCCACCGGCGCGCGTTCCAGCGAATAGGAATCCAGCAGGCCCGTCCCGGCGTGGCCGCGCAGCACGAATGCGAGTTTCCAGGCGAGATTGAAGGCGTCCTGCATGCAGGTGTTGGATCCCAGTCCACTGGAGGGCGGATGGCGATGCACCGCATCCCCGCCGCAGAAGACCCTTCCCTTCGAATAGACCGGCGCGTGCGCCTGGTTCACGTACCAGACCGAGGCATTGTCGATCTCGATCTCCAGGTCCGGGTCGCCCACCAGGATACGGACCTTCTTCAGGATTTCCCCGGGAGAGAAATCGGGCTCCCCCTTCTCCATGTCGAAGCCCCAGCCCGCTATCCATTGGTCCCATGGTTCGATCGCGCGCAGCAGGCCCAGGCCGATCTCGCCGAACGCCGCATTGGAGGTCGCGATCCAATACAGAATGCTGGGCCGGTGGGCCGCATACCGGGACAGGTCCGCCCGGAACAGCACGTAGGCGGTGGCCGCCCGCGCCAGTTGTCCCCGCAGCTCCAGCCCCGCGTCGTCCATGACCTTGGAGCGCGCGCCGTCCGCACCTACCAGGTACCGCGAGCGAACGGCATATTCCCGGCCCGACGGCACATCCCGCAGGCTGACCGTCACGCCGTCCGCGTCCTGCTCGTGGCCCAGGTACTCGGTATTGAACGAAAAGACCGCGCCGCGCGCGGCGGCATGCGTGACCAGCATGGGCTCCATCTTGTTCTGCGGCAGGTCCAGCATCGGGCAGGGACTGGCCTGCAGATAGTCGCCGATGCGTTCGTCGCCGGTTCCCCAGGTGCGCAGCCGTGCGATCTCGGGTCCGGCCAGGCTGGTGGTGAACAAGGTGTCGCCCATCCATTCCCAGGGCGTGGCCCGGCGGCGCGCTTCATCCTCCAGGCCCAGGTCGCGCAAGACTTCCATCGCGCGCTGGTTGGTGATGTGCGCGCGGGGCGTGTTCGCGGTCCAGTTGTATCGGTTCACCACCTGGACACGCACGCCGTAGGTCGCCAGCGCCAGCGCCGTGGTGGCGCCCATGGGACCGGAGCCGACCACCAGCACGTCGGTCTGAAATGCATCCTTCTTCACTGTCGTTTCCCTTCGTGGGCTATTTGAGAGTGGCCTGCAGCACGTCGCCGTAGGCCTTGATGTCGTGGCGCAGACGGGCCGAGAGTTCGGCCGGTTCGGCCGGATAGGGATCGCCGGTCAGCGCGAACTTCTCCTTCATTGCCGGCTGGCGCAGCGCCGCGTTGAACTCGCGGGTCAGCCGGTCGACCACCGGCTGCGGCGTGCCCGCCGGCACGACGAACATGAAGTAATTGGTGATCTCCAGGCCGGGATAGCCGCTCTCGGCCAGCGTGGGCACGTCAGGCAGCAGCGGATGGCGCTTGCCGCCCAGCGTCGCCAGCGGTACGAGCTTGCCCGTCTTGATATAGGGCTGGGCGAAGTGGACGGGCATCAGCATCGTCTGGATCTGCCCTGCCAGGAGATCCGTGTTCGCCGGCGCGAGCCCCTTGTAGGGCACGTCCACGAAATCCGCCCCGGTCAGCTTGCGCAGCTGGTGCAGGTGCACGAACCAGGGACTGCCCGGCCCCATGGTGCCGAAATCAACGCCCTTGCCCGTGGTCGAGAGCCGCACCAGTTCCTTCACCGACCGCGCCGGCACCTTGGGGTTGACCACCAGCACCAGGGGTACCAGGGCCACGCCCGACACCGGCATGAAATCCTTGACCGCGTCGTAGGGCACTTTCGCGCCCAGCACCTCGTTGGCATGCGGCAGGTGGGCCATGGCCTCGTTGATGGCATGCGAATCGGTGACCAGGCCGATGGTATAGCCGTCGGCCGGCGCTCGAGCGACCGCGTCCGTCCCGATGATCGTCGAGGCCCCGGGGCGGTTGTCGACGATGACCGTCTGCCTGAGGCTGACCGACACCACCTCGGCCAGTGCCCGCGCCGCCGAATCCGCGTTGCCGCCCGCCGGATACGGCACCACGATGCGGATCGGCCTGGCCGGCCATTCCTGCGCGAACGCGGGCGTGAGGGTCGCGGCGGCCAACGCCGCCATCGTGCAGAACGCACGTCGAATGGCATTCATGTCGTCTCCTTGGTTCTCGCCGGCGATGCCGCCGTGTCGAATGCGGGAGGAAGTCTGATGCCACCCCATACCCCTGTATAGTAGGTGCACCTGGTGCACCTTCGAACGGAAAACCATGTATCTGCTTACGGGAAAACCCGAGGACTCCGCCTACAAGGAAGTCCGTGGACTAAGCCGGGGGCTGGCGGTGTTGCGGGCGCTGAACGGCATGCCCGGGGGCATGGGCGGCGTGGTCGAGCTGGCCCGGCTGACCGGCCTGCATCGCACGACCGTCAAACGCCTGCTGGAGACGCTCAGGCAGGAAGGCCTGGTCCACCACAAGGACGACGGCGCGCAGTACGCGCTCAGCTTCGAGGTGCGGCGGCTGGCCGAAGGCTATGTCGGCGCGGACTGGATCGACAGGATCGCCTCGCCCGCCATGAGCGCGCACCTCAGCGCCCTGTCCTGGCCCAGCGATCTCGCCACGCCCGACGGCGGCTTCATGATCGTGCGGGAATCGACGCATCGCTCCAGCCTGCTGTCCCAGCACCGGGCCACCATCGGTACACGCATCGCGATGCTGACCTCGGCCATAGGCCGTGCCTGGCTGGCCTATTGTTCGGACGAGGAACGGGAAGCCACCCTGACCCTGCTGCGGGAACGCGGCGATGCCATCGGCGCCGTTGCCCGCGACAAGGCATATGTCGGCCGCGTGCTGCGCGAGACCCGGCGCCGCGGTTATGCCGTCAACAAGGGAGAACTGGTGAACGAAGAAAGCGTCGCCGCCATCGCCTTCCCTGTACGCCTGCGCGGCCACGCCATAGGTGCCATCAATCTCGTCCTGCAGCGCAACGTCGTTCCGGACCGCGAGATCTCGAACCGCTACGTACCGCTGCTGCGCCTCCTGGCCGAAGAGATATCAATCGGCGCGACGCGGCTGTCCCAGCGCGGCGATCCGTCTTAGCGCGAACGACGCCCTGGGCTGCAGCAGGCTGCGGAAGGCTTCTTCGGACAGCGGATGCGCCAACAGGAAGCCCTGCGCCTCGTCGCACCCCAGCTCGGTCAGGAAACGCATCTGCGCCTCGTTCTCCACGCCCTCGGCCACTACCTCCATGTGGAGCGCGTGCGACAGCGTCACGATGGCCGACAGCAGCGCCCTGGCCTCGGCTTCATTGCGGTCCAGTTCCGACGTGAACAGCCGGTCGACCTTGATCTGCTTGACCTTGAACCGGTGCAGATAGGCCAGGCTCGAATAGCCGGCACCGAAGTCGTCGATCGCGATGTCGAAGCCGCGGGCGCGGAAGCGGTTCACGATCTCGGCCGTACGGCCCGCGTTCAGCATGGCCACGGTCTCGGTGATCTCGAACATCACCAGACGGGGCGGCACGTCCATCTCGTCCAGGATGTCCTCGACGCGCCCGATCAGGTCGGGCACGTTGAACTGGATGGGCGACAGGTTGATCGAGATCTGGACCGGCTCCAGCCCGCGCCGCCGCCAGTCGCTCACGCAGCGGCAGACTTCCCGTATCACCCAGTCGCCGATCTGGACGATCTGGCCCGAGCGCTCGGCGATGGTGATGAACTCCATGGGCGCCACGCTGCCGAAGGTCGGGTGATGCCACCGTATCAGCGCCTCCGCGCCGCAGATCGCGCGGGTGGCCACGCTGAACTTGGGCTGGAACACCAGGCTGAACTGCCCTGCGTCGAGCGCGGCCTGCAGGTCCTGCTGCAGCATCAGCGTGCGGGCGGCGTTGGCGTGCATGCCCGGCTCGAAGAAACAATAGGTGTTCCGGCCCGCCTGCTTGGCGCTGTACATGGCGGCATCGGCGCAGTCCAGCAATGCCTCGCCGTCCCGGGCGTCTCCCGGATACATGGCTATCCCCACGCTTGCGCTGATCCGCAGGCGCGCCTGGCAACCGATCATGTCGTTCCGCAACACCCGCAGCAGCTTCTTGGCGACGGACGCCGCATCCCCGGGTGCCGATATGCCCCGCAACAGCATGACGAACTCGTCGCCGCCTATGCGCGCGACCAGGTCGTCCTTGCGCACGTGCGAAGACAGCAGTTGGGCGCAGCCCTTGAGCAGGTCGTCGCCCACCGCATGCCCGAGCGAATCGTTCACCGTCTTGAACCCGTCCAGGTCCAGGAAGAAGACCGCGAATGCCGTCTTGTCGCGAACCGCGTCCTGGATCGCCAGGTTCATCTGCTCGACCAGCATCAACCGGTTCGGCAGGCCGGTCAGCGCATCGTGCATGCTCAGGTATTGCAGTTGCCGGTTGGCCCGCCGCAGCGAGTCGGCCAGGCTGTTGGCGCGCCAGCCCAGCACCAGCAGGGTCCCCAGCAGCACGGCCAGCGACGAGCCGGACACCATCATCGCCAGCCAGTTGGGATCCAGCTGGCTGGCCGACAGGCAGACGCTGCCGGGGGCGAATTGCGCCGCGCTCATGCCGGTGTAGTGCATGCCGGTGATGGCGCCCCCCATCACCAGCGCCGCACCCAGGCGCTTGAAGGCGATATAGGGTTCGTCCGAACCTCGCAGCGCGACGCCCAGCCACAGCGCCACGACAGAGGCCGCGATGGCCAGGCCGATGGAGGCCAGCACGATCCAGGGCACGTAGCTCACCGCGGGCGCCATGTCCAGAGCGGCCATCCCCGTGTAGTGCATGCCCGCGATGCCCGCTCCCATGGCCGCCCCGCCCGCCAGGCAGCAACGGAGCCGGACACGGCCGCTGGCCGATACCGCCAGCGCGAAACCGGACACCAGGATGGCGATCAGCAGGGACAGCGCCGTGGGCCCGAACGCGTACCCCAGGGGAATGGGCAGGGAAAAAGCCATCATCCCGATGAAGTGCATCGACCAGATGCCCACCCCCATGGCGACCGCGCCGCCCATCAGCCACGGCAGCCGACGCTTCCATCCCGGCAGCGACGCGATGCGGCCGGTCAGCTCCAGCGCCGTGTAGGCGGCCAGCGATGCGACCACCAGGGAAAGAAATACCAGCAAGGGGTTATAGACACCGTGCACGACCGTATTCCCGGATGCGTATCTATCTTGTTGCCAGGAAGGCGAAGAGACCCGTCCTCCTTATAGCAAAACATCCCTCGGCCAGTCACGCCTTTGCCGCGGGAATTCAAGCCCCCGAGCTGCGCCTTACCGCCCAGCCGGGCTCCTTCCCCACCACGCGGTTCCTGCCCAGGCGCTTGGCCCGGGCCAACCGTTCGTCCACCGTCGCATAGGCCAGTTCGAACGAGACGCCATGCTCGAAGCTGCCCACGCCCAGGCTCACGGTGCATTGCAATCCCGGCGCGATGTCCGAGAAATCCTGGGCGGCCGCCGCGACACGCAGCCGCTCGGCCACCCGCCTCGCCTCGTCGTCCGAGGCTTCGGGAAGCACCACCATGAACTCCTCGCCCCCGAACCTGCCCACCGCGTCGTCCGCCCGTATGCCCTGCTCCATGATCGCCGCCAGCCGCTTCAGCACCGCATCCCCCGCCGGATGGCCGTAGCGGTCGTTGATCCCCTTGAAATGATCCACGTCCACCATGATCAGGCCATAGCGCGCGCACCGCGGCAGGCGCGCCGCCAGGAATTCGCCCAGCCCCGACCGGTTGTTCATTCCCGTCAGCGGATCCCGGCGGCTGGCCTGGCTCAGGCTGGAGATGGTCCGCACCGACGTCAGGCCCAGCATCAGGAACGCCACGCCTATGCCGAAGAAATAGAAGCTGGTCTGCATGACCTCCCAATAAAGCGAGTGGTCGTAGCCGTACCGGTCCGCCGGCCGCGTGGCCAGCATGGCCCGTGGGAGCAGGCTGGCCGTGCAGGCCGCGACACACCAGAACAGCAGCCGCTCCAGGGCGGTTCCCCGCGCCATATGGCGGACCTGCCACAGCGCCAGCAGGAACACCAGGGCGGCGGCAACGTGCGTCGTGGCCACGCGCAGCCGGAACAGCGACTCGTCGTGCGCGCTGGCCATGCGTATGGCCAGCATGACCGCCAGCACGAGCACGGCCGGCAGCCCGGGCAGCCGCCTGTCCTCCAGCGCCGTCAGGCCCCGCGCGAAGCAGAAGATCGCGCACGCGTAGGCCACTCCCGTCAAGGCGATGTTGGCCAGGAGCCAAGGCGGCCACAGCAGGATCTGCATGGAGATGCCGCCCGCGTAGCAGGCGAAGCCCATCGCGAAGAACAGGAATTGCGCCTGGCGATGCGCGTAGCGCCAGGCGCCGTAGAACACGGCCGCCAGCAGAAGCGCGATCAGGGGATGGGCGAGGGCAAGCAAGGTGTCGTTGTTGTTCATGATGCCGCACTCGGTATGGGACGGCTGCCGACCGGCCCACGCCGGTCTCCCGGGAGCATGGCCGGGTCGGTGCCCATGGCCGACGACCTGCCTCCAGGAAGACAATGATAGCGATACCAGGCGGTCGCGGTTCAGCCAGTACCCCCGGCGCAACACCGGGGAAACTCCGACTGGAACACGGCGCGCGCGCCGCGGCTACGCGGCGGCGTTCGCCTTCGGAATCAGCTCCGCGCGGGCGGCGTGCCAGCGACGCATCGCCGCTTCATGGCAACGCAAGCCTTGGGGGTCGAAATCGGCGACAGGCGCCGGGTCCAGGTCGAAGTTACCGTGGCGATCCACGCCGCGCACCAGGCTGGCCGACAGGCGCTGGCGGCTGTCGCACCGGCAGTGGGTGGGTATGTAGCTGATGCCCAGGCCGATGCGCCGGTCCGCGGAGCGATTGGGCATGGAGTTGTGGAAAAGATGGGTGTGGTGCAGCGAGAACTGACCGGGCTCCAGCTGCATCAGGTCGATGCAGGCATCGTCGGGCACGTCTATCCGCTGGCCCGTATTCAGCATGTTGGCGGCATCCCCGCCCGCCGAGTGCCGCTGCTGTCCTCGCGCGTGGCTGCCCGGCACCACCTGCACGCAGCCGCTTTCCTCATTGCTGGGGGACAACGCCACCCATGCGGTCACATGCTGGGCGGGCTCCAGGCCGAAGTAGGTCGAATCCTGGTGCCAGCTGACGAACGCGCCGGTGCGTGGTTCCTTGATCCAGCAGGTCAGGTGGAAGACCAGGATGTCCGGGCCGATCAGGTCCTGGACGGCGTCGAGCACGCGCGGATGGCGGACGATCTCGTCCGCCCACTTCAGGTAGAGATGCATCTTGCGGCGCCGGTCCGCGGACAGCCCTCCGCCTGCCTGCTCGGCGGACTCCAGCAGGTCGCGGTAGACACGCGCCTGCCGCGGGGAAAAGGCCTCCACCGGGCTGACGTATCCCTGGCGCGCGTACGCGTCGACCTGTCCGGCGCTCAGCATCCTGCCCATCTGTGCTCCTTGCGTTCCCGGCATCCGCCCGGAATCAATCGTGGGCCGTCGCCCCCGTCATGGTCACCGCTTCGGTCCAGAACGCGCGCTCGCGCTTCAAACGTGCCTCGCCCGCGGCCGGATCCATCGGTTCGACGATGCTGGCCGCCTTGTCCAACGCGGCGATGTAGTCCGGCGAGGCGGTCACGCGGGCCATGGCCTTGCTCAGCCGCGCGAAAACCTCGGGCTTGACGCCCGAGGGCGCCACGATCGAAAACCAGCTCGGCGCGTTGAGCTCCGGGAAGCCCGACTCGACCAGCGTGGGCACGTCCGCCAGCGCGCGGATCCGTTCGCTCGTCGTGACCGCCAGGGCCTTCACGCTGCCCTCCTTCACCATCTGCGCCGCCAGCGCCGATCCCGTGAAGCAGAACCCCAGGCGCCCCGCCACCAGGTCCACCATCAGCGGCGCGCTGCCCTTGTACGGAACATGCAGGAACTTCATGCCCCCCGCCTTGGCGAGCATCTCGGTCGTCAGGTGCGACAGCGAGCCGACGCCGTTCGAGCCGTAGCTGACGTCGCCCGGATGGGCCTTCACATAGGCGACGAACTCCTTGATGCCGGCCACCGGCACCGTCTTGGGATTGATGACCAGCACGTTCGGCATGGACGCGATCATGGACACGAAGCGGAACTGCTTTTCCGCGTCGTACGGCAGCTTGCGGTAGAGCGGCTTGTTGATGGCCAGGATGGCCTGCCCCGCCACCAGCAGGGTGTAGCCATCGGCCGGCGCCCGCGCGACATAGTCCGCGGCGATGTTGCCGCCCGCCCCGGCCTTGTTCTCGACCACCACCGACTGCCCCAGCTCGGCTGCCAGGGCGTGCGCCGCCAGGCGGCTGACCGTGTCGGCCGACCCGCCCGCGGGGAACGGACAGACCAGCGTCAACTGGCGCGTCGGATAGTCCGCCCCGGCCGCGGCGGCGCGCGCGCCGCCCGAAAAGGCCGAAGCGGCAAGGGGCGCCGCTGCCAGCAGCAGGCGCCGGCGCGTATTGACGTGAGACGGATCGGAAGCGGTACCCATGGACGGCCTTGAGGAAAAGTGAATTTTCCGGTTCAGGATAAACCTTGACTCACAAAACTATCAACACTTTATCCAATAACTAGATATTTACCCCTATAAAATCGCCAAAAACGTCAATCCACAGGACGAAATATCCGACAATCAAGAAAAAGTGTCGACATTAACCAAAGCTCGGAGCAACCCATGGACTCTTCCCACCTCCCGCTGTCCGGTCGGGTCGCGATCGTGACCGGCGCCGCGGGCGACCTGGGCGCGGCGATCGCCGGCCGCTTCCTGCTGGCCGGCGCCAGCGTGGCATGGCTGGATCGGAACCAGGCCGAGGCGGAGGCGCGCATCGGCCGGGGACCCTGCCCGGAACGCAGCCTGGCACTGGGCTGCGACGTGGCCGACGCCGGGTCTTCGCGCCAGGCGGTCGAAGCCGCGGTTGCCCATTTCGGCGCGCTGCACGTCCTGGTCAACAACGCGGCCATCGTGTCGCCACGGCTGCCGCTGGCCGAACTGGGGGTGGACGACTGGCAACAGGCGCTGGACGTGAACGTGACCGGCGCCTTCCTGATGGCCAAGTGGGCCATTCCGCACCTGCTGGGCGCGCCGGGCGCGTTCGTCCTGAACGTCGCGTCCCAGCTCGGCCACGTGACCAATCCCGGCGCGGGCGCCTACAGCACCAGCAAGGCGGCCCTGCTGGGCCTGACCCGCTCGATCGCCGTGGACTACGCGCAGCAGGGTATCCGCGCCGTCAGCCTGTCGCCGGGATCGGTGATGACCAGCCGGCTCACTCGCCGGTACGGCAGCGAAGCGGCCGCGAGCGCCCAACTGGCGCCCCGCCATCCCATGGGCCGCATCGCCACCCCTGCCGAGATCGCCGAGGCGGCGCTGTTCCTGGCCAGCGACGCGGCGGCCTTCGTCACGGGCACGGACCTGCTGGCCGATGGCGGGTATACGGCGGTGTAGCGCCGACCCCTTATGCGCCGCGCCATGGCGGTTCCTCCTGTCCGTGCGTGCCGGCGTTTCAGGCGTCCGGCATGTAGGTCAACGCGCCGTCCCGGATCCGAGCTGCCGACGTATACGGATGAACCTCGCTCTTCCCGGGCCCCAGGATGTGCCTGACACAGACGCCCCTCGCCTTCAGGTAATCGGCGATCAGCGACCGGTGGCATCGCCACCACACGGCTTCCGCGCACATGACGGCGGTCCGCCGGCGGCGAGCCAATGCCAGCAGCCGATCGACGCCCAGGCGAAAGTCTTCGGTCTCCATGTAGTCCGCATACCCGCGGAACGATGGGTTGCGCCATACGGTGTTATGGGAATCCGCAAGGGGGGAACGCCGGCCGCCGAGTTCCGGCAGCGGCACATACTCCACCCCGGCCTGCGCCAGCGCGCGGCCCAGCGCATCCGGATTGAAGTGAGGATACTTGCGTGAACCCGCGTGCCGCCGCACGTCGGCGATCGCCTCGATGTCATGGGCGGCCAGCATCGCCAGGAACGCTTCCAGGGAATGCGTGGAATGTCCCACCGTCCACACTTCCAGCCCTGCCGTTTCCATCGCCATGCTCCTCGTCCTTTCGCGTGTCTGCGCTATAAGCTCGCTCGCCGCAAGGTGTTGCGCCCCTCGGCCTTGGCCTGGTAGAGCGCGGCATCCACACGGTCGAAGACCTCGGCCGTGCGGCGTTCGCCCCGGAAGATGCCGAACCCCATCGACGCCGTCACGACGCCATGCGGCGGATTGCCCCGATGAGCAATCCCCATGCCCGCGATGGCCGTGCGCATCCCGTCGCAGAAACACTCGCCCTCGGCGTCCTCTCTCAGGCGGCAGGCCACCAGGAACTCTTCGCCGCCTATCCGGAAGACCCGGTCGTCGGACCGGCCCAGCATGCCGCGCAACAGGCCGCCCACGCGCTTGAGCACCCGGTCGCCCGCGGCATGGCCATAGCGGTCGTTGTAGGCCTTGAAGTTGTCGACGTCGAGGATCGCCACGCACTTCAACAACCCGTCGTCGGCCGCTTCGACGAAGGGGGGAAACTCCAGCGTGTAGGCGCGGCGGTTGGGAACGCCCGATAAGGGATCCAGCAGCGAGGACCTGGCGTCGGTGATGTCGGTGAAGATCCAGATCCGCGCGCGGAAGGATCCATCCGCAGCGAAGGGCACGCTGCGGCGGGCGAAGACGCGTCCATCCTTGAAGTGCAGTTCGTCGCGGTAGGCCTCATCCGTGGGATGAAGGGCCTCGACGTGTTCCAGGAAGCGGCCGGGATCGGCAAGCTGGTCGCTGGCGTGGGCCAGCATCCGGCTTTCGCTCCATCCTTCCCAGGCCTCCTCCGGAAACTGCCACAGCAGCATGAAGGCCTTGTTGGCATAGATCACCCGCCTGTCGGCATCGACCAGCAGCACGCCATCGGGCAGCGCATCCAGCGCAAACCTGAAGACCCCCGCCGGCACGGGCGTTCTGGGCAGGCTCCCGGCCATGGCGGGTTTTCTTGTTATCAGGCTCATACGCGGCACGCCGTCGACGGACAGGGACCTAAGATAGCGCACTCGCGGCAGCCGCGCATGCCGGCCCCGCGGTCACTGGATCCGGATGTTCCGCCTGCGCACGATGTCTCCCAGCTCCGCCTGGCTGCGCAGGAAGAACGCCCGGAACTGCTCGGGCGTGCCGGGATCCGGAATGAAGCCGCGCTCGCGCAGTTCCTTGTCCACCTCGGGCTGTTGCAGCGTCTCGCGTATCGCGGCGGCCAGGGTCTTCAGTACCCGCGGCGGGATACCCTTGGGGGCCAGCACGCCTTGCCAACTGTACATGTCGAACCCGGGATAGCCGCTTTCGTGCACGGTGGGCACGTCGGGAAGATACGGCAGGCGCTCGCGGGTGGATACCAGCAAGACTTTCAGCTTGCCCGTGCGCAGGTAGGGCAGCGCCGTGGCGGGATCGGAAAAATAGAGGTCGATCTGGCCGCCCAGGAGATCGCGCATGGCCGGCGCCGCCCCCGGAAACGGCACGTGGGTCGGATGCACGCCCACTCGTGCGGCCAGGGCCTCCATGGTCAAGTGGTTCATCCCGCCCTGCCCCCAGCTTCCATAAGTGAGCCGGTCGCCGCGTTCCTTCATGTAGGCGAAGAGCCCCGCGGCGTCCGAGACGGGCAGATCCCGTCGCGCCAGCAGGAGCAAGGGCGTGCGCACCAGGAGCGCCACGAAATCGAGGTCACGCTGCGCGGAATACTTCAGGCCGGGATACAGCGCGGCATTGACGGCGATCTGCTCGGCGGTGTTCATCACGGTGTAGCCGTCACGCGCGGCGGACAGCAGCGCCTGCGTGCCGATGATGGTGTTGCCGCCCGGCCGGTTGTCCACCACGATCGGCTGCCCGAGCGTGCGCGACAGCCGCTGCGTGACGACACGTGCCACGTTGTCGGCGCCGCCCCCTGGCGGATAGGGAACCAGCCACCGGATGGGATGCGCCGGATAGTCCCGGGCCATGGCGCCGGCGGCGACCAGGCACGACAACAACGCGAATACCGCCGTGATGTACCGCATGGCGCCTCCGTTCTAAAACGATCGTTTTATTTCTATTAATTTATCCCAAATATTGGGATACGTATTTATTTTTTATACGATCGTTTCAGAAAGGGATGCCATGCGGGGACTCGCCGTCAGCCAGGCCGGTTGTGGACGGGGGTACCGTCCTTTCCATGCCGGCGCTACGCGGCCCCTACGACATCTTCAACGGCACACCCGTCTTGGCCTGGATCTCCTCGGCGCTGACGCCTTCCGCCAGCTCCACCAGCACCAGCCCGTCCGCCGTCACATCGATCACGCCAAGGTCGGTGATGATGCGGTCCACGACACCGACGCCCGTCAGGGGCAGCGTGCACTCGGGCAGTATCTTCAGCTCGTAGCCGCCATCCTTCTTCCTGGCCACGTGCTCCATCAGGATCACCACCCGCTCGACGCCGGCCACGAGGTCCATCGCTCCCCCCATGCCCTTGACCATCTTGCCGGGGATCATCCAGTTGGCCAGGTCGCCCTTCCCGCTGACCTGCATGGCGCCCAGGATGGACAGGTTGATCTTGCCGCCGCGGATCATCGCGAAGCTCTGGTCGCTGCCGAAGATCGACGATCCCGGCAGCGTGGTCACGGTCTGCTTGCCCGCGTTGATGAGGTCCGCATCCACCTGGTCCTCGGTCGGGAACGGGCCGATGCCCAGCATGCCGTTCTCGGACTGCAGCCAGACCTCGATATCGCCCGGCACGTGGTTGGCCACCAGGGTCGGGATGCCGATCCCCAGATTCACGTAGAAACCGTCGCGCAGTTCCCGGGCGGCCCGCGCCGCCATCTGGTCCTTGCTCCATGCCATGATCAATTCTCCGCCTTGGTCGTCGTGCGCTGTTCGATCCGTTTTTCAGGATGGCTGTTCTGCACGATGCGATGGATGTAGATGCCCGGCAGATGGATGTCGTCGGGCGCCAGATCGCCGACCTCGACGATCTCCTCGACCTCGGCAATGGTGATCCTTCCCGCCGTGGCGGCCGCCGGATTGAAGTTGCGAGCCGTGTAGCGGAAGCGCAGGTTGCCGGCACGGTCGGCCACATGCGCCTTGATCAGGGCCACGTCGGGCACCAGGGACCGTTCCATCACATAGGTTTCCCCGTCGAACTCCCGGAGCTCCTTGCCTTCGGCGACCAGGGTCCCCACGCCCGTCTTGGTGAAAAAGGCCGGGATGCCCGCCCCGCCGGCGCGCAGCTTTTCGGCCAGCGTGCCCTGCGGCGTGAACTCCAGCTCCAGCTCGCCGCTCAGGTACTGGCGTTCGAACTCCTTGTTCTCGCCCACGTAGGACGAGATCATCTTCCGGATCTGCCGCGTCTCCAGCAGCTTGCCCAGCCCGAAGCCGTCCACGCCGGCGTTGTTCGAGATCACGGTCAGGCCCTTGACGCCCGAGGCGCGCAGCGCCTCGATCAGCGCCTCCGGGATACCGCACAGGCCGAAGCCGCCCACCGCGATCATCTGCTCGTCTTTCACGACGCCCGCGAGCGCATCGGGGGCGGATGGATAAATCTTGTTCACGACACCTCCTCCAAGGACTGGAACCACCGCATCGCCTTCGCGGCCAGGGGCTGGCGCAAGGCGAGCGTTTGAAAGATACTACGTAGCCATCTACGTAGTTTTGCTTAGGAGCACCGGTGTCCACCGACTCGGACTATCGCCTGGCCTTCGAGATGGCGCCCATCGGCCTCGTTCTCTCGAAGAACCGGATCATCGTCGACTGCAACAGCTATGTCTGCGACGTCTTCCACGCGTCCCGGGAAATCCTGCTGGGCGCGTCGTTCCGCGAGCTGTATCCCACGACCGAGGAATTCGAGCGCCTGGGCAGGCGCATCGCCCCCATCCTGAACAAGCATGGGCGCTATGCCGATACGCGTATCATGAAGCGCGCCACCGGCCAGCACTTCTGGTGCCGCGTGACCGGCCGGGCCTTCAACCGCGAGCGCCCGCACGAGGCGGGGATCTGGACCTTCGAGGATGTCAGCGCCGAGCGGCCGCACACGTCGGAGGCCCTGACGCCTCGCGAACGGGAAGTCGCGTCGCGGCTCCTGGACGGCAAGACCTCGAAAGTGATCGCCCGGGAACTCGGCATCAGTCCGCGCACGGTGGAGGTGTTCCGCGCGAGTCTGATGAAGAAATTTTCAGCGACGAATACGGCGGACCTGATTCATCGGATGCTGTCGGCTTGAGCCCGGCGTAGAGCAATACCGCTCGCATCGACAGGAAAAATGCCCCCTTGACGCAGCGATCAAGGGGGCATCGTTCAAGGACGATGGAACATCACTCGGCCGCTACGCAGCTGAAATTCGCCGCATCGTCCGTGCTGCCCGTTCCCTTGTATCGCGCAACCTGCGGATACTGGCAAAGAGGCCGAGTACGCGCCACCTTGTTGTCGACGAGCTTGGTCGCGATGATCGCTCCGGGCTTGGCGTCCTTTTCCGACCAGTCCATCAGGGCACGGAAGACATCATGCTGGGGGTCCTTCGCGACCGTGCCGCTGCTGCCCTGCCCGAACTGGTTGGGACCATCGCCACCGCTGCAATGGCCCATTCCCGGCACCATGTAGAGCGTCGCGAACTCGTCGACGGCCGACGCGCCCATTTTTGCCTTCACTGCATCGTAGTAACGGATGGTGCCCTGCGGCATGATGAGGTTGTCGCTCCAGCCGTGGTACATGATCAGCTTGCCACCCCGGGCCTTGAACGCGGACAGATCCGGATTGTCCGTCCCTATCACCGGATTGACCACGCGTACCGTATCGGCGAAGAACTGGCCATAGTTGGCATAGGTCAAGGTCTTCCAATCCCAGTCGGGATCGAGGTAGACCCAGTACCTGGGCTGTTCGACCGCGATGCTGAACGGCGACGCCCCCGCCAGGGAGACAAGATTGGCGCCGCGCTCCACGCCCGGCCACAGCAGGTTGCCGGACAGGTCGCGCGCACCGTCCCATATCTTCTTGACGGCGACGGCCTCGGCCGGCGTCAGGCAAGACCCGTCGGCGCAGTCGGCGCGCGTGATACTGTTGTCCGTGGAGGGATCGTAGCGACATGAACGCGGATCGTCGATCACGCCATCGGCAACGCCATCCGCCGCATCGCAGCTCGCCACCGCGCGCGACGTGGCGAGATTGAGCTTGTCGCGGCTGATTACGGCCCCGAGGTCATTGTTCATCACCACCTGGGGCCATATCTGGTATGCCTGGAAGCGATCCCAATGGATGGCGGGTGCTCCGGCCAGGATCGCGTCGTAATCGTCCGGATAGCGCTGCGCCATCATCAAGCCCTGACGCCCCCCCGTGGAACAACCGTACCAATACGAACGCACAGGATCCTGTCCGTAATAACTTTTTGTCAGTTGCTTGCCGATGACCGACATCAGGTGCTCGCTACGGAACGCGAAATCCTCCTGCAACTGCGTGTTGGGTACGCCCGGCGACAACATGCCGAACGAGCCGCCCACCGAAGACTTGTGGCCGGTATCCGTCTGGACGCCGACGAACCCCTGCTTGATCGAGTCCGTGGCGACACTCACCGATCCCGCATAGCCACCCGCTCCTTCCGATCGGAATCTCCCATTCCAGGTCCCGTCCGAGGGCATGGCCACCCAGATGTTGATTTCCGGATCGACCTTGACCTTTACCAGGCAGTACTGCTTGGTCGGATCACCATCGACGGTATTGGCGGCGACTTCAAGGATCGTCGCCTTGAAGCCCTTGGCCGGGGCATCGTCGGTCGTCAGCATGACCTTGCCGATTCCCTCGGCCGAGCAGCTCATCACCGGAGCAATCGCCAGATCGCCTATCCCGGGATTGCCACCGGAAGGCGGCGGCGCGGGATTGTCGGCGCTCCCATCCCCCCCGCCGCACGCGGCGAGCGCGGCAAGTGCCATCGTCGTCATTCCCCAGCGCATGGCGCCGGCTTTTCTACGCAGTTCCATCATGGTCTCCTCGTTGCCCATCACTGCTTGGTGTCCTTCACCGACGACATTCCCGTGAGCATCTCTCCTCACGCAGGTGAAGCCTTTTAAGAATGAATCTTTCCGCCCATCACGCAGATGCCGGCCCTCCATCGGAATCCTCTTCGCCACTCCATCGCCTGGACTTGTCAATGACGCTGGACAAATAGCGTTTGGGGGGCATGCCCATGTACTTGGCGAATACCGCGGAGAAATGGCTCTGGCTGGAAAAACCGGCCTTCCTCGCAACGGTCGCCAGGGGCTCTCCGTTCTTCATGAGGACGACGGCAGCCTCAACGCGCGCTCGCAGCACGTACTGGTATGGAGAGGTACCGGTCGTCATCCGGAAGAGCTTCATGAAATGCGGCTTGCTCAAGCCGGTCGACGCGGCCAGGGCATCGACGGTTATGTCCGCCCCCATCGTCTCCCTGATGTACTCGTCGATCGCGCGCAGTTGCCGCGAGGTCAGACGGCCCTTGTCGAACGTCCGGCTCAAGGGACGCGATGAAAAGCGCCTTCTCAGGTACAGCGCCAATCCCAGGCACAAGGATTGGGCATACAGGGGGCCGTTCGGACAACCCTGCTCGACTTCCTTTGCAATGGCCACCATGACCTGCAGCAACTGCCCATCGTAGAACTGCAGATTGAGATCCAGGGGAACATCGAGCACTTCGTCGTCCAGCATCATGGCCGGATTCAATTCGGACATGTCCAGTTCGATGACGACGCGCTCGGCGTTCGCGGAATGCCACCAGCAGCGTTCGATTTCCGTATGCGGCGCAAAAAGCCCGATCGACCCGGGATCGGTTTTCAGTTGAAACGGCTTGCCGTTGCACAGCATGGAAGCCTCGGCCCATCCGGTCGCAATGCAGGCCAAGCTGGGATGGGCGCGATAGCGGGCTGGATTGTGCAAGGTGCCGTCCGCAAGGTTGTATCCCAGGGGAAAGCCCGCCCATCTTTCGAGCGCCTCTCGTTTCAAGAAGCTGCGTTCGTTGTAGAGCGTCGGTTCGGCGTCGACGTCGTACGGATAAGTGTGCCTTCCCATGTTGTTTCCCCTTGGGCATGCCGAAGCACGATGGCGCGCTGCGACATGGACAGAGCCAGGCCATCGATGGGCTCGTCCAGCGGCAGCAACTGGGGGTTGGTGATCAGCGCGCGGCCGATGGCCAGCATCTGCCGTTCGCCGCCCGAGAGCCGCCGTCGAAGATTACGATGCCCATGTATGCTCCAGGTGAGGTGCGGGAACTTCGGGACGATGGCGGGTGCGCGGCGCAACGTCGCGCACCCGGTGTTTCACTTCGCCTTGCCGGGGTCCTTGACCGCGTCGAGATGCGAGAACTCGACGTTGTACAA
>NZ_JAOCLR010000029.1:0-59653 GCF_029845405.1 Pigmentiphaga sp. GD03639
GCGACGGCCTTGCTGCGGCAACGCGCCACCTGCGCCATGGCCGCCCAAAAGACGATGATCCAAAACAGCTTCATTCTGCATTCGTGATCTTCTCGCGCGGCAAGGGGTGGGCGACGTGTCAATCCGATTTCATCAAGGTATCGATTCTAGAAGAGTTGAGGTTTCAAGCAATCACGAAAAAGGGGGGTAAATGACGGCCCGAAGCCGGCTTTTTTCTTTGTTTACCCATGGGCCAGAAAGAAATCCCTGGTTTGGGCGTCGGCGGGAAAAAACTTTCGGGGGACGGCAAACCGGACGGGCATGGGCCTTTCGTCCGGTTCAGCTGGATCTTGCGCTTTCCGGCCACGCGGTCTGGGGGAGTTCAGAATTCCTCCAGAAACCGCATCCGGAACCGCCGCCCCTTGATATTGCCATTGGAAATCCGCGCAAATGCCTGTTTGGCAATTTGCCGGTCCAGCGCTACATAAGAACTGAATTCGGTGATATTGATTTTCCCGACCTGCTCGAAAGCCAGGCCGCCATCGCCGGTCAGTGCGCCCAGCAGGTCCCCGGGCCGCAGTTTGTCCTTTTTTCCCCCCTGGATGCACAAGGTGATCATGCGCGCCCGCAGCGGGCGATCGGCCTTGGCGCGCAGCGATTTGAGATCGCCCCATTTCAACGGCGAGCCCTGGTATTGCTCGATCAGATTGGCCCAGCGCATTTCCTCGGGCGAACACAGGCTCAGCGCCAGCCCTTTCTGGTCGCCGCGCCCGCTGCGGCCGATGCGGTGCACGTGGACCTCGGTGTCCTTGGTTACGTCCACGTTGATCACGGCGCCCAGGTTCTGGATGTCCAGGCCGCGAGCGGCGACGTCGGTGGCTACCAGGACGGCGCAGCTCTGGTTGGCGAACTGGATCAGGATCTCGTCGCGATCGCGCTGTTCCAGGTCGCCGTTCAGCGCCTGGGCGCTGATCCCCTCCGACCGCAGGCGTTCGACCAGCTCGCTGCTGCGGATCTTGGTGTTGCAGAAGGCCAGCGTGGAGACGGGGCGGAAGTGCGCCAGCAGGGCGACGACCGCGTCCAGTCTTTCGCCTTCGTCGATTTCGTAGAAAATTTGTTCGATGCGGCTGGCGTCATGCTGGGCCTCGACCTTGACCTCGGCCGGGTTGCGCAGGAAGCGGGCGCTGAGCTTGCGGATGTTGTCGGGGTAGGTGGCCGAGAACAGCAGCGTCTGGCGCTTGGCGGGGCAGTGCGAGGCGATGGCGACGATGTCGTCGTAGAAACCCATGTCCACCATGCGGTCGGCCTCGTCCAGCACCAGGGTGTTCAGGGCGGACAGGTCCAGGCTGCCGCGTTCCAGGTGGTCCTGGATGCGTCCGGGCGTGCCCACGACCAGGTGGGCGCCGCGCGCCAGCGATTCGGTCTGGGGCCGGGCAGCGGTGCCGCCGCACAGGGTCAGGGCCTTGACGTTGGGGATGAGGCGGGCGAGCCGGCGCAGTTCCTGGGCGACCTGGTCGGCCAATTCGCGGGTGGGGCAGACGACCAGCGCTTGTGGAACCAGGCGGTCGACGTCCAGCTTCTGCAGTACGCCCAGGCCGAAGGCCGCGGTCTTGCCGCTGCCGGTCTTGGCCTGCGCGATCAGGTCGCGGCCTTCCAGGATGAGCGGCAGGCCCTGCGCCTGGATGGGCGTCATCTGTTGGAAGCCCAGGCCTTGCAGGTTGTCCAGCAAGGCGGGCAAAAGAGGCAGGGAGGTAAAGGACGTGTCGGTCACGGTAGGGCGGGCGCGGAAAGCGCTGGTAGCTTGGTCGACCGACAGTGTATGCCGCGCGGCTGCCGTTGCGGCCTGCATTCCCGTCGCCGGCCCCCGCCGCCATCGGGCGAGCGTTCAACGGCGGTAAGGGTGGGGATCATGGCGAGGTTCTCCAGGGATACTCGAGTTGCAGGGCGACGGCGCTCGCGGTAGGCGCGCCGTAGCGTCCGGCTATGGCGTGCAGCGTCTGGTCCAGCGCTTGCGCCGGCCGCCGGTCGGTGAAGGCGGCCATGGGCGCTGCCGAGGGGCGGTCGGCCGGCGATGCGTCAGGAATGACGCGAACCTTGTTGCGGGTTTCGACGGCCTGCGGTGTCCTGGCGAACGATAACGCCCGCGAGCGGTAGGTCCGGGACCACGCGTCGGCGACCAGGGCCAGCGACACCTCGTCCATGCCCGGCTGGAGTTCCACGCCTATCCGCTCCCGGTTCCAGAACGCGAGCACGTTGCCGAGCACCGTCGTCGCGAAGGGCCGGCTCAGCACGAAGGCCTGGCTGGCATGGCGCAGGTCCCACGAGGGCAGGCCCAGGTCGCGGGCCACGGCTTCGGCTTTCTGCCGTCCGGCCATGGCCTCGATCAGGGTCAGCATCATCGGCATGGATGCGGAAATGCCCGTGCTGGTCGCGACCCCCCGGTCCGCCACCACGCGCCGGTTGGCGACATAGGTGATGGAAGGATGCTTGTCCAGCATGTCCTGCAGATAGTACCAATGCGTGGTCGCGCGCTTGCCGTCCAGCAGGCCGGCCGCGGCCACGACCTTGGCGCCGGCGCACACGCCCAGGACGATCGCGCCCTTGCCGGACTGCTCCCGCAGCCACGCCAGCACCGCCGGATCGTCGTCGCGGCTCATGGCGGGCACGATGACGTAGTCGGCTCCCGCCGGATGCCGGGCGTCGAATTGCGCGATGGTGGCATCGGCCTGGACGGTCAGCGCCGGAAAAAGCTTGACCGGGCCTTGCCCGGCCGCCAGCGTCACGACTTCGGCCACGTCGGCGCGCCGCAGGATGCCGGTGGGCATCAGGTAATCGGTGGTTTCGGTGGCATCGTTCAGGCCGACCACGGCGACCAGCGGGCGTTTGTGCCCGGGCGGCTGCAGGGAGGCCAGCATGGCGTCCACGTCGCCTGCCGCGACCGGCTGGGCTTGGGCGGGCGCGGACGCCGGCGGGAGGCTGGACAGCCACGCGCCGAAGCCCGCCAGGCCCAGCAGAACGAGCGCCAGTCCACCCCGGACGATATGGCGGTTGAGCATGATCGGCATTCTCCAAGCGAAGGCATCGGCCGTTGGTCTTAGCTTAGCTGCTCGATGGTCTGGCGGAAATGTCAAAAATATACGTGCGCCGCCCGGGAGATAAACCCCGGTTCAGTCCGATGCTGCAGGCCTTGCGCCTCAAGGTCCGCCGCGTATCTGCAGCATGGCCAGTTTCCTTGCTTGCTCGACATACCATGCGTCCGCGCTGGCCTGGCCGTCCGCTTTTGCGCGCTGCAGGTACTCGGGCGCGAGATTCCTGACCCCGGCGCCCACCGCCTGCCCCATGGCGCGCATCCATGCGATGGTTGCCGCTTGACCGTCGCGCTTGCTGCGGCGGTCGAGCTCCGGCTCGAATACGGCAAAGGTCGCGTCTTCCGCGCGCTGGCGCGTCGCGGCCGGAATCCCGCCCACCAGGGCGTCTTGGGCGTTGCCGCCATGGACATATTGCGTGGCGATCCGGGTTGCGCTGTCGACATACCACTTGTCGGCGCTGGTGCTGCCGTCCGTGTCCACGCGGCGCCGATACTCGGCGTTCAGCGCGGCGACCTGGCGGCCGGTGTCGCCCGCGGCCTTGTTCAGCCATTGATTGGCGTGCGCGGCTCCCTGAGCCTGCGCCCGGCGCCTGTGCTCGGTCTTGAGCACGGCCAGCACGGCATTTTCCGCCTGGCTGGCGGCGTTGGGGGCGATGCCCGTCGGCCTGGCCGTCGTCGCCTTGCCGCGGCATCCTTCAAAGCTGCGGTTGGCGTCGTAGCAGGTGCCGTTCCTGGCGTCGCGGCTGCGGGTCTGGTCGATCTGATCCTGGTTGATGTTGTACCAGATGTTGGTCGTCAGGGTGGCCTGGAACATCTGCTGCGCGCATTCCACGCATTGTGCCGGGGCGGGGCCGGACAGGCCGGCGGCGGACATGGCCAGCAGGAGGGAAACAAGGCGACGCGTTTTCATATCGGACCTTCCTCGGCAAGGGCGGGAGCGCAGTGCCAGGGAATTATGCCGCAACCATATCCTGCATCTGCGCCGCATTCTGGATGGCGAAGCCCTGTGCCGTGTTGTCGAATATCACCCAGGGGGCGTCGCCCTGGCCGCGTTCCCGGACGACGCGCTCGGCCAGGGCCCGCAGCGCGTCGCGATCGTACTCGCTGTAGTAGATCCGGGGCGCGCCATGCCAGCGCCAGTAGCTGTGCGAGCGGTCCGCGCCGGGATGGGCCGCGTCGGGAACGGGCGCGGGATCCACCGCGGCGCGGCCGATGCCGTGGCGCTCGAGCATGCCGGTGGCGTCGTCGGTGAACCAGCTGGCGTGCCGTGGCTCGCATACGATGGCGACGTCGGTCCGGCGGCGGAGCATGCGCAGGAAGGTGGAGGCCGTGCGCGCATCGTAGGCCAGGGAGGGCGGCAGTTGCAGCAGGAGTCTTCCCAGTTTTTCGCCCAGCTCGCGAACTTGGCTGAAAAAGGCGTCGAGCGCGGCGCCCGTGTCCTGCAGCCGGCGTTCATGCGACACGCTGCGCGGCAGCTTGACGCAGAACCGGAAGCCTTCGGGAACGGTTGCGGCCCAGCGCGCGTAGGTCTCGGGCTGGTGCGGCCGATAGAACGAAGAATTGATCTCGACCACGGGGAAGCGCGTCGCATAGCGTGCCAGGGCGCTATCGCCCGGGCCGAACAAATGGGCATGGCGGCTGGGAATGGACCAGCCGGCGCATCCGACCTTGATCCGGGCGTGGCGCCAGGCTGGCGTCATTGTCGGCATGGCTGTCGTTCATGCGTGGAAGTCACGGCCTTACCTTGGCTCAGGCGCCTGGCGAAGTCAAGCCGCTCCGCACATCGGATCGATCGCCGGTTGCTCGTCGATCACACCTTCACGGCAAGCGGGATGCAATGCAGGAGGAGCACGGTGCCGTCCCGCCGCAGCCGATCCAGTTCCGAGGCCTCCTTGAGCAGGTTCGGGTTCACGGCAATAAACGAACGTTCACGCCGCCACAGCTTCCTCTTCTTTTTCCCGCGCCGCCTTCCGGTCCATCAGCAGACTATGCAGCATCTCCGTCGACAACCCGTGCAGCACCAGCCGGTACCCCGCCCGCAGGGTGGACATCGGCACCAGCGGATGCTTGTTGTTGACCAGGATGAGGTGCTCCGGCGCGCCCATCAGCTTGGCCGCGTAGATGCCTATGGTCTCGTCCAGCTGCAGCGAGTTGGCGGCGCGCCAGAAGTCGTTGTCGGTCAGCATGAGCTGGTACAGCGGTGTGAACAGCTCGATGGCGCTTTGCAGGTCCAGGAAGTTCAGCCGCGTGCGGGGCATGTCCTCCAGGCGCAGGCCGGGATCGCGGATCATGGAGAAATCCACGCGGGCCGGCGGGTGCATCTCGATGCCCGCGTCGCGCAAGGCCTGGTTCAGGCGGATGACGAAGTTGAAGAGATTCAGGTCGTGCTTGACGAACAGATCGTCCTTCAGGTCGTCGATGTTGCGCGGCTCCAGCGGCGTGGTCGTGATCGGCACCGGCGAGTTGGCCGCGATGAAGGCCAGGATCTGCGCCCCCAGATGGAAGTGCCGCAGGATCAGCCAATTGGCCTCGGGCGAGACGAAGCGCGTCAGTCCCCACGCCAGCACGCGGTGCAGCAGCCGGGAGTGCGACCAGTTGCGCGGCAGGAAGATCTTCAGCAGCTGGATCAGGATGATGAAGCCGCGCGCGATGGGGCGCAGCAGGGGCAGCAGGTACTGGCGCGAGTTGCTGCTGGAGTCGGTCAGCCAGCTTTTCTTGACCGCGTCGGGCAGGGGCGTGCTGCGGTCCAGGTACAGGGCCAGCCAGGGGTTGGGGTCGGCGGGGTCGTGCTTCTGGGCCAGGAAGTCGGGCGGGGATTTTTTCATGGGGCCTCGTTCTCCATGACGTGGTGGAATTGCATCAGGTACAGGGCCGCGGTGTGGCGGGCGGTGTCGATGATGCGTCGGGTGGCGCGGCCCGTCGGGTCGCAGTCCAGGGCCAGTTCGACGGCGGCCAGCCAGCGGGCCAGGTGGTTCTCGTCGTTGTGGCCGTGGTATTCCAGGAAGCGGTAGGTGTCCGGCGGCAGCGACAGGCTGGCCTTCAGCAGGGGCAGCAGGGCGGGAATGATGCGCTGGCCGGTACCTTCGATGATGTAGATGGCGCCCAGCAGGCCGATCGGGTCGCGGGTGGCGGCCAGGCCATGCAGGTAGGCGTTCAGGGCTTCGCCACCAGGGTTGCGGCGCAGGGCATCGAGATCGGCGATGGGCCCGCCGGCGTTCCGGTAGTCCTGGAACAGGATCCTGAAGTCATTCTGCTCTTCGCCCGCATGGGTCTCGATCAAGGCCGCCAGGGGCTGGTAGTCGGGGCCCAGCGAGGCCACGCCCTCGCGCATCCATTTGCTGCCTTCGCGGACCTGGGGGATCCAGTTTTCCATCCAGTTCAGGTAGTCGCCTGTCTGGAAGCGGCGGGTGCGCAGCTTGTGCACGAGGGGAGTGCGCCAGACGCGCGAGCGGTAGTCGTGCCAGATGGAGGCCAGTTCGGTCAGCAGCGGCCCCAGTTCGGGCGACGCGGTGGCCGGGTCATGGGGCGGGGCGATGAGATCGTTGCCGGCCGTGTCGGCCACGCGCGCCGCGGGCGGGGCGGCGGCCGCGGCGGGCGCGGCATCCAGGCTTTCGACTTCCCACAGCATGTAGGCGGTGGTGAAGCGCCCGGACTCGGGGATGTAGCAAAGGATCTGCTGGCCGGGCTCGACGGCGCGCGTCTCCAGGAATTCGGCCAGCATGATCAGGATGGACGCGGCGCCGGTATTGCCGCGCCAGGCCAGGTTGCTGTACCAGCGTTCCTGCGGGATCTCCAGGCCGGCCTTCTCCAGCAGGTCTTTGACGACGGGGATGAATTTCTCGGACGAGTAGTGGCACAGGAAATGGTCGATCCGGTCGGACCGGACCCAGCCGTCCCGTGCGAGCCCGGCGTATTCGTGGATGCCGATGTCGAACAGGTGGGGCAGCAGGCGGATGTCCTGGCGCAGCGCCAGCGCGCCGTCGGCTTCCGCGTCGGTCCAGGAAGGATAGTCCAGGTGCACGCGCTCGCGGTCCGCGGACAGGCCCAGTTGCATGCACACCGGATAGTCGCCCGAGAACGAGCGCTGGTGCACCCATTTCAGTTTCAGGCGCACGCCTTGCGAGGCGCCGGGCAGCGCCGATCCCGCATTGCCCAGCAGCAACGCGCCGGCGCCGTCGGACAGCATCCACCGCAGGAAGTGGGAATCGAAGTCGGCATCGTAGCCGTGCGCGGTGAAGCGCGACCGCTTGAACAGCCGCGAGGGCAGTTCGCTGGCCACGGCCAGGGCGCGGTCGTGGCCGCCCATTTCCACGGCCTGGGCCGCGGCCTGGATGGCCGAGACGCCGGCGGCGCAGATGCCGTGCACCGACAGGGTCTCCATGGGGTGGGCGGCCAGTTCGCCCTGGATCATGTTGGCGAAACCGGGCATCAGGGCGTCGCCGCCCGAACTGCCGCTGGCCAGCAGCGATACGTCGTCCAGCCGGGCGTCGGCACGCCGCAGGCAGTCCCGGATGGCATGGGCGGCCATCCTGGCGTTGCTGTACACGGTGCCGCCTTCGGCGTCGATGGCGTAGTAGCGCTGCTTGATGCCGTTCTCGGCCAGGATGCGCTGCTTGATGCGTCCGGAGATGCGGTTCAAGGGCGCGATGTAGCGGTCCAGTTCGTCGTTGGACACCGGCTGGCCAGGCATGAAGTAGCCGGCGCTTTGCAGGTAGACGCGGTCGAAGGCGATGGGCATGGGGTTCTCTCGAGGGAGCTCGGCGGCCTAGCGTGGGGCGGTCCGGGTCGTCAGGGAGCGCGTGCGAAAGCGCGCGCTGAAGCTTCCCAGGACGAAGACGCGGAACATGTAGGGCACGAGGCCGGGTTCGTTCAGCGCGGCCGGCACGCGATGCCGGTAGCGCCGGTAGTGCAGGCGGGTCAGTTCGGACCAGTGGGCGCGCGAGTGCTCGTGGTGGGCGGTGTGCAGGCCGATGTTGAACAGCAGCGGGTTGACCAGCCCTTCGAAATTGCGGGCATAGCCCAATGTATGGCTGCGCGTGGGGCCGCCGTCGGCGTGGGCATGTTGCAGATAGTTGGTGGCCAGCAGCCAGTGCAGGCCGTGCAACTGCGGCACGATCACGAACAACAATGCCTTGGCCGGGTTCAGCGCCAGCAGCCCGGCCCACAAGCCCAGCCACGCGGCGTACTGGGCCATGCAGTAGCGCCAGGCGCCGGGCCAGTGCCGGTACAGGCGGCGCAGCCAGCGGACGAAGGCGGGGTAGAGGACCCATGCCGCCTGCACCGGATGGATCAGGTAGCCCCACAGGTGGTTGGTATCGCCCCCGAAGCGGTAGGTGCGAGCGATGTCCCGCGGACCGTGCCGGTGGCGATGATGGTTGGCGACGTGCGCGGGATAGAACACGAACGTGGGGTGCCCCTGCAGCAGGGTGATCCAGAAATCGGTGGCGCGGTTGGCCCAGCGGCCGCGCCACATCCGCACGTGGGTGTGGTTGTGGTGGATGACGCCTATGCCCAGGGTCAGGAACAGCATCAGCGCGTAGAGGGGCAGCGAAAAGCCGTGGTGCCACTGCCACGCGGCAAGTGCCGGCAAGGCGGCCAGATACAGCAGGCTCTGCCAGTCGCGGCGGTTGCGCAGCGTGGGCAGGAAAGTGCGCCCGCTATTCATGGCCCGCCGCGGTCCTGCGGTCGTGGGCCTGCAACAGGAGCGCCGCAGTGTCCGCCTGCAGGCGCGTGCGGAACAGCCGGTCCATGAAGGTGAACTGGAACCCGTAGTTTCCGTTGAAACAGGCATGGTGCAGGTGATGCCGGCGGCTGGCGGCGAACCAGTGGGCGTAGGACACGCGCGGAAAGAAGTCGTAGTTGGCGTGGCCGATGCAGTTGAAGAACAGGCTGAACAGCGGCACCGAGGCCAGCGACCAGAAGCTGAAGTCGTGCACCACCATGGGCAGCAGGATCACGTTGCCCAGCATCAGGGCCTCGACCGGGTGGAAGCTGTAGGTCGAGAACGGCGTGGTGACGATGGAGCGGTGGTGGGGCAGGTGGAAGCGGCGCAGCGGCTTCGTGTGCAGCAGGCGGTGATTGATCCAGAAGTGCACGTCGTTCCAGGCCACCAGGGACAGGATTTCCAGCGCGATCTTCCAGCCGCCTGCGGCCGGATCCAGCCTGGCCCATCCGAGCTGCAGCAGGCCCCACGGAAAGATCATGCCGGTGCCGAACAGCAGGATGGACATGCCCGACTGGAGGAGTTCGCGGCGCAACTGGCCCGGCGCGAGCGGACGGGGGTCCAGCGGGCGCCCCACGCCCAGTGCGGGCAGGACGTGGCGGGTAAGCAGCCAGGTCGCGGCGCCGAACAGCAGGTAGATACCACCGAAAAACAGCAGGCCTGCCAGCATGACCTGCGATGTGGAAAGCTCCTGGAATGCTTGGCCCATGAGTTGTTGTCGTTGTGATGCCGAGAACGGCCTCTATGATAAGCAATGGGCCGGAATGGACGCGGTGCCTGGACGGGATGTCGATTGCACAACGCGGACGAATTCATTACAAAATGTTCGCTCCGGTGGCAGGCGTCGCGGTGCGCCATGCCTAGGTCACGATTCCGAGCAGCTTCTTGCCGATGCCCCGGTCCTCGTAGCCGGGCAGCAAGGCCAGGACGACGATAGGGGCGTCGTCCGGCGTGGCGAGCGCAAGTTCAGGTGAGGCATGGATGTGCGTTCCGGGCGACCGGCGGCGCGGGCAGGGATTTCAACGGGATATATTAAAATCCCAAGACTCGCCGCACGTCTTCGCGCCGTGAATATTCCATTGCGCGGCACCTTCCGGGCAACACAAGGAGCGCCCGGGGCTCTTGTCGTATACGGGTACGTGGAGCATTCCCACCATGTCAGCTGCAATCAGGATCCTGCAAGGCAAGTTCGGGCGTGTCGCGCTGCTCGACATGAACATGCTCCTGGTGTCGCATGCGCATCACCATTGCCACGTGCTGATCAAGGCCTTCGGCGCCGATACGTATTTTTCGGTGCGCGGCCAGCCGCAGCCGCTGACGGACGACAGCGCGGTCCTGGTCAATGCCTGGGAGCCCCATTCCTACAGCCATAACGGCGCGGAAGTGCAGCGCACGGTGATCCTGGCCCTGTACATCGAGCCCGGCTGGCTGGCCGGCATCCAGCAGGCCCTGACGGTCAGCGCGCACCCCCATTTCTTCCAGCAGCCCTGCGTCGCGTTGTCGCCGGCGGCGCGCAAGCTGGCCGATGCGCTGGCGCGGGACATGCTGCTGACGGCGGAACTGCCCGCCGGCCAATTGGAAGAGCGTCTTTTCCAGCTGATGATCGCCACGATCGAGCACCATTCCGAGTGGCGCAGCTACCAGTCGCTGCTGGGCAGTCTGCGGCAGCACCATGGCGACGTGCGCATCCGCAGGGCCATCGGCCGCATGCGCGAGAACATCGGGCAGTCGCTGGACATGGATGTACTGGCGGCCGAATGCGGGCTGTCGCGCGCGCATTTCTTCGAGCTTTTCCGCAAGACCACCAAGCTGACGCCGCGCGTGTACGCCAACGTGCTGCGCATGGAAGCGGCCATCACCGCGTTGACCGCGGGCCAGACGCCGGTCGCCGACCTGGCCTACGACATGGGTTTTTCCGCCCCGGGCCATTTCACCCGTTTCTTCCGCGAGCACCTGGGCACCACGCCCACCGAGTACCGCCGCGTGGTGGACGTGTTCGACGCCGGCCACGGCGGGCGCTGACCTCCGGCCCGTGGACCGATTTCCCGCCGGAAAACAGAAAAATCAGACTCTATGGTAAGTGAGCCGATGCGGCGGTAACGGCCGCGGGCAGGGCGCCGCTTATCTTTCTCCTCGCGCAGACCGCCTGAAGGCGGCATGCAGGGAACAGGAGGAAGAGACATGGGGTGCTTGCATGAGTGACGCGAGCGTTCTGGCCACGGCCGATGCGCCGTTCGTCGGGCGCCGGCAGGAACGGGTCGAGGACGCGGCGCTGCTGTCGGGGCGCGGCGCCTATGGCGACGATCTCCCGGTCAAGCCGGGCACGCTGCACGCGGCCATCCTGAGATCCCCCCACGCCCATGCCCGGGTGCTTGGCATGGACACGGGGGCCGCCGAAGCCCATCCGGGCGTCAGGGCGGTACTGACGGGCGCCGACGTGAAGCGCTGGTCGCAGCCCTTCGTCGTGGGCGTGAAGTCGCCCATGGAGCATTGGTCGCTGGCCCAGGACCGCGTGCGCTATGTTGGCGAGCCGGTCGCCGTCGTGGTGGCCGAGGACCGCTATGTCGCCGAGGATGCGCTGGAACTGATCCGCGTCGACTACGAGGTGCTGCCGGTGGCCGTGGAGATCGAGGCGGCCATCGCCGGGGATGCGCCGGTGCTGCATCCGGCGGTGGGCAGCAACATCGTCAGCGACCGCAGTTTCAGCTATGGCGAGCCGGACGCCGCCTTCGCCTCGGCCGAGCACCGCGTCCAGCTGACCGTCCACTACCCTCGCAATTCGTGTACGCCCATCGAAGGGGCGGTGGTGATCGCCGAGCACCTGGCGGGCGACGATGGCTACGAGGTCAGCTCCAACTTCATGGGGCCGTATTCGCTGCATTCGGTCATGGCGCTGGCGCTGAAGATCCCGGGCACGCGCCTGCGCCACAAGCTGCCTCGTGATTCGGGCGGCAGCTTCGGCGTCAAGCAAAGCGTGTTTCCCTACGTGGTGCTGATGTGCCTGGCGTCGCGCAAGGCGGGCGCGCCGGTGAAGTGGGTGGAGGACCGCCTGGAGCACCTGGTGGCCGCGACGTCCGCGACCTCCCGCCTGTGCACGATCGAGGCCGCCGTGGATGGCGAGGGGCGGATCAGCGCGCTGTCCTACGACCAGTTCGACGACGTGGGCGGTTATCTGCGCGCCCCCGAGCCAGCCACGTTCTATCGCATGCACGGCTGCCTGACGGGTGCCTATGCCATCCCCAACCTGAAGGTGCGCAACCGCGTGGTGCTGACCAACCGCACGCCCGCCGGGCTGGTGCGCGGCTTCGGCGGCCCCCAGGTGTATTTCGCGCTGGAGCGGCTGATGCAGCGCATCGCGCAGCAACTGGGAATCGATCCGCTGACGGTGTACCGGCGCAACTTCGTGCCGCCCGAGGCGTTTCCGTACCGCGCCGCGGCCGGCGCCTTGCTGGATTCCGGCAACTATCCGCTGGCCCTGGAGATGGCCGAACGGCAAGGCGGGCTGGAGGAACTCCTGCGGCGGCGCGACGTGGCCAGGGCCGAGGGGCGGCTGTATGGCATCGGCTATGCCGCGATCGTGGAGCCGTCCATTTCCAACATGGGCTACATCAGCACGGTCATGACGGCGGAGCAGCGCGCCAAGGCCGGACCCAAGAACGGCGCCATCGCCAGCGCCACCGTCGGCATCGATCCGCTGGGCGGGGTGACGGTGGTCGTGGCTTCGTCGCCTGCCGGGCAAGGGCACATGACCGTATGCGCCCAGGTCGTCGCGGACGTGTTCGGCCTCTTGCCGCAGCAGGTGGCCGTGAATGTGGATGTCGATACGCAGAAGGATGCCTGGTCGGTCGCCGCGGGCAATTACTCCAGCCGCTTTGCCGGCGCGGTGGCAGGCACCGTGCACCTGGCGGCCAGCCGGCTGCGCGACAAGGTGGCGCGCATCGTGGCGCATCAGCTCCGATGCGATCCGGCCGACGTGGTGTTCGCGGGAGGCAAGGTGGGGCTGCCGGACGCGCCGGGCAAGATGCTGCCATTCGCACGCGCGGCCAGCACCGCGCATTGGGCGCCGGGACAGTTGCCGGAAGGGGAGTCGCCCAGCCTGCGGGTGACCGAATTCTGGACCCCGCCCGAGTTGACCGCCCCGGACGAGCAGGACCGCGTCAATACGTCGGCGGCCTACGGGTTCGCCTTCGACATCTGCGCGGTCGAGATCGACCGCGATACCGGACGCGTACGCATCGACCGCTACGTCACCACGCACGATGCGGGCAAGCTGCTCAACCCGGCGCTGGCGGACGGCCAGATCCGCGGAGCCTTCGCCCAGGGGCTGGGCGCTGCGCTGATGGAGGAGTTCCGCTATGCGGGCGACGGCAGCTTCCAGTCCGGCACCTTCGCCGACTATCTGGTGCCGACGACCTGCGAGGTGCCCGACCCGGTCATCGTCCACCTGGAGACGCCGTCGCCGTTCACGCCGCTGGGGGCCAAGGGCCTGGGCGAGGGCAACAACATGAGTACGCCGGTATGCGTGGCCAATGCCGTCGCCGATGCCCTGGCGCCCATCCGGGGCGCCTGCGACGTCAGGCTGCCGCTGACACCGCTCAAGATCATGGAACTGATCGGGTTCGACGATCCGCCGCCCAGCGCCGGCGCGCAAGCGGCTTCGGCGCCGCCCGCGAGCGCCGCGGCGCCGGGCGGCGGATCGGGCAAGGCCTTGTCCGCCACGGGCAGCGTGCAGATCGCCGCGGCGCCCGAGGTCGTCTTCAACGTGCTGCTTGATCCGCAGGCATTGGCCAAGGTGGTACCCGGCTGCCATTCGCTGGAAGCGGTGGGCGAGAACCGCTATCGCGCCGACGTGACGGTGGGCGTGGGCATGATCAAGGCCCGCTACGCGGCACACATCGAGCTGTCGGAGCTGGATCCGCCGCATTCACTGCGCCTGGCCGGTTCGGGCAGTTCGTCGCTGGGCGCCGCGCGTGGCAGTGGCAAGGTTCGGCTCGAGCCCAGCGAAGGCGGCACGCGCCTGGTCTACGACTACAGCGCCGAGGTCAGCGGCAAGGTGGCCGCGGTCGGCAGCCGCATGCTGGAAGGGGCGGCCAAGATCGTCCTGGCGCAATTGTTTGAACAACTCGGCCGGCAGGCCAGCGGGCAGCCTACGCCCGCCGCGCCGCGCCGCTGGTGGCGCAAGCTGCTGGCGCTGTTTGGATGGAAGGGGGCGGCATGAAGTCCGCGGCTTTCGATTACGTGCGCCTGGAGGACGAGGCGCAGGCCTGCGAGCTGCTCGCTCGCCATGGCGAGGAGGCCCGCATCCTGGCGGGAGGGCAGTCGCTGATCACGGTGCTGAACATGCGCCTGGCGCAGCCATCGGTGCTATTGGATGTCTCGCGCTGCGAGGCGCTGGACTACGTGAAGGTGGCGGGCGGAATGCTGGAAGTGGGGGCCGCGGCCACCCAGGCCAGCGTGGAGTGGCGGCCGGGCCTGGCCGGCGAAGTGCCTCTGCTGGCCTGTGCGTTTCCCTATATCTCGCATTTCCAGGTGCGCAACCGGGGCACCGTGTGCGGCTCGGTGGCGCACGCCGACCCCAGTGCGGAGCTGCCGCTGTGCCTGGCGCTGCTGGGTGGCGAAGTGGTGCTGTCATCCAGGCGCGGCCGCCGCACCTTGCCGGCGCGGGATTTCTTCCAGGGCATGTTGACGACGGCCCGCGCCAGCGACGAATTGATTGCCTGCGTGCGCTATCCGCTGCGTGCGGCGGGCACGGGCTACGCGTTCGAGGAGTTTTCGCTGCGCCATGGGGATTTCGCCATCGCCGCCTGCGCGGCCGCCGTCGGCAAGGATGCGATACGGCTGGGCGTGGGCGGCGTGGCGGACCGGCCGACCGTCGTGCAATGGCCGCGCCTGCCGCAGCGGGAACTGGAAACCGCCATCAATGACTTTGCCTGGACGCTGGGCGCGCAGGACGACGCGCACGCCAGTGCCGCGTACCGCCGGCGGCTGGTGCGGCAACTGGCGGCCCGGGCCATCGCCACGGCCGCTGCCCGGGCGCAAGGAGACACCGCATGAGCACGGAAAAGACCCATCGCATCCGCTGCACCTTGAACGGCCGGCGGCGCGAGGGCACGGCCGAGAGCCGCATGCTGCTGTCGGACTTCCTGCGGCACGAGCTGGGCGCCACCGGCACCCACGTGGGATGCGAGCACGGGGTGTGCGGCGCCTGCACCGTGCGCATCGACGGGGTGGCCAGCCGCTCCTGCCTGACGCTGGCGGTCCAGGTGGACGGCCGCGGAGTGGAGACGGTCGAAGGCCTGGCGCGGGACGGCGAACTGGGCGATCTGCAACAGGCCTTCCGGCGGCACCACGCGCTGCAATGCGGTTTCTGTACGGCGGGAATCCTGATGTCGTGCGCCGATTTCCTGGAGCGCGTGCCCGATCCGACCGAGCAGCAGGTGCGGGACATGCTTTCGGGGCACCTGTGCCGGTGCACGGGCTACACCCCCATCGTGCAGGCCGTCCTGGACGTGGCCGCCTCGCGCAACAAGAACACATAGAAGGAGGCATCTGATGCTGGATTTGGGACGTACATTCTTGCAGAGCGTGGAGCGCAACCCGGAGGCGATCGCGGCCGTGGAAGGCGAGATCCGCCTGACCTACGCCGAGTGGCTGGGGCAGATCCTGCGCGTGGCGCAAGGGCTGGATGACCTGGGGCTCGGGCATGGCGACCATCTGCTCGTGGTCCTGCAGAACCGCCTGGAAATGGCGACGCTGCACTGGGCCTGCCAGTTCCTCGGGGTGATCGTCACGCCCCTGAACTGGCGCGCCAAGCCCGAGGAAATCGACTACTGCCTGGTCGACGCCTCGGCCAGGGCCATCGTCTACGAAGAGGCCAGCGCGCAAGCCGTGGCGCAGGCCGCCGAGGCCGCCGGCGTGCCGCGCATCGTGGTCGGCGCGGACGCCCACGCGACCCATGCATACGACGGCCTGCTTGCCGCCCGGCCCTGGACGGCTGGCCCGCGCGCCACGGCGGACGACATCTCGCTGATGCTCTACACGTCGGGGACGACCGGCAAGCCCAAGGGCGTGCCGCGCCGGCATCGCCAGGAGCGCGCGGCCGCGCTGGGCCACGTGGCGCAGAACCAGTACGGGATAGGCGAGCGCACGCTGGGCGTGATGCCGCTCTATCACACCATGGGAGTGCGGTCGTTGCTGGCCATGGCGCTGGTGGACGGGTGTTTCGTGTGCCTGCCGCGCTTCTCGCCGGCAACCGCGCTGGCGCTGATCCAGCGTGAGCGGGTCAGCAACCTGTACCTGGTGCCGACGCTCTACCACGACCTGCTGGCGCACGCCGATTTCGCAAGCACCGACATCTCCAGCGTCCGCAAGCTCGGCTTCGCCGGCGCGCCCATGCACGACGCGCTGCTGCTGCGCCTGGACGAGGCGTTCCGGCCCGAGCTGTTCGTCAATCACTACGGCAGCTCCGAGGTCTACACCATGGCGGTCAACCCCGATGCGCGCAGCAAGCCCGGCAGCGCCGGACGCGCGGGCATCAACACGCGCCTGCGCCTGGTGCGGCTGGAGACGACCGATCCCGACGATCTCGCGCCGCGTGGAACGGAGGGGCAGATCATCGCCGACCTGGCCGGGGACGAGGCGTTCGAAGGCTATTGGAACCGGCCCGACGCCAACGCCAAGTCGCTGCACGGCGGCTGGTATTTCACCGGCGACACGGGCTATCTGGACGAGGACGGCGAACTGCACGTGACCGGGCGGGTGGACGACATGATCATCAGCGGCGGCGAGAACATCTCGCCGGTCGACATCGAGTCGGTGTTGTCCCTGCATCCCGGCGTGGACGAGGTCGCCGTCGCGGGTCTGCGCGACGAGCGCTGGGGCCAACGCGTCGTCGCCTTCGTCAAGCGCAAGGAGGCCGTCGACGGCGAGACGCTGGATGCCTATTGCCGCGGCACCGATCTCGCCAATTTCAAGCGTCCGCGGGAATACGTCTTCGTCAGCGAGATTCCCAAGTCCCCCGTGGGGAAGATCCTGCGCCGCAAGCTGACGGCCGGCGAATTCGAGCCGGACCGTTCCTGATTCCGAAATCCCGTGCATGACCCAATGAAGGATATCTCCATGCCCAAGCTCAATCATCCGGCCCACGGCCTGCTCGAACAACTCGATGGCTTCGACGTCATCGTCGACGCGGAGCGCGAGCGCGCCGACATTGTCCTGAAGCGTCCTCCGTTCAACATCATCACCATGCACGAGCGCGAACAACTGCGCCTGGTGTTCGAGGCGCTGGACGAGGACCCGCGCGTGCGCGTGATCGTGCTGCGCGCCGAAGGCGAGCACTTCTCCAGCGGCGGCGACATCCGCGGCTTCCTGGAGGCCAGCCCCGAACACGTTTCCAAGCTGGCCTGGAACATCGCCGCGCCGGCCCGCTGCTCCAAGCCGGTGATCGCCGCCAACCGGGGCTACTGCTTCGGCGTGGGATTCGAGATCTCGCTTGCCTGCGATTTCCGTATCGCCAGCGTCACGGCGCAGTACGCGCTGCCCGAGCAGAAGCTGGGGCAGATTCCCGGATCGGGGGGATCGGCGCGCCTGCAAAGCATGATCGGCATCGCCCGCACCAAGGACGTCGTGATGCGCTCGCGCCGCATTCCGGGCCAGCAGGCCTACGACTGGGGCTTCGTGGTCGAGTGCGTGGCCGATGACCAGCTCGAGGCCGCCACCGACAGACTGGTGGACGAACTGCGTGGTTTCTCGCCGCTGGCCCAGCGCACGGTCAAGAAGCTGCTGAACGATTCGGAGGACTCGCCGGTGTCCATCGCCATCGAGCTCGAGGGGCACTGCTACAGCCGCCTGCGCACATCCGAGGATTTCCGCGAAGGCGTCGAGGCATTCCACGCCAAGCGTAAACCGCAGTGGACGGGCCGCTAAGCCGGAACGCTGCACGATTCCAATAACGGAGACATCATGAATACGACCACGGATACCGTTCCGGGCGCGGGACCGCGCGACTCGGCCGCCGACCCCGCGCAGTCGCGCAAGGCCTTCATGGCGGGCCTGGCGTCCACCTTCGGATGGGCGCTGGACCTGTTCGACCTGTTCATCCTGCTGTATGTGGCGCCCATCATCGGGCGGCTGTTCTTTCCTTCGGACAAGCCCACCCTGTCGCTGGCCGCGGTCTATGCCTCGTTCGCGGTGGCGCTGCTGGTGCGGCCCCTGGGGTCGGCCGTGTTCGGCGCCTATGCCGACAAGCACGGCCGCAAGCGTGCGCTGATGATCTCGATGGTGGGCGTGGGGCTGAGCACGGCGGCATTCGGCCTGCTGCCGACCATCCACCAGGCCGGGGTGATCGCTCCCATCGTCTTCCTGGTATTGCGCATCGTGCAGGGTTTGTTCGTGGGCGGTATCGTGGCCTCGACGCATACGATAGGCACGGAGTCGATCGCGCCGCGCCACCGTGGCCTGATGTCGGGACTGGTCGGCAGCGGCGGCGCAGGCATGGGCGCCCTGATGGCCTCCATCGTGTACTTCGCGCTGTCCTACGTCTTCCCCGGCGACCGTTTCGACCAGATCGGCTGGCGCGTCATGTTCTTCTCGGGCCTGATCAGCACCGTCTTCGGCCTGGTGATGTACAGGCTGCTGGACGAGACGCCTTCCTTCAAGAAGATCCAGGCCGAGCGGGCCAGGCAGAAGGACGGGGCGGCCAGGCAGGCTTCGCCGCTCAAGACGCTGTTCGCGGGCGAGTATCGCAACGTGCTGCTGGTCAACCTGCTGATCACCTTCGGCGGCGGCGCGACCTACTACATCACCGCAGGCTATCTGCCGACGCTGCTGAAGCTGGTGGCGAACGTGCCGCACGAGAGCTCGGCGCTGATCCTGATGATCAGCTCGGTGGGAACGATCGTCGGCGCGCTGGCCTTCGGCGCCCTGAGCGACGTCATCGGCCGCAAGAAGACGTTCTATGCGCTGGGCGTCTTCTGCCTGGTACTGCTGCCGTACCTGTTCCTGCTCATCGCCAAGCCCGCGTCCCTGCTACAGATCACGATGATCGCCTCGGCCATCGCCCTGCTTGGCGGGGCCATCATCGCGCCGGTCATGATCTTCCTGAACGAACGCTTCCCGGCCAAGATGCGCGCCAGCGGCACGGGGTTGTCCTGGAACATCGGCTTCGCCGTCGGCGGCATGATGCCCACGGTGGTCTCGCTGCTGAGCGGCTCGCCGCAGGACATTCCCCACGTCCTGGCCATCACCTCGGCCTTGCTGGCGGTGGTCTACCTGGTGGGCGCCAAGGTCTCGCCCGAGACCCAGGGCCAGTTCGACTAGGCCCGGAGGCGCAGGAAGGGTGACGGGTTGCTGCGGGGCGGTGGTCATGGCGGAGATTCCTTCGGGTTGGAACCGGCATGGCTGTGTCCGGTACTCCCAAGACGAATCGGACAGGGGAAACGGATCGGTGGCGGAAAAAAATTCCGGCCCGGGTTCAGCGGGGTGTTTCCGTCATGAGCCTGGCCGCCGCATCTACCGCCGCCCGCAGGTCCAGCAGGTGACAGGACGCGGAGCCGACCTGTCCAGTCCTGGCCAGGCCCAGCCGGACGAGCGTCTCGCCCAGGGCCGGGAAACGGTCCGCATCGCCGGCGGGCAGGTCGAAGGCCACCCAGCGCCGCTGGCCGTCCACCCATAGCGGGGCGCCTTCGGCGATCCTGGGCGGCGGGGGCGAGGCCAGGGTCTCGGCCATGTGGAAGGCCGTGCATGCACCGAAGCCGGCGCCCAGCAGCAGGATGCCGGCGCGTTCCCGGTACAGGCGCCCCAGCGGCCCGCCGTGGCCGAAAGGATCTTCCAGGGCGTGGGTGGCGGTGATCGATCCGGCCAGCGGGCCCAGCGCGGCGAAGGAGCACAGGGGGTGGGGGCTGCGGCGGGCACCGGGCCAGTTCCGGAACAGTTCCGCCACCGCGCCCATGCCGCGCGTCGGGGTGGTACGCGGGTCGAACGGCGGCAGCGTGGCCCGGATCGTGGCTATCCAGGCGGGCGGGACGGCGGGCGCCCGCCAGTTGGCGGGATCGCTCAACTGCGATGACTGCGCGGGCATCACCAGCGTGCCGGCCGGGCCCACGGCATCGAGCAGGGCACGCACGACGGTCTCGGCTCCCCCCGAGACCCAGCCGAGCCGGCTCATGGCGCAATGTACGAGCAGGGTCATGCCGGGGGCGACACCCAGCCGTGACAGGTCGGCGGCCAGGGTTTCCCGGGTGCGTGGCTGGGGCGTGGCGATGATGGCGGCGTGCTCGGTCATGGGAAGGACAATCGGGAAATATTTGAAATCCGGATAATTGACATATACCTGTACCGCAAATATTATGAATTTATTCGGATTTCAGGTATTTGCCATGTCCATGTCACCTCAAGTCCTGGCGACCGCCACGCAACTGGGCACGGTGCTGCAGGCCGCGCGCAAATCCCAGGGGATGACCCAGTCTGCCCTGGCCGGCCGCATCGGCCTGAGCCAGTCGCGGGTGTCCCACCTGGAACTGCACGCCCATGAGCTGAGCCTGGAGCAACTGTTGGCCTGGTGTGCCGCGCTCGGGCTGGAATTGACCCTGGGGCCGCGCGGCGGCCAGGCGCCACCGTCCACTGTACACGCGGACTGGTGACATGGGTCGTCGATCGCATGGCCGCAGCCTGTTCATCTGGGCCAACGGCATCCGCGTCGGCCGCTGGACGATCCCCGCGAGGGGAGAAATGGAACTGCATTACGACCCGGATTGGACGGGGGCCGACATCGGCCGGCCGCTTTCGCTGTCGCTGCCGTTCAACCTGCACGGCCTGCCCCTGAAGGGCGAGAGGGTCGCCAACTATTTCGACAACCTCCTGCCCGACAGCGACGTGATCCGCAGGCGCGTGGCCGAGCGCTTCCGGACCGGTTCGACGGATCCCTTCGATCTCCTGAAGGCAGTCGGCAGCGACTGCGTGGGAGCGGTGCAGATACTGGACGAGCACGAGACGCCGGACGGCCACGACCGCATTGAAGGCGTGCCCTTGTCCGACGAGGACATCGAGCGGCATCTGATCGAGACGGTGTCGCCGCGCGCCTTCGGCGCCCAGGGGGATCCGGATGCCGACTTCCGCATTTCACTGGCGGGCGCGCAGGAGAAGACCGCTTTCCTGTGGTGGGACGGCCGATGGCACGCGCCGCGCGGCGCCACTCCCACCACCCACATCTTCAAGCTGCCGCTGGGACTGATGGGCGGCCGGCGGGCGGATTTCACCACCTCGGTCGACAACGAATGGCTGTGCCTGCGGCTGCTCAAGGCCTATGGGCTGGATGCCGCCCATGCCGACATCGCGACCTTCGGCAGGCAGCGCGTGCTGGTCGTCGAGCGTTTCGACCGGCGCGTCGCGCCGGACGGCCGGTGGATCATGCGGCTGCCGCAGGAGGATTTCTGCCAGGTGGCCGGATGCCCGCCGCTGCGCAAGTACGAAAACGAGGGCGGGCCGGGGCTCAAGACCCTGTTCGCCACGCTGCGGCAGTCGGTGAGCCCCGATGCCGACATGAAGACATTGATGGCCGCGCAAGTGCTGTTCTGGCTGTTGCGCGCGCCCGACGGCCACGCCAAGAATTTCAGCATTCATCTCCTGCCGCGCGGTCGCTTCCGGCTGACCAGGCTGTACGACGTGATGTCGGCCTACCCGGTGCTGGGCGAGGGGGCCAATCAATGGTCCAGCCGCGAAATCAAGCTGGCGATGGCGTTGCTGGGCAAGAACCGGCACTATGAGATGCACGGCATCCAGCGCCGGCATTTCGACAGTACGGCACGGAAGGTTGGCTATGCGCCGACGGCCGGGCCGATCATCGAAGAAATCCTGTCGCGTACCCCCGCGGCCATCGCCGAGGCCCACGCGGCGCTACCCCGGGATTTTTCGCCGCGTGTCGCGGACACCATCCTGGGCGGGCTGCAACGGGCCGCCGATGCGCTGGCGGCAATGGTGTCCTGATTCCCATAGGAGCTGGCAATGTCTCGAATCTTCATCACGGGCTCGGCCGACGGGCTGGGCAAGGCCGCGGCCGGCACGCTGCTCGCGGACGGCCACGAGGTCGTGCTTCACGTGCGCGGCCGGCAGCGGCTCGATGCGGTGCAGGACCTGGTGAGCCGGGGCGCCCGGGTGGTGGCCGGCGATCTGTCGGACCCGGGGCAGGCCGAGGACGTCGCCGGCCAGGTCAACCGCCTGGGGCGGATGGATGCGGTCATCCACAACGCCGGGGTCTATACCGGGCGGCACATACTGCCGGTCAATGTGGTCGCGCCCTATGTGTTGACGGCGCTCATTGCCCGGCCGGATCGCCTGGTGTACCTGAGCAGCGGCATGCATTTCGACGGCCGTCCCCAACTGGACGGCCTGGATTGGCGCGGGCATGGCGAGTCGGCGTCCTACTCGGACAGCAAGCTGTTCGTGACGGCGCTGGCGATGGCGGTGGCCCGGCTGTGGCCGGGCATCGTCAGCAGCGCGGTCGATCCGGGGTGGGTGCCGACCAAGATGGGAGGCCCCAATGCGCCCGGCGACCTGCGCCTGGGCCACCTGACCCAGGAGTGGCTGGCTGCCGGCACGGACCCGCGCGCCGGCGCGAGCGGCGGATACTGGCACCACCAGCAGCGGCTCGATCCGCATCCCGCCGCGCTCGACGCGGCTTTCCAGGACGAATTGCTGCGCGAGCTGGAACGGGCGACGGGCATCGCGCTGCCCGAGGCCTGACGATGGCGGAAAGCACGATGCGGCAACAATTGATCGATGCCAAGAAGCGCCTGTATCGATGGATGAAGTACCGCCTGACCCGGCCCGCGCCGCCGCCTTTGCCTTTCGACATCACGGGTCCGGTGGTCGTGGTCGGCTCCGCGCCGCAGGCCAACCGGCCGGAGGGCCTGGATGGGCGCTATACCGTCATCACCGTGAACGGATCCCAGTCCGTGGCCGCGCGCTGGGGCATCGAGGTGCCCGACATCACGATGATGATGTTCAACCAGATCGAGGGCACGACGCACAATGCGCGGGAGGTCCGGCGGGTCCTGAGCGGGCGGCGGACGCGCGCGCTCTACGTGCTGCTATGGCGCAAGAACGAACGCGAGCGGCTGGAGCGCGGGCTGGCGTCGTTCGATTACCGCTACGACCACCTCTACATCGTCGACCGCTATGAGCGCATGGCGCTGCTCGACAGGGTCGCGGGCCTGCATTCCCTGGAGATCGACGCCGAGTCGAAGTGCTCGAACGGCATCAACGCCGTGCTGTATGCGCTGCATCACGGCGCTCCTGCCGTCATCATCGCCGGCATCGATCCGGGTTCGGCCGGACACGCCTACAACGATGCGGGCCTGGCGCGGCTGCACGTGCGCATGGACCGGATCATCCTGCAACGCCTGCTCGATGCGGGGCGGCCGGTATTCACCGCCGATCCGCAGGTGTCGCGCGCCACGGGAATTCCCTTGTGGAACGCGGAGCGCGCGGCGTGCGTCACCGGCCGCGCTGCCTGACGTGCAGGAGACGCTCGCGGGTGGAGAACCACTCGTCCGCGTAGTCGTCGTTCCTGTGTTCGTCGAAGTAAGGGCCGCCGGTGGTGAAATGCACCAGTTTGGCGTCGGAACGGTAGTCGTATTCGGCGACCAGCCAGTTCCATGCGGCGGGGAGGTCGCCGATGAGGTCTTCCGACTCGAGCCACTTGAACTGGTGCAGGTCCAGCCCGGTCGCCGTGTTCACATAGTAGGGATCGAGCCTGCGGCATTTCGCATTGTTGAAGAGCAGGACGCTGGACCAGTTCTTCTTCTCGTACCTGGACTGGACCTGTCCCAGGAACTTGGTTTCGCTTCTGGGACGGTAGTCGTGCTTGACGCACATCGCGGCAAAGCGCTCGTCCCGCAAGGCCCAGAGTTCCGCGATGTCCGTGCGCACCAGCGTGTCGCAATCGATGAACAGGGACCAGCCCTGGAAACCGCTCAGGTAAGGCACCAGGAAGCGAGAGAACGAGAACTCGGTCGACTGGAGCGGATTGCGTTCCCGGGCGAAGACGCCTTCCAGGTGATCCAGGGCGACCGGGGTGACGGAAACGGGGATGGAGCTCTTTTCCAGGATGCTCTGACACAGCACGTGATAGGCGGCGACTTCCTTGCTGTCGAAACCTATGTAGATGCGGGCAGTTTCTATCATGGCCGGCCGGGTCGAGTTCTGCGGAACCCATGTTGTACCGGGCCGCGGCTCGGCCGGGCGTATCACAACGTTTCATAAGAAACAGACGCCGGCTCGACATTCGTGCGCGATGGGCAAACAATTGGCCGCATGCCCGTCGCCCGCCGATTCGCCAATACCGCGCTGAAGCTGCTGTACCGCTACACCCACGGTCCCGGCCAGCGCCACAACGAGCGCCTGTGGCCGCACGTGGCGGTGGAACGCGACGCCGACGGCCATGTGGTCGGCTATTCGTACCGGCGCCGGCCACTGCCATTGGCCAATGCGAGCGTGGCCCGGGCAAGCGCGTCCGGAACGGGGCACATCATCGCCAGCGGCCCGTCGATCAATGACATCGACTACGGCCGCCTGTCCTTGTCCGGCGTGATGGGGGTGAACGGCGCCATCGCGCTGCTCGACCGTCATGCCGTACGCTTCGATTACTACTGCTTCAACGACACGGGCTTCGTGCGGGCCCGTCCCGAACTGGTCCGCCGGGTCGTGGAGCAGGAGCTGCTGCTGTTCACCACGCCTTTGTGCCTGTGGCATGTCCTGCAACGGATGCCTCCCGAGGCGTTGCGCTGCCGGCTGTTCCTGGTCGAGAATCCCCAGCGGCGCGCGCTGTTGCCGGCGCGGACCATGGCGCAGGTACGGCGCGAACATCCGGAGCACGAACTGGCTATTTTCGATCTCGACCGCGCGCTGGGATTCAGCCGCGACATCCGCAAGGGCGTGTTCGACGTCGGCACCGTGGCCTACACCGCTCTCCAGATCATGGCCTGGCTGGGGTACGCCGAAATCGTGCTGCATGGCGTGGACCTGCGCAACGCGGCCGCCGCGGGCCGCTTCTACGAATCGCTCGCCGACCGCCTTCCCACCACGCTCGACCAGTACCTGTCCGGCCACATCCTGCCGTCGTTCAACAGGGCGGCGTCGCTGCTGCGCGAATCGGGCGTGCGCATCGTCAACCTGTCTCCGGATGGCGCGCTGTCGGGTGACCCGTTCCAGCAACGGGACTGGCGCGCGCTGGCCGGGAGTTGATGCCGAGGACCATATGGAAGACAGGATCAGGCTTTTCGTCGGATGCGATCCGAACGACTGCGATCTCGAGCAGATGATGGTGCTGGAATACAGCGCGCGCAAGCACTGCTCGCTGCCCATCGACATCGAGTGGATGCGGCTGTCGAGGGATCCGGCCAGTTTCTGGCATGCCGATCCCGGGCAGGGGCGGGGCTGGCGCACGCAGGCGTGGGCCACGCCGTTCTCGGGTTTCCGCTGGGGCGTGCCGGCGTTCTGCGGCTACGAGGGCCGGGCCATCTACCTGGACACCGACATGGTGGTGCTGTGCGACCTGGCCGAACTCTGGCGGATGCCGCTGGACGCCGGCAAGGTGCTTACCGGCAAGGGGCGCAAGACATCGTGGCGTTTTTGCGTGACGGTGTGGGATTGCGCCGCCGCGCGGCCCCACCTGCCATCCATCGAGCGCCTGCGCGCCGAGCCCGATTCGCACCAGCGCATGATGCGCTATTTCTCCGGACATCCCGAGTTGATCGAGTCGATGCACTCGGACTACAACAATATCGATGGCGAGGGAAAGCCGCTTCATGCGATTCGCATCCTGCACTATTCGGACATGGGGACGCAGTTCAGCCACAAATACGCATTCCCCAGGCTGGAGCGGGAAGGCCGCCGGCACTGGTTCGACGGCCGGGTGCTGCCGCACCCCAGGGCCGACCTGGCCGAGCTTTTCGATGCCTGCTATCGCGAAGCGCTGTCCGCGGGCTACGCGCTCGACGACTATCGGTCGCCGTCGCCATTCGGCGACATGATGAAAGCCACCCAACGCGACTATGCCGGCAACCACCGCACCCGCAAACGCTCGCTCTGGTCGCGCCTGGGACTGGGCGGCATGGCGGATTGATCGCTCTCTTGCGAATATCCCGTGACGATTTGGTTACGATAAAAAACAAGTCGTACGGGGCGGCAGAGTAGAGTCGATTGCATCGACCCGTACCACTGCACAAGGGGGCTGCCATCAACCATCCCCGTCATCCCATTCAGCAAGGCTGGTCTGTCGCCTTCGTGATGTCGCCGCGCATCGGCGACACGCTCATCTCGATGGTGGTCGCCAACAATCTCGTCCGCCATGGGATCGATGTCACGGTCTTCAGCCGCCACCTGCACGCCATGCGCAAGTGGTTTCCCGGTTTTCGCATCGAGCCCGAGCTGCATGCGGCGCAGGCGCGGAACCGGCTCGAGCATTTCGACGTCATGCTGCACGCCTACGAATCCGACGTGCTGGACGATGCGCGCGATTGGCATCCGCGAGTGTGGGTCATGGACAGGTGGCCCACGTATCGACAGGTCAAGCCCATGGTGGACATACAGCTGGACCTGTGCCGCCATTGCTTCGGGCTCGATGGCCTGACGCGCGACAACGGCCTGGTCGTGCCGGTCGACGTGGGCGTGACCGCCGTCGGCAATCGGGTGATCATCCATCCCACGGCCAGCGACATCCAGAAGCAATGGCTGCCCGGACGTTTCCTGAAACTGGCCCGCCGGCTGCGGGCCCGGGGCTACGATCCGAGTTTCGTGGTGGCTCCCCGCGAGCACGCGCAATGGGAATGGGTCGAGGCGCAGGGCTTTCGCCTGGTCTCGCACGAATCCCTGGACGATCTGGCTCGCTGGCTTGCAACGGCGCGCATTTTCGTCGGGAATGACTCGGGCCTGGCGCACCTGGCCTCCAACGTGGGCGTGCCCGCCGTGTCGCTCGCGATGCGGCCGCGCATCGCGGTGCGCTGGGCGCCCGGCTGGGCGCTGAGCCTGGCTGTCACCGCGCCGCCGCTGATGCCCGGTCGATGGCTGCGGGAACATTCGTGGAAGTATCTGCTGTCGGTTCGCAAGGTCGACGCAGCGGTCGAGCGGCTGCGCCGGCGGGTGTCGGAAGCCGTACTGGCATTCGATCAGGGGCCTGCGGGCGAGCGGATGACGAACAAGTCGATGATCAATGCCAACCCCATCGCGCAGGCCCCGATGACGAAAAGCCGGGCATAGTCGCCGCCGTCGTGGGCGAACAGGAAGGACAGTCCGTAGGCGGCCAGTGCCTGGAACAGGGCGAAGCCCACCGTGGCGGTCTGCCAGGCCGGGCCCTGCAGAGTAGGGTGGTGGACCAGCAACTCGTGCACACGGCCCAGCACCAGCGGCACGGTGCCGGTCACGAAAGCGCCCACGATCACGCTGGAAGCCGCCAGCCAGGCTGCCCCCAGGCCCAGTGCCGGGATGAGCACGGCCACTGCTTCCAGCGCAAACGAGGCCCGCAGCGCCGGGCCGAAGCCGATCCGGTCGGCCAGCATGCCGGCCAGGACCGGGCCCGCACTCGCGCCGATGCCGAACAGCACCCAGTAGTGCGCTCCCGCCTGCAGGCCGAGACCGAGACCTCGCGCCACGAAATCGACCAGGAAGATCATGTGCGGCACCCATCCCGCGGCGTTGAGCGCATACTCGACGTACAACGCACGTAGCGGGCGGGACGGTGCGGCGGGGCGGCGATGCGAGGGCTCGGCCGCGGCCGGTCTCGTCTGCGCGGGCCAGCCTTTCCACGCCAGGGCGGACAGCAACAGGGACAGGGCGGCCAGGCCCAGCCAGGTCTCGCGTATGCCTTGTCGCAGCCAGAGGGGGACCAGTGTTCCGGACAGCACGATGCCGACGCCGACCCCCATGAAGATGACGCCGCCGGCGAGTCCCCGGCGCGAAGGCGGCACCAGGGGCAGCACCGCGGGCGCGGCAAGCACCATGAGCGCGCCGCCGGCAAGTCCGGACAGAAAGCGCCAGGCGAAGAACCAGACGAAAGAGACCGGCACCGCGCAGGCCAGGCAGGCGATCGTCGCGAGCAACATCATGCCGCGCAGGACCGGGGCGGGCGACCATTTGGCGGCCAGCGGCCGGCCAGCCAGCGCGCCCGCCAGATAGCCGGCCAGGTTGGCCGCGCCCAGGTAGGCGGCCAGGGACGGCGCGAACCAACGGGCGCCGATGATGGCAGGCAGGAGAGGGGTGTAGGCGAAGCGGGCCAGGCCGATGCCGACCAGGCTGGCGCAGAAGCCGGCAAGCACGGCCCATGCCGCGCGATTGCCGCCAGCGACCTTCATCGTCAGGGTGGTGGCTTCCTCGTCCATGTCCTTTCCCGTAATGCAGACCGGAAAAGGCTACGCGCTATCATTTATCTGAAGAAGCGAATTTATAAGATCATGGCTATCTGGAATAAAGATATGTCTCGGCGGCCCCGGCGCGCTGGCATGACGCTGCATGCCGCCCTTCGGAATGGAAGCAAGCATGGACCTGGCTGATCTGAAAACCTTCGAGGCCGTGGCTCGGCATGGCAGCATGAACAAGGCCGCGGCCGAGCTGCATACCGTCCAGTCCAACGTCACGGCCAGGATCCGGGCGCTGGAGGAAGAACTGGGCGTACCCTTGTTCGAACGCCATGCCCGCGGCGTGGTGATCACGCCCGCCGGAGACCGCATCCTGCCCCTGGTCGGCAGGATGTCGCGGTTGACGGCCGAGATACGGGCGGCCGCCGGGGACGACGGCACGCCCGCCGGCAACCTGTCGCTGGGCGGACTGGAGACGACCACGGCGCTGCGCCTGGCGCCGGTGCTCAGTTCCTATGCGCAGGCCCATCCCGCGGTCCGGCTGTCGCTTCGCACGGGCACGACCGCGCGGCTGGTGCAGGACGTCGTCGAATACCGGCTGGAAGGCGCGTTCGTTGCCGGTCCGGTCACGCATCCCGACCTGTACCAGGAAGCCGTCTTCACCGAGGAACTGGCGCTGGTCGGCGGTCCGGCCCTGCGCACGATCAAGTCCTTGGCAAGCGTGCCCGACCTGAAGACCATCGTTTTCCAGCTGGGGTGTTCCTATCGGCAGCGACTCGAGTCGCTGCTGGCCGCAATGGGCATCGTCGTCGCCCGTCCGCTGGAGTTCGGTTCGCTCGACGCCATCGTGAGCTGCGTTGCGGCCGGGGTGGGCGTGACCTTGCTGCCGCGCGGAGTGGCCGCGCCGGCGGCGAAGGCCGGGCGCGTCTCCCTGCACCGCATTCCACGCGAACTCGCGCGGGTGGAGACCTTGTACATCCGGCGCCGGGACGGCTACGTCTCCAGCGCGTCCACGGTGTTCCTGGAGATGGTCCGGGCGTTCCACGGCCGGGGCAGGGGCGGGCGGTAGGACATCGGGCGGCATCGGCCGCGCGTTCTCCAGGCGATGCGATCCCGAAAGCTCCGCAGCTCGTGCTTGACGCCTTCGCCGGATAAAAAATATAATGAAATTAGAGAAAACAAAATGAAATTAGAAGGCGGAGGCAGATATGGGCCGCATCGTGCGGATGGGTGCCGGGTCGGGTTTCTGGGGCGATGCCCTGGATCCCGCCGAAGAATTGCTGGAACGGGCGAACCTGGACTACCTGTGCTTCGACTATCTGGCCGAACTGACCATGGCGCTGTTGCAGCGTCAGAAGCTGAAGCGGCCCGACGCCGGCTACGTGCCGGATGCGGTGCAGGCCATGATCGCGTTGTTGCCCAAGGCCCGGGCGGCCGGCACGCGCCTGGTCTCCAACGGCGGCGGCGTCAATCCGCGTGCCGCGGCCGGCAGGATTGCCGAGGGCGCGCGCCAGGCGGGCATGGCCGGCGCCCGCGTCGCACTGGTCGAGGGCGACGACATGCTGGGCAAGCTCGATGCATTGATCGCGCAAGGCGTGCCGCTGCGCAATCTGGATACCGGCGATGAGGATTTCGCGGCCATACGCGATCGCGTGGTCTGCGCCAACGTCTATACCGACAGTTCGCGGATAAGCGAGGGACTGGCCGGCGGGGCCGACGTCGTCATCGCCGGACGGGTGTCGGACAACGCGCTGTATGTCGGCCCGTTGGCGCACGAATTCGGCTGGCGTCGCGACGCGGCGCACGTGCATCGGTATGCCGCGGCGGTGACGCTGGGGCACATCGTCGAGTGCGCGGCGGGCTGCTCGGGCGGCATGTCGTCCCGGTTCCTGGAAATGCCGCACATGGGGCGGGTCGGATTCCCCATACTGGAAGTGGACGAAACCGGGGATGCCACCGTGACCAAGCTGGCGGGCAGCGGGGGCCGGGTCGATCAGTGGACGGTCAAGGAACACCTGGTCTACGAAATTGGCGATCCGCGGCGCTATCTGATGCCCGACGCGGTGGCCGACTTCACATCCCTCAGGCTGGATGACCAAGGCCAGGACCGCGTGCGCGTCAGCGGCATGCGGGGAGAGCCCGCGCCCGAGTTGTGGAAGATGGTGGTGGGCTACCAGGACGGCTGGATAGGAGAGACGATGGCCTTTTTCCCGTGGCCCAACGCCTACGACCGCGCGATGAAGGCCCGCGAGACCCTGCTCGAGCGTTTCGAGCGGATGGGCCTGGCGGCCGACCAGGTGCATTTCGATCTCGTCGGCCTGAACACCCTGCACGGGCCCGCGGCGGCGTTTCCCGGCCGGGAATGGGCCAACGAACTGCCCGAGGTGGGCCTGCGCTGCGCGGTGCGCACGCAGACCCAGGAGGAAGCCGACAAGGTGCGGCGCGCCGGGACGAATCTGTGGATCATGGGGCCGGGGGGCACTTCGTTCGGCACGCCGATGAAGCCGCGTCCCGTCATCGCGCTGTGGCCGACGCTCATCCCGCGCGACGCCGTCGAACAGAAGACCGAGATCCTGGTGGCTTGAGGAGCATGCCGATGACGCTGCAAGTGAAAGATATCGCCTACGTGCGCTCCGGGGACAAGGGAGATGTCTGCTCCGTGGGCCTGGTCGCGCGCGGCCCGAGGGAATATGCGTGGCTGCGCGCCAGCGTGACGCCGGCCGATGTGAAGCGGCTCTATGGCGACTGGGTGCAGGGCGAGGTGGAGTGCCATCCCATGGACAACATCGGCGCGGTGGTGGTGGTCATGCGCCATGCGCTCGGGGGTGGCGCCACGCGCACCCTGCGGCTGGACCAGACCGGCAAGTCGCTGGGCTATGCCTTGATGCGCCTGCCGGTGCGCGGCGCCGAGAACCTTTCCTGACGATCGTTCGCCATGGCCATCCTGTCTTCCCGTACACGCACAGACGGCAAGGAGTTCGCCGCCAACGCCGCGGCCTACGCCGAACTTCGCGCGCCGCTGGATGCCGCGCGCCGGCGCGCGATCGAGGGCGGCGGCGAACGCGCGCGCCAGACGCATCTTGCGCGCGGCAAGTTGCTGCCGCGCGAACGGATCAATACCCTGCTGGATCCCGGGACGCCGTTCCTGGAAATCGGGCAACTGGCGGCCGAGGGCCTGTACGACGGTCAGTCGCCGGGCGCGGGCATGATCACCGGGGTCGGGATGGTGGCCGGCCGCGCCTGCGTGATCATGGCCAACGATGCCACGGTCAAGGGCGGCACCTACTATCCGCTCACCATCAAGAAGCAGTTGCGGGCGCAGGCCATCGCCCGCGAGAACGGCCTGCCGTGCGTCTATCTGGTCGATTCCGGCGGCGCCTACCTGCCGCTGCAGGGGGACATCTTTCCCGACGAGCACCACTTCGGAAAGATCTTCCGCAACATCGCCGAGATGTCCGCCCTGGGCCTGAAGCAGGTCGCGGCCGTGCTGGGCGCGTGCACGGCGGGGGGCGCCTACATACCGGCGATGTGCGACGAGACCGTCATCGTCGATCAGGCCGGCACCATCTACCTGGGCGGGCCGCAACTGGTGCAGGCGGCCACCGGCGAACTGGTCGATGCGCAGGCGCTGGGTGGTGCCGACATCCATACGCGCCTGTCCGGCGTCGCCGATCATTTCGCCCATGACGAACTGCACGCGCTGACGCTGGTACGGGACATCATGGCGCGCGGCCAGGCCGCCTCCTTGCCGGCGCCGCCGCGTGTCCCGGTCCCACCGCGCCATGATCCGGCCGAGCTGCCCGGGCTGATTCCCGCCAACCCCAAGCAGGCCATCCCTGTCCGCGACGTGCTGGCGCGGCTGCTGGACGGCAGCGAATTCGTCGCCTACCGGGAACGCTACGGCGCCAGCCTGGTGTGCGGCACGGGCGCGATAGGCGGGTATCCGGTCGGCGTCCTGGCCAATGACGGCGTGCTGTTCGGCCAGAGCGCGCAGAAGGCCGCCAACTTCATCGAACTGTGCTGCCAGGACAACATCCCGCTGGTGTTCCTGCACAACATCAGCGGCTTCATGGTTGGCGTGCAGTATGAGCAGGGAGGCATCGCCAAGGACGGCGCCAAGATGGTCAACGCCGTCGCGACCGCCCGCGTGCCCAAGTTCAGCGTGGTCATAGGCGGAAGCTACGGCGCCGGCGCCTATGCGATGTGCGGGCGTGCCTTCGGCCCGCGCCTGATGGCGATGTGGCCGAACGCGAGGACGTCGGTGATGGGGGGCGAGCAGGCCGCCACCGTGCTGGCCCTGGTGCGGGCCGAGCAACTGGCGCGCCAGGGCAAGGCGTTTTCCGCCGAGGAGGCCGAGGCGTTCAAGGCGCCGGTACGGGCCGCCTACGACGCCGAGAGCACGGCCCTGTACGCGGCTTCCCGTCTGTGGGTGGACAGCGTGATCGAACCGGCCGACACCCGCGCGTGGTTGACGCTGGGCCTCGCGCTGGCGGCGGGCAGTCCCCGGGAATCGACACGCTTCGGCGTGTTCAGGATGTAGGCCATGTGGAAAAGAATCCTGATCGCGAACCGGGGCGAGATCGCCCGGCGCATCGCGCGCACGTGCCGGCGCCTGGGCATCGAGTACGTGGCCGTCCATTCCGAAGCCGATGCCGCCGCGGCCCACCTGGACGGCGCGGTGGAAACGGTCTGCCTGGGGCCGGGTCCGGCCGGCGACAGCTATCTGCACGGCGCCAGGCTGGTCGAGGCGGCCGTGCGCACGCAATGCCAGGCCGTGCATCCCGGCTACGGTTTCCTGTCCGAGAACAGCGAGTTCGCGGCCGCCGTCGAGCGCGCGGGACTGGTGTTCATCGGCCCCGCGCCCGAGACCATTGCCATGCTGGGAGACAAGGCGCGGGCCAAGGCGCTGATGCGCGCGGCCGGCGTTCCCGTGGTGCCGGGGACCGACGAGGCCAGCGACGACCCCGGGCAGATCGAGGCGCTGGTGCGCGCCATCGACCTGCCGGTATTGCTCAAGCCGTCGGCGGGGGGCGGCGGCAAGGGCATGCGGGTCATCGCGCGCCATGAAGGCTTGGCGCAGGCGATCGAGTCCGCGATCCGGGTGGCGCGCAGCAGCTTCGGCGATGGCCGCATGATCGTCGAGCGCTACATCGACGAGCCGCGCCACATCGAGGTGCAGATATTCGGCGACGGCCGGGGCGACGTGGTGCATCTTTTCGAGCGCGAGTGTTCGCTCCAGCGCCGCCACCAGAAAGTCGTGGAAGAGGCGCCCGCGCCGGGCCTGCCCGCCGAGGCGCGCCTGCGCCTGCTGGAGGCGGCGCTGCAGGGCGCGCGCAGCTTGAACTATCGCAATGCCGGGACCTTCGAGTTCATCGTCGGCCGCGATCTCCAGTGCTACTTCCTGGAGGTGAACACGCGCCTGCAGGTCGAGCATCCCGTCACGGAGGCCGTCACCGGCCTGGACCTGGTGGAGTGGCAACTGCGGGTGGCGGCGGGCGAGCCCTTGCCGCTGGCGCAATCCGCCATCGCATGCCGGGGCCATGCCATCGAGGCGCGTGTCTACGCCGAGGATCCCGCGCACGACTTCCGCCCGTCGCCGGGCACGGTGGCGCGCGCGCGATGGCCCGCGGGCCTGCGGGTGGACACGGCACTGGATGGCTCGGGAGAAGTGCCGCCTTTCTACGACCCCATGGTGGCCAAGATCATCGCCCACGCCGGCGACCGCCAGGCCGCGCTGCATGCGCTCAGGGCGGGGCTGGGCGACACCGTGCTGCTGGGCATCACCACCAACGTGGGTTACCTGGCGCGGGTCCTGGACGATCCGGCGGTCAGGTCCGGACACGTTCACACGCGCTACCTGGACGAGCGCAAGGACCTGCAGTCGCCGCGCAGCCGCGAGGCCGCGGTGGCGGTGGGCGCCGCGCTGCACTTTCCCGCGGCGGCCAGGCCAGGCTCGCCCTGGCTTCCAGGCGCCGGGCAGGGAACGATGGACCGGCATTGCCTGGATGCCGGAACGCCGCTGGGGAGGATGCATTTCGAGCTGGACCAGGAGCCGGTCGCGGCCGGCTTCGTGGCGGCCGACGGCCCGGGCGTGGACGTGGAGGCGGCCGGCAAGGCGTCGCGCGTCTTGCGCGACGCGTCGGGGTTGGGGGGGCGGGTAGGCCCGCACGGCTGGGAGGCCTGCCCGGCCGAATCCGGCTGGCATGTGCTGGTGGACGGCGACCACTACACCGTGCGCCCCCGCAGTACCCGCGAACAGGACGGCGCCAGGCCGGACCGCCTGGCCATCGCGCCGATGTCCGGCGTCATCGCGGCCCTGCCGCTGCGGCCGGGCGATCGGGTCTTGCCGGGCGACACGCTGGCCATCATCGAGGCGATGAAGATGGAACACGCCATCGCCGCCCACGGGGCCGGCACCGTTCGGGCCCTGCGCCATGCGCCGGGAGAGAGCGTCCGCGAGGGCGATCTCATCGTCGAGGTCGATTACGACGCCGCGCCATGACCTTCCATTCCGAGCCGGCGGGCGCCGGCAGCATCGAGACCACCATGAACAAGCCGTTGAGCCATCTTCGAGTCGTGGACCTTTCCCGCATCCTGGCAGGCCCCTGGGCCACGCAGAACCTGGCGGACCTGGGGGCGGAAGTCATCAAGATAGAAAAACCCGGCGCCGGCGACGATACGCGGCAGATGGGGCCGCCGTTCCTGACCGACGAGCATACGGGGGAAGAGGGCGATGCCGCTTATTTCATGAGTTGCAACCGCGGCAAGAAGTCCGTCGCCATCGATTTCTCCGACCCGCGCGGCCAGCGGATCGTCCGGGAGCTGGCGCGAGGCGCCGACGTGTTCGTGGAGAACTACAAGGTCGGCGCGCTGAAGAAATACGGGCTGGACTACGACTCGCTGCGCGAGATCAATCCGGGGCTGGTCTATTGCTCGGTGACCGGATTCGGCCAAACCGGGCCATACAAGGACCGCGCGGGCTACGACTACCTGATCCAGGGCATGGGCGGCCTCATGAGCGTGACGGGTGAGCGCGATGACCTGCCCGGCGGCGGGCCGCAGCGGGCAGGAGTGGCGGTGGCCGACCTGCTGGCCGGCATGTACGCCACCACCGCCATCCTGGCCGCGGTGCAGCACAGGGACCGGGGCCACGGCGGCCAGCACATCGACATCAGCCTGCTGGACTGCATGGTCGGCTCGCTGGTGAACCAGTCGATGAACTACCTGGTCAGCGGCCGCGTGCCGCAGCGCATGGGCAGCGGCCATCCCAACATCGCGCCGTATGCGGTCTATCCGGCGGCGGACGGCCATCTGGTGCTCGCCGTCGGCAACGACACGCAGTTCCGCCGCCTGTGCGAGGCGGTGGGGCAGGCCGAGGTCGGGACCGATTCCCGCTTCGCGACCATCGCGGACCGGGTGCGCAATCGTGCGGAGCTGGATGCGTGGCTGGTGCCGCTCACGCGTTCGCGCACCCTGTCCGACTGGACGTCGCTGCTCGAACGCGCGCAGGTCCCGGGCGGGCCCATCAACGGCATGGACCAGGTGTTCGCCGACGAGCACGTCGTCGCGCGCGGCATGCGCGCCGAGGTGCGGCATCCGCGCTATGGCAGGGTGCCGACGGTGCGCAATCCCATGCGCTTCTCGGCCACGCCGCTGGAGCCGGGAAGCGCGCCGCCCATGCTGGGCCAGCATACCGACGAGGTACTGCGGTCGGTGGGCGTGACGCCCGAGCAGCTAGCGGCATTGCGGCAGGCCGGCGTGCTTTGACCAGGAAAACATTCAGGGAACGAGGAGGAGAAGGACATGCGCAAAGCCATCACGACCGACGCCAACGGGCTGGAGGTCCTGGGCATGGGTTTCTATTGGGACGACGTCGAGGTCGGTTATCGCTTCCGGACCCTGGGAAGGACCATCACCGAGGCGGACATCACCCTGTTCATCGGAACCGTGGGCATGGTGGAGGAAATGTTCACCAATCTGGACTACATCGCCTCGCAGTCCATCATCGGGTCGCGCCCGGCGCCCGGTTCGCTGGTCTTCTGCATGGCCGAAGGCCTGCTGATGCAGAGCACGATGCAGCGCACGGGCATGGCCTTCATGGAGGCGGACATCAAGGTGCACAAGCCCACCAATGCCGGCGACACCATCCATGTCGAATGCGAAGTGATCGAGGCCAGGGCGACCAGCAAGGCCGATCGCGGCCTGGTGCGCACCGCCAACCGCGTGGTCAACCAACGGGGCGAGACCGTGCTGACCTACTCGCCGCTGCGCATGGTCAAGACCCGGCCCAACGATTCCACCCTTGCGGGAGACAAATGATGAAAACCTTGCCTTCGATCGGCCTGTGCGTCCTGGTCCTTGCCGCGCAAGGGCTGCCGGCGGCCCGCGCCGCCTATCCCGACAAGCCGGTCACCATCGTGGTGCCGTTCGCCGCGGGCAGCCCGACCGACGCCGTGGCGCGTGTCGTGGCCGAGGCCCTGGGCAAGCGCCTGGGGCAGTCCATGGTGGTCCAGAACCGGCCGGGCGCCACCGGCATGATAGGCAGCGAGTACGTCGCGCGCGCGCAACCGGACGGCTATACCTTGCTGTTCGGCACCAACACGACCCAGGTGGCGAACCAGTATTTCTTCAAGAAGGTGTCCTATGACGGCCTGAAGGATTTCGCGCCGGTGGCCATCGTGGGCGGCGTGCCGCATGCGCTGGTGGTCAATCCGTCGGTACCGGTCAACTCGGTCGCCGAGTTGATCGAATATGCCAAGGCGCATCCCGGCAAGCTGTCCTTCCCCTACGCCAACAGCACCACGCGCATCACCGGCAGCACCTTTCGCGTGATGACGAAGACGCAGATCGAGGCCATCCCGTACAAGGCCTACGGCCAGGCCATCGCCGAGCTGCTGGGCGGGCAGACGCAGATGATGTTCATCGATTTCTCGACCGGTCTTTCCTACATGACCTCGGGCAAGCTCAAGGCGCTGGCCATCACGCCGGACCGCTCGGCCAAGCTGCCGGGCGTGCCTGCCATGAAGGAGGTGCTGCCGGGTTTCGAGATCGGGAACTGGAACGGCCTGTTCGCGCCCACGGGGACTTCGCCCGAGATCATCGACCGGCTCAATCGCGAGATCCGCGCCGTGCTCGAACAACCCGAACTGCGCAAGCAGGTGGACGGCGTGGGCTATGAACTGCTGCCGCCGATGGCGCCGGCCGAGTTCGGCAAGTACATCGCCAAGGAAAGCCGGCACTACGCCAGGCTAACCAAGGCCGCCGACATCCAGCCCGAGTGAGCGGCGGGTATGGCAGCACTCTTTCGAGCCGTCTTTTCGTGTCCAGGAGGCCTGACATGACGACATCCACCGAAGCCCCCGTGCAGTACACGCTGGCCTCAGGCATCGCCACGATCCGCATCAATCGGCCCGGCCAGCGCAATGCGCTGTCGATCGAGGTGTGCGAGCGGCTGCTGGATCTCTGGGACGAGGTCGACCGCGACGAGTCCGTCCGCGCGGTCGTGCTGACCTCGGCCGACTGCGGGACGTTCTCGGCCGGCATGGACCTGAAAGAAGCGGCGAGGGTGCGCGCGGAATCGGGCAAGGACATGCTGGAGCTGCTGCGCGATCCCTTCCACCAGCGCATGCGGCGGGTGTCCAAGCCCATCATCGCCGCCATGACCGGCCACTTCACCGCGGGCGGCATGGTGCTGGCGGCCAACAGCGACATCCGGGTCGGCTTGCAGGGAACGCGGGGAGGCATCTCCGAGGCCAAGGTGGGGCGGGGTTCGCCGTGGGGCGTGCCCATGCTGTGGATGCTGCCTCAGCCCTTCCTGCTGGAGATGATGATGACGGGCGACATGCATCCCATCGAACGTTTCCACCAATTGGGGTTCGTCAACTATGTAGAGGCGACGCCCGCCGCGGTGCGCGAGCGGGCACAGGCGGTGGCCCGCACCATCGCCGACAACGCGCCGCTGACCGTCTGGGCCGCCAAGAAAAGCGTGGGAGCGGCGATGGACCTGGGGTGCGACCGGGGCTTCGAGGCGGCCTGCAAATTCCACGAACGGGTCTATGCCAGCGCGGATGCCATCGAAGGCCCGCGCGCTTTCGCCGAGAAACGCCCGCCGCGCTGGATCGGAGCCTAGCCATGGCCGCGGGCGAGAGCTTCGTCCAGCGCGAGGAACGGGACGGTATCGTCACGCTGACGCTCAATCATCCCGAGACGCTGAACCGTTTTTCCAGCACGGACCAGTTCCTGGAGCTGGCCGGACAGATTCGTCGTGCCCAGGCCGATCCGGCCGCGCGCGTGCTCGTCATCACGGGGCAGGGCAGGGCATTCTGCGCGGGCGGGGACCTCAGGCAGATGGCGCGGCGCGAAATGTTCTCGGCCGGCTCCGTGGCCCAGATACAGGCGCGCTACCGGGACACGGTGCATCAGGTGCCGCTGGCCCTGAGCGAGACCGAGATCCCGGTCATCGCCGCGGTCAACGGGCCGGCCTATGGCGCGGGCTGCGATCTGGCCTGCTTCTGCGACGTGCGCATCGCGGCGCGAAGCGCGCGCTTCTCGGTCAGCTTCGCGCGGCTGGGCATCGTCGCGGGGGATGGCGGGGCGTGGATGCTGCCGCGCCTGGTCGGCCGGTCCAAGGCCATGGAGCTGGCATTCACGGCCGATCCCATCGATGCCGATGAAGCCTTGCGCATCGGCCTGGTGTCCGACGTCGTGCCCGACGACGAATTGCGCGCGCGGGCCGACGGCCTGGCTCGCCGCATCGCCCGGCATCCGCCGCAGGCCATGCGCATGAACAAGCGCCTGCTGCGCGACGCGGAGCGGCATACGCTGGCGACCCACCTGGACGTCGTGGCCGCGTTCCAGGCCATTGCCCACGTCTCCGAGGAACACCTCCAGGCGGTACGCGACGCGCTGGGTTCGCTGGACGAGGGGCGCCGGACGGGGCCCTAGCGGCCAGCGTCCTTGGTGAGCGCGATGCGCTGGGCGACGGCGAAGAGTTCGGGCGCCACCTGCTGGCGCAGGTCTTTTTCCGTCAGGCTGGCGCCCACCGCCATGGCCGCCAGGGCGAACTCCACGGCGGTACCGGCGTGCACCGGCGTGGCGATGGAAGCGGTCTGGTTGGCGACCGGCGAGGCCAGGTAGCACCAGCCGTTCCTGTCCAATTCCTGGAAGGCCGTGCGAGTGTCGGCGATCTGCCGCTGCGCGGCCGGGCCGGCCTCGTCCTCGATCTGGGCCAGCAGCATGCGGCGTTGCTCCTCGGGCTGGCCCCAGAGGTAGGCGCGTCCGGACGCGGACGAGATCATGGAGAAACGGGATCCGGTCGTCAGCCCCAGGCGGACCTTGCCCGAGGGGACGCAGTGCTCGACCACCAGCATGTGCAGCCGGTCGCGCGTGGTCAGGGTCACGTGGACCCCGTACCGCTGGGACAACTCGAGCATGAGCGGTCGCGCCGCCTGGGCGGTGGGCAGGCGGCGCTTGACCGCGCGTCCCAGCGACAGGCAGGCGATATGCGGCTGGTAGACGTCGTTGCCCAGCGATTGCAGGAAATGATGGTTCAGCAGGGTCTGGACGAGCTTGTCCGTGGTCGTTCGCGTCAGCCCGAGCCTGCTCGAGATATCGTCCAGCGACAGCCGGCGGTGGCGGACGTCGAACAGCCGGAGGATCTCCAGCCCCCGACGGAGCGAATCGACCTGGGTGTCGGCGGTCTGCGGCGATTCGAGGGCCGGCTGGCGGGTCCTGACCATGCCTACTCCGACTGGCCGGCGCTGAGCTCGGCCTCGAGCCTGGCCTTGAGCGCCAGCAGTCCTGGGGCGACTTCCTGCTTCAGCCGCGGCAGGGCCAGCGCGTTCGAGGGCGCGGCGCAGCCCAGCGCATAGGTGTGCGGTCCCTCGGGGGTGTCGATCACGAGCGCCACGCCGTTGGTTCCCGCCTCCAGCGTCCCCGCCGCCACGCAATATCCCTGGCTGGCCATCTGGGCGACGGCATGAGGCACTTCCCGGCTCAGGGATTCCCAGGCCGGGGGATCGGCAAGCCTCAACTTCTCGAGAAAGGCCAGACGCTCGGCGTCGCCCATGGCGCCTACCAGCGCCCTGCCCAGCGCCGAACGGTCGATGCGCAGGCGCGAGCCCGCGCGGACTCTCAAGGTGAACAGCATTTCCCGGCCATGGGTGACCTCGTTGCACACCATGCTGCTGGCATTGGCCGAGGCCAGGACCACCGAGACGCGGTGCTCGTCGGCGAACTGCTGCATCAGCGGCCTTGCCAGCACGACGAAATCGCTGTGAGTGGCCGCGGCGAAGCCCAGCGCGAGCACCGGCATTCCCAGGCGGTAGGCGGCCCGCTGCGCCGAATACTCCAGGTAGCCTGCGTCCAGCAGGTTGGAGGTCAGCCGCGAGACGGTGGGCTTGGGCAGGCCGGTAAGCGCGGCCAGTTCGGAATTGGTCAACCAGCCGTTCTCCGGCTCGAAGGCGGAGAGTATCGTGAGTCCGCGGGCCAGGACGCGGACGTCCCGGGTGCCCGGTTGTCGAGATGACGGGGTGGCGACGTTCTGCATGAGGCTGGGAAAGAAAATGGCCTCAATTGTATATGTGAACGTTCGCGCAATCGCGCCGGCAAGCCCCCCGCATGCGGGCCTTGCGGTCAGTCCCACTCGGGCGCGAGGCCCTGCGGATCGACCTCGCGGCCATTGCGCTCCAACGCGGCGATCTGCGCCATGTCGCCGGCATCGAGCTTCAGGTCGCGGGCAAGCAGATTGCTGGCCAGGTTCTCGCGCTTGGTGGAAGAGGGGATCACCGCATAGCCGAGTTGCAGCGCCCAGGCCAGCGCGACCTGCGCCACGGTGGCCTGGTGCCTGGCGGCGATCGCGGCCAGCACCGGATCCTTCAGCACCTTGCCGTAGGCCAGCGTCATGTACGAGGTCACGGTGATGCCTTGCTCCTTCAGGAACGCGGCCAGCTTGCGGTTCTGCAGGTAGGGGCTGAGCTCGATCTGGTTGGTGGCGATCTCGCCCTTGCCGAGCAGCTCGATGGCTTGCCTGGTCAGCGCGATGTTGAAGTTGGAGATGCCGATCTGGCGGGTCAGGCCCAGTGCCTTGGCCTCGGCCAGCGCCGCCAGCGTCTCGCTCAACGCGATGCCGTTGCCCGGCGCCGGCCAGTGGATCAGGGTCAGGTCGACGTAGTCCGTGCGCAGCTTGTCCAGGCTGGCGCGCAGGCTGGGCACCAGCTTGTCCTTGGCGTAGTTGTCCGTCCAGATCTTGGTGGTCAGGAAGAGATCGCCGCGCTGGATGCCGCTCTGGGCCACGGCCTGGCCGACCTCGGCTTCGTTGCCGTAGATCTGCGCGGTGTCGATGGCGCGGTAACCCACGTCCAGGGCGTTGCGGACCGAGTCGATGACGGTCTGGCCGGTCAGGCGGAAGGTGCCGGCGCCGAAAGAAGGAATGCTCATGGAAGGTCTCCTGGATAGCGAGGGTATGGCTGGCATTCTGCCGGCTTTACCTTTGCGGATGAAGCGCGGTATAAGCCAAATACATTTGAATTAAAGTCAATAATGAGCGCGCGTTTCCTCGGGTGCTAGAATTCTCCCCGCAGTGTTCTCCCGGACGCGGCCGTAAGCGTTTACGTCAACCAACGCATCACCAGCGGCACCCGTGGCCGGCTGGCGGTGTGCGTTGGCGCCGCGTGGTCCATCGTTCTCCTCCATCCCTCCGCACCGTGCCGCCCTGACTCCCAAGGAGCGGCGGTCGATGTCGAACGTCCTGCAGTATTCCCCCTTGCGCCGCCTGGTCTGGATGACCGTGGCGCTGTTCCTGAGCTATCTCGCGGTGGCCATGGCGATGCCGGCCGTGGCCGTGCATGTCTCGCGCACGCTGGGCATGGGCAATGTCGCCTCCGGCCTGGCCGTGGGCATCGCGTTTCTTTCCACCATCCTGAGCCGCGGCTGGGCCGGCCGGCTGGCCGACGAACGAGGCGGCAAGTCCGGCATGTTCCGTGGCCTGGCCCTGTACGGGCTGGCCTCGCTGCTGTGCCTGGCCTCGTCGCTGCCGGTGCTGGGACATGGCATCGTGTCCTATGCGGTCCTGCTGGCGGGCCGGCTGATGCTGGGGTTGGGCGAGAGCCTGGCCCTGGTCGGCATGCTGGCGTGGAGCATGGCAATGATGGGGCCGGCGCGCTCCGGCCTGGTCATGGCCGTGTTCGGCATGGGCATGTACGGCGCGTTCGCGGCGGGCGGTCCACTGGGCCTGTGGCTGTTGCAGGACCTGGGGTTCGCCGGCCTGATGGCGATCTGCGTCGCGCTGCCGCTGCTGGGCGCGCTGATGCTGTGGCCGCTCGCGCCCGCCGTGCCGGCGCAGGCGGGCCGGCGTCCACCGTTCGCGCAGGTGCTGGGGCGCATCTGGGGGCCCGGGGTCGTGGTCGGCCTGCAAGGCATAGGCTTCGCCGCGCTGGGCGCGTTCTTCCCGCTGTATTTCCTGGCCAGGGGCTGGGACGGCGCAGGTTATGGGCTGACGTGCTTCGGCCTGGGTTTCGTCGCGGTGCGGGTGCTGTTCGGCTCCTTGCCCGATCGCGTCGGCGGCGTGCCGGTGGCGCTGGTGTCGCTGCTGGTGGAGGCCGTGGGGCAGGCGCTGCTGTGGCTGGCCCCCGGACCGGAGGTGGCCATGGCAGGCGCGCTGCTGACGGGCATGGGATGCTCGATGGTGTTCCCGGCGATGGGGCTCGAGGCGGTCCGGCGCGTGCCGGCGCACCTGCGCGGGACCGCGATAGGCGGTTTCGCCGCCTTCCAGGATCTTGCCTATGGCGTGACCGGCCCGTTGGCTGGTTGGATCGCCGACCATTTCGGCCATGCCCAGGTCTTCCTGGTCGGCGGCTTGGCGGCGGCCCTGGGGGCGGCGATCACCGCCAGGCTGCGCGATGCCGGATCGTCTGCCAGCCATTGCCGGGGTTGACGCACCCGGGCGGCTTTCCTAGAATGCTAGCAATCTAGCAATCAGGGTCGCCATGGCCGAGGAAGAGATCAAGCAGTTCAACGTCTATCTGCCGGTCGGCCTGATCCGGCAGGTCAAGCATCACGCCATCGAATCGGAGTCCTCGCTCTCGGCCCTGGTGGCCGAGGCGCTGCGCGCCTATCTCGACGCACAGCGGCCCGGGCGCCGATCTACCAAGAAGGAGAAGTGACATGAAGTCCGAGCGGATCGAAGCCGTGTTCCTGACTACCCACAACTGGGGCAAGGCGGCCAGGTTCTTCCAGGCACTGGGTTTCACGCTGGAGTTCGAGACCGACCACAACTCTGGCCAGTTGCGCAATGGCGACGGCCCTTACCTGTTCATCGCCGAGGTCCCTGAAAGCGAGAAACCCGAGTCGCAGATCGTGCTGAAGCTGCCCGATGCGGACGCGTTCCAGCCCGAGCCCATCGTCGAGGTGGTCACGCCGTTCGAGGACACGCACTGGGGCACGCGGGACATGACGGTCCGCGATCCCGATGGCCGCATCTGGCGGTTGCAGGCGCCGGCCCAGGCTGGAAAGTGAGCGACGGTCATGGTTGATGAACAGGATGTGGCACCCGACAGCACGGCGGCGCGGGTGGCCTTGTGGCGCGCCTTGCATGTCGAGGTCGATGCGCCGCCGCACGTGCTGGAGGACGAGATCGGCCTGCGCCTGCTGGCGCCGGAGCCGGGCTGGCAGCGCCGCGGGGACATGGACCAGGGGTTCACCCGGCCGTTTCGCGCGTCCATCGTGGGCCGGGCCCGTTTCATCGAGGACCTGGTCGTGGAGCAGGCCGGCCGTGGCCTGGAGCAGTACGTCATCCTGGGCGCCGGGCTGGACAGCTTCGCGCAGCGTCGGCCCGATGTGGCGTCGCGGCTGAGGGTGTTCGAAATCGATCGGCCGGGGCCGCAGGAGTGGAAGCGGCGGCGGCTGCTCGAACTGGGCTTGGGGATGCCCGATTGGCTGCGTTTCGTGCCGGTCGACTTCGAGGCCGGGGAGTCCTGGTGGGACCGCCTGCTGGCAGCGGGGTTCGATGGCCGCAAGCCGGCGGTCGTGGTGTCCACCGGCGTCAGCATGTACCTGACCAAGGAGGCGAACGCCGCCACGCTGCGCCAGATGGCGACGCTGGCGCCAGGATCCACGTTCGCGATGTCGTTCCTGCTGCCGCTGGAGATGGCGGATCCCGAGGTGCGTCCCGGCATGGAGATGGCCGAGAAGGGCGCGCGCGCCAGCGGGACGCCGTTCGTGAGCTTCTTCCTGCCATCGCAGATCCTTCAGCTGGCGCGCGAGCAGGGATTCAAGCAAGCGCGGCATGTCTCGGCCGACGAGCTCGCGCGGCGGTATTTCGCGGACCGCGCGGACGGCCTGCGGCCGCCGGCCAATGCGGAGGAACTGCTGGTGGCGGCTACCTAGGGCCTGTTCCCGCTAGCCGGCCGCCTTGCAAGATCCGTTCACCATTGTTGTGAAAACCTGTTTCACGGCGGCGCGGAAATCGCCGTGCATTGGGTTATCCTCGCGGCAACGCGAAGAACGGATCCCGCATGATCAGGTTGAGGACGGCGGGCGCGGCGGCCCTGGTTTGCTCCATCCTGGCCGGCTGCGCCCAGTACACCGCGCTGCCGCGCCCAGGCTACGAGTCGCGGGGGACCGAGGACATGTCCTCGGACCAGATGATGCAGACCGATTTCAATCGGACCCTGACCATCGCCATGCGCGACAACCTGTCGAGCCTGATGTCGCTGATGACCAAGCTCTACAAGCGCAATCCGCGCGAGTGGCGCAAGTCCGGCAAGCCCTCCATGGAGGCCGCCGCCGAGACGGTCAGGCTGTCCATCGACGCCCGTACGCCGCCCGCCGGGCTCCAGGGCCTGCACGACGTCGAGATCCTGGCCGTGTCGCTCGATCCCGCCTACCAGGGCGACCGCGTCGCAGCCTTCATCTACGGCATGGCCGATACCATCGTCGCGGCGCACGACGGCAAGACGCGTTTCTATGCCTTCGATCTGCTGGACGGCGACCGGGTCTACAACGCGGCCCGCAACGTCGAGGCCGCCGCCTGGCTGCTGGGCAGCCGGCGCGATGCCCGCGGCGAGCCGCTGCTGCTGGCCAACGAATGGACGGACAAGCAGGTGAACCTGAGTTTCGAGCGCGAGTTCGGCGCCATCATCGGGCGCCTGGACCTGATCGCCAATCTGCTGGGCGAGAACTCCCGCCGGCTGGGGATCAACTACGCGCAGAACCTGATGCTGTTTTCCTTCCTCCCGGTGCGCTAGAGCCGTCATTTGCGGTCGCGAGAGCCGCCTGCCTCGCGCCCGAGCAGCGCGCGCTTGCGCTCGACGCCCCAGCGATAGCCCGACAGATCGCCGTCGCGCCGGATGACCCGATGGCAGGGGATGGCCACGGCGATGTGATTGGCGCCGCAGGCCTGGGCCACGGCGCGCACGGCCCGGGGCGCGCCTATGCGCTGCGCGATTTCGGCGTAGCTGGCGGTCCGGCCGGGCGGGATCTCGCGCAGGGCCTGCCAGACGCGCTCCTGGAAGGCCGTGCCGCGCACGTCCAGCGGCAGGTTCAGCCCGACCGAGGGGGCCTCGACGAAGCCCACCACCTGGGCCACCAGCCGTTCGAAGCCGGTGTCGCCGCCGATCAGCCTGGCCCTGGGAAACTGGTCCTGCAGGTCGCGCACCAGCGCGTCCGGATCGTCGCCCAGCAGGATGGCGCAGATGCCGCGCTGGCTTTGCGCGACCAGGATGGCGCCCAGCGAGCACTGGCCCACGGCGAAGCGGATGACCGCGCCGGCGCCCCCTGCGCGGTAGTCGCGCGCACGCATGCCCAGCAACTGGTCGGAGGCTTCGTAGAACCGGCTGTTGGAGTTGAATCCGGCCTCGTAGATGGCATCGGTGACCGAGGCGTCGGGTGTTCCCAATTCCTCGCGCAGCCGGCGGGCGCGCCGGGCCGAGGCATAGGCCTTGGGCGTCAGGCCGGTCTCGGCCTTGAATACCCTATGGAAGTGGAAGGGGCTCATGCCTGCCTGCATGGCCAGGTCCGCAAGACTGGGCGGTGTCTCGGCGCTTTCGATCAAGCGGCAGGCGCGGGCGATCAGCGCGGTGCGTTCCCGGGCGGCATCGGGCCCGTCCTGCTGCCGCCGGCTGGCGCGATAGCCAGCCGCCTCGGCCTCGCGCGGCGAGTCGAAGAATTCGACGTTGGCGCGCCGGGGCAGCCGTGTCGGCGAACTGGGGCGGCAATACACGCCGGTGGTGCGCACGGCGTAGACGAAATGGCCATCGGCATCGGCGTCGCGCGCCTGCACCGCCCGCCAGCGGGCGTCATCGGTGGCGTAGTCGGACGGTGGGCGGGTACCCATGGCGGATGTCCGGGAGTTCGTGGTCATGGCATCAGGATAGCGAATGGTCCGGCCGCAAGCGCTCCGTTTCTTGCGCTCGAATCCGTGCCGCGCGCCGCCCCTTGGCCGTGGAACCCGCCACCAGGACGCATCCTTCTCTTGCGAAGCCAGGCCAGGATCATCCCGCCTTCCTGAACGTGAAGTTGATGCGCTGGCTGCCCAGGACCGGATGCGGGACGTCGGACAGCGGCATCACGCCGTGGTAGCGCAGGCGATCCGGGCCGCCCCAGACGGCGATGTCGCCGTGGTGGAGTCCGATCCGCGCCGGCTTGTCCGAACGACGGTGGCCGCCGAACAGGAAGATCGCCGGCATGCCCAGGGATACCGACACGATGGGGGCGTCGAGGTCGCGTTCGTTCTTGTCCTGGTGCAGCGACATCCGCGCGCCGGGCAGGTAACGGTTGATCAGGCAGGCATCGGGTTCGAAGCGGGGAAAGCCGGCCGCCTCGGCCGCCTCCCGCGCCAGCGCGGCGAAGGCCTCCGGCATGGCGGGCCAGGGCAGGCCGGTGGCGGGGTCGGTGCGCGAGTACCGGTAGCCGTGGCGGTCGGTCGTCCAGCCCAGCGTGCCGCAGTTGGTCAGCGCGACCGACATGGTGAAGCCGCCGGGCGTCACCATGTGGCGAAACGGCGCGGCGTCCGTGACGCGGGCGATGGCGGGCAGCAGCTCGTCCACGCGGGGCAGCGCGAAGCCGCGCAGCAGGAAGGCGCGCGGTCCCATGGGTTCGGGCTGGCCCGAGGTGGCGTCGGAGAAAAGATCGAATGTCTGCATGGTCCTGCGCTAGCGCGCGTCGTGGAAGATCAGGCCCACGGTGTACCGCCTGCCGCTGTGGACGCGGCTGACGCCGTGGCGCATCGCCACCTTGCGCACGCCGCCGCGCCGGCCCGGTGCGGGGCGCTGGTTGACGGCGAACACCACCGCGTCACCCCGTTCGCCGTAGAGATCCTGGTGCAGGCAATTGTAGTCGCCGGCACCGTACGCCACGATTTGTCTGCGGCACGCGTGTGTTTTACCCTGTGGCGTCATGAGCGGGCGCAGGCCCCGCCTTTCACCTTCCTTTTCCTCCAGGAGACCCCCTAGTGGTTCGACTCGCGACGACAGCATGCACACTTCCCCTGCAATCCCTCCGCGACGTCTCGTTGAGTCGCCGCAGGCTGTCCAAGCCCTGGTTGGCCCACTTCGCGTTCCTGATCCTGCTGCTGTTGGCGACACTGGGGTCCGCCCGTATCGCGATGGCTGCGCAAGCCGCCGTGGCGCCCACGCCAGCCGCGCTGGCGGACCTGCTCGAGAACCCCGACAGCCGCCAGGCGCTGATCGACCAGTTGCGGGCGCATGAACCCGGGACCGGCGCGAAGCAAGCCGGGGCGGCTGCCTCGGCTGCTGCGCCCGACCAGGCGTCCCCCACGCTGCGTGAGCGGCTGGCAGACGGCACGCAGCGTTTCCTGTCCGGCCTGGTGGCCGACCTGGGGCAGGGCGCCGCGGACCTGCGGGCGATGGCCGAAGGCGACGGTCCTTCCATGGACAGCGACGAGGCGCGGGCATTGCAACCGCTGGCCATCTCGGTCGCGACGGCCCTCGTCGCCTTCGTGCTGTTGCGGCTGGTGGCGCTGTGGATCTACCGGCGGATCGATGATTGGGTGGCGGGGCTGGGTTGGGACGCCACGGCGTCGTGGCCGGCCGATGCGCCCATCGGCATGCCGGTCCTGTACCGGCGCGCGGGCGCGATCGTCGGCGCGGTCATCATCGATGCGCTGGTGGTGGTGCTGGCCGCCGCCGCGGCATACGCGGCCGGGGTCCGCGGCGGACCGGACGGTGTGGCGGTCGACCCGCTGGTGGCGGTGTTCCTGAAGGCCTTCCTGGCGGTCGAGATCACCAAGGTGCTCGTTCGCACCGTGTTCTCGACGCGCTATCCGCACCTGCGCCTGCTGCCGATGTCGAATGAGATGGCCCGCTACTGGAACCGGTGGCTGATCGTGCTGGTCATGGCGGCGGGCTACGGCACGATGCTGGTCGATCCGGTTCTGGCGGCCGCGCTGTCGCCCGCGCTGGGCCGGCTGGCCACCCTGGTGATCATGCTGGGTGTCTACGTGTACGCGGTGGGCGTGATCTGGCGCAACCGCCTGCGTGTGCGCGAACGGCTGGAGCACAGCGGTTCGCGCCGGACGACTTTCCTGGGCACCTCGCCGCGTCTGCTGGCGCGCGTCTGGCACTGGCTGGGCATCGGGTACTTCACCGTGCTGCTGGTGGTCAGCCAGATCGATCCGGCCAATGCGCTGCCTTTCATGGTGGGCGCCACGCTCCAGACCCTGCTGGCGACCGGCGTGGGCAGCCTGGCCGTCGTGTTGCTGAACGCGTTGCTGGCCAAGCCCATACGCGTCTCCGACGAATTGCGCGCGCGCCTGCCCATGCTGGAGAGCCGACTGAACTCCTATGTGCCCGCGACCATCCGTTTCGTGGGATGGGCGGTCCGCATCGTCGTGGTGCTGCTGGTGCTGGATGCGTGGCGCGCTTTCAACCTGTCGCGCTGGATCGCCTCGGACGCCGGCGCGGCGGCCATAGGCGTGGCGGTGAACGTGGCCATCGTACTGCTGGCGGCGGCGTTGGCGTGGACGGTGGTGGCCAGCGTCATCGAACACCGGCTGAACCTGCGCGAGGGCGGACGCATGCCCACCGCGCGCGAGAAGACCCTGTTGTCGCTGTTCCGCAATGCGGCGCTGATCGTGATCGTGACCATGACGGTCATGGTGGTGCTGTCGCAGATAGGCATAGACGTGGCGCCCCTGATCGCGGGCGCGGGCGTGGTCGGCCTGGCCGTGGGCTTCGGCGCGCAGAAGCTGGTGCAGGACATCATCACCGGCGTCTTTATCCAGCTCGAGAACGGCATGAACGAGAACGACGTCGTGCAGGTGGCCGGCGTTTTCGGCACGGTCGAGAAGATGACCATCCGCTCGGTGGGCATACGGACCCTGGACGGCGGCTACCACCTGGTGCCGTTCTCGTCGGTGGACGTGGTGTCCAACCACATGCGGGACTTTTCCTACCATCTGGGCGAGTACACGGTCGCCCACCGGGAAAGCGTCGACGATGCCATGCAACACCTGCGCAATGCCTTTGCGGAACTGATGACCGACGAGGCGCTGGCGCCGGAGATCCTGGAGGACATCAGCATCCCGGGCGTCACCGCCGTCAACGAGAAGGGCGTGACCATACGCGTGCTGATCAAGACCCGGCCGGGCATGCAGTGGGCGGTGCAGCGCGCCTACAACCGCTTGGTGAAGCAGCACTTCAACGCCGCCGGCATCGAGTTGCCTTACCCGCACATGGTGGTCTATTTCGGGCAGGACAAGCAGGGCGAGGCGCCGCCGGTGCGAGTGGCCATGGAAGAGGGGCGGGCCGTGGCCGGCTGATCCCGGCCTTCAACCCGCCAGCAGCCAGCCCCCCAGCGCCGCCAGCGCCACGACCATGACGGGCGGCACGCGGCCCAGGACCAGCAACCCGAAGGCGGCCAGCGCCAGCGCGAAGTCGGCGCGGCCGTGGATGGCGCTGGTCCATACCGGGTCGTACAGCGCCGCCAGCAGGATGCCGACCACGCCGGCGTTGACGCCGGCCAGCGCGGTCTGGATGCCGCGACGCTGGCGCAATTGTTCCCAGAAGGGCAAGGCGCCCGCCAATACCAGCAGCGCGGGCAGGAAGATCATGGCCAGCGCGGCCAGGCCGCCGGCCCAGCCGTGCAGCGGACCGCGGGCCACCGCGCCCAGGTAGGCGGCGAAAGTGAACAGCGGCCCGGGCACGGCCTGCGCCGCGCCGTAGCCCGCCAGGAAGTCCGCGTTGTCGACGAGGCCCGTGGGCACGACCGTGGCCTGCAGGAGTGGCAGCACCACGTGTCCGCCGCCGAAGACCAGCGCGCCGGCGCGATAGATACCCTCGAAGAACGCAACGAGCGAGGAGCCGCTGGCCGCGGCCCAGGCCGGCAGCGCCGCCAGCGGCAGGGCGAACAGCGCCAGGGCCGTGATGCCGGCCCGGCGGGAGATGGGGTAGGGATGGGGGCGTGCCGGAGCGGGGGCGGGCAGGTCCAACAGCCATCGGCCAAGCAGTCCGCAGGCCACGATCGCGGCGACCTGTCCCGAGGCCGAGGGGACGGCCAGTGTCGCCAGCGCGGCCAGCATGGCCAGTCCCGCGCGTGTCCGATCGGGACACAGCGACCTGGCCATGCCCCAGACCGCCTGCGCGACCACCGCCACGGCCACGACCTTCAGGCCGTGTACCCAGCCGGAGGCGGCCATGTCGCGGTATCCGGCCATGCCATAGGCGAACAGGATCAGGACCAGGGCCGACGGCAACGTGAAGCCCAGCCACGCGGCCAGCAGGCCGGGCCAGCCGGCGCGCCGCAATCCCACCGCCATGCCGACCTGGCTGCTGGCGGGCCCGGGCAGGAATTGGCACAGGGCCACGAGGTCCGAGTAGCTGCGGTCGTCCAGCCAGCGGCGGCGCTCCACGAACTCGGCACGGAAGTAGCCCAGGTGCGCGATCGGCCCGCCGAAGGACGTCAGTCCCAGCCGCAGGAAGACCAGGAATACCCGCCATGCGCCCTCGCGCGTATCGTCGTGTCCTGCCGGAGGCGCGTCGGTGGGCATGGTGGTCAACGTGAGAAGGGTTTCCGGGAGGGCTTGGCGGCGCCTTCGTGCGCGCGAACGAAGTCGATGAAGGCCCGCAGGGGCGAGGGCAGGTGCCGGCGGCCGGAATAATAAAGGAACGGGCCGGAGAATGGGCGCCACCAGGACTTGAGCACGGGTTCCAGCGCGCCGCTGTCCAGGTCGGGCTGCAGCCAGTCCTCGAACAGGTGGATGATGCCCAGTCCGTCACGGGCGGCCTGGACCGCGAGTTCGATGCCGCTGCCCAGGCTGACCAGCAGCGGCCCGGCGGGGTCCACGCGCAGGACTTCCCCCTTGCGCTCGTATTCCCAGGCGGGCATGGCGCCGCTGGCGAACTGGCCACGCAGGCAGACGTGGCCGAGCAGGTCACGCGGATGCGCGGGGCGGCCGCGCGCGGCAAGATAGGCAGGCGAGGCGGCGGTGGCGAAGCGCTGCCAGCGCGGGCCGATGGGAATCGCGATCATGTCCTGTTCGAGCCGTTCGTCGTAGCGGATGCCGGCGTCGCAGCCGGCGGCCAGGAGATCGACGAAGCCGTCCTCGACCACGATTTCGAGCTTGATGTCGGGATAGGCTTGCAGGAAGGGCGTGACAAGGGGCGCGAGCACCAGCCGGGCGGCGCTGAGCGGAACGTTCAGCCGCAGGGTGCCGGCGGGCCGATCGCGGAATCCGTTGACGACGTCGAGTGCGGTTTCCACTTCGCCCAGCGCGGGCACCAGCCGTTCGACCAGGCGCGCGCCGGCCTCGGTCGGTGTCACGCTGCGAGTGGTGCGATGGAGCAGCCGGACGCCCAGCCGGCCCTCCAGTCTGCGTACCGCCTCGCTCAGGCTGGAAGCCGACGTGCCGCTGGCGCGCGCGCCTTCGCGAAAACCGCCGGCGCGAACCACGGCCAGAAAGGCGAACAGGTCTTGGAGCGGTGCTTGCATTGTGCAGAATTTCGTACAACCTGTGCCGATTACACCAGATTATCGATCGCAGTGGCCATGTCTATAGTGTGATCCATCCATGTTTTTCCGGAGAAATACCGTGATCGATCTACAGCCAGCGGGCACTTTCGCCCTGGGAGACCGTACCGTGCGCCGCATGGGCTACGGCGCGATGCAACTGGCGGGGCCGGGCGTGTTCGGGCCGCCCAAGGATCGCGCCGCGGCGATTGCCGTGCTGCGCGCCGCGGTCGAGGCGGGCGTCGACCATCTCGATACCAGCGATTTCTACGGCCCCCACGTCACCAACCAGTTGATCCGCGAGGCCCTGCATCCCTATCGGGGCCTGACCATCGTGACCAAGGTCGGAGCCGTGCGCGGGCCGGACGCCTCATGGAATCCGGCGCAGAGTCCCGGACAACTGACGCAGGCCGTGCACGACAATCTGCGCAATCTGGGGCTGGACGTGCTGGACGTGGTGAACCTGCGCATCATGGGTGACGTGCATGCGCCGTCCGAGGGATCGATCGAGGCGCCGTTCACCGCGCTGGCGCAATTGCAGCGGCAGGGGCTCATCCGCCACCTCGGCCTGAGCAACGCCACGCCCGCGCAGGTGGTCCAGGCCCAGCGCATCGCCCCCATCGTGTGCGTGCAGAACCACTACAACCTGGCGCACCGTGCCGATGACGCGCTGATCGAGCAACTGGGCGCCCAGGGCATCGCCTACGTGCCGTTCTTTCCGCTGGGCGGCTTCTCGCCGCTGCAGTCGGAGATCCTGACCCGCGTGGCGACGCGGCTGGCGGCGACCCCCATGCAGGTGGCGCTGGCCTGGCTGCTGGCACGCGCACCCAACCTGTTGCTGATTCCGGGAACGTCGTCGCTGGCGCATCTGCGCGAGAACCTGGCGGCGGCCGCGCTGGCGCTGCCCGCCGACGCGATCGCCGAACTGGACCGCATCGCCGCGGAGGGCCAGGCCAAGCCCTAGCCGCGCGGGCGCGGCGGCGAAGATGCGTTATCGTCGGGGTGGATCCATTGATGCCCCGACAAGCCCCCGCGTGAGAACCGATAGCCGCCTTTCCCGAATGCTGCACGTGCTGCTGCACATGGCCAGGGACGACCAGCCCGTGACGTCCGCCCAGATCGCCCGGATGCTGGGCACCAATGCCGCCGTGGTCCGCCGGACCATGGCGGGCCTGCGCAAGGCGGGCTATGTGCAGTCCGAGAAGGGCCACCATGGCGGTTGGCGGCTGGATTGCGACCTGGCCGAGGTCACGCTGCTGGACATCCATCGCGCGGTGGGCGGGCCCAGGATTTTTGCGATCGGCGCCGACCATGCCCATCCCGACTGCGCGGTCGAGCGCGTGGTCAACGCCGCGCTGGGCGACGCACTGGACGAGGCGCAAGCCTTGCTCGTCCGGCGCCTGGGAGCGGTGACGCTGGCGGACCTGGCCAGGGAGTTCGAGCAGATCTGCCGCACGGCGTCGTGGGGCCTGGCGGACCACCTCCAGCCTTGAACATGCAGCGGTAGGGAATGGCCTCGAGTGCCAAAGGGGTATCGGGGCCTTGCGGCGAATTGTTATGTATCATTTAAAGGTACATGAATTGGACGAAGCAAGGAGAGCGGTATGGACTACGACGTGATCATCATCGGCGGAAGCTACGCCGGGCTTTCGGCGGGCCTGCAACTGGCCCGCGCCCGGCGCCGCGTGCTCGTGATCGATGCCGGCGAGCGCCGCAACCGGTATGCGCCGCTGTCCCATGGTTTCCTGACGCGCGACGGCGAGGCGGGCGCCGACATCGCCGCCATCGCCAGGGACCAGTTGCTCAGGTACGAGACCGTGGAGTGGCTGGATGCCCGCGTGGACGCGGTGGCGCAGGCGGGCGCGGGGTTCGAGGTGTCGGTGGGGAAGCGGGTACGCACGGCGCAGCGCCTCGTGCTGGCGACGGGCGTGAAGGACGAACTGCCGGACCTGCCGGGCCTCGCGCAGCGTTGGGGTAACCATGTTTTCCATTGTCCGTACTGCCATGGCTACGAACTGCAGCAGGGCCGCGTCGGCGTGCTGGCCTTGTCCGAGATGTCGATGCACCAGGCGATGATGCTGCCGGATTGGGGCGCGACCACGCTGTTCCTGAACGAGGCCTTCGAGCCCGATGCGCAGCAGCTGGCGCTGCTGGCCGGGCGCGGCGTGGCCATCGTGCGGGGACGGGTGGCGCGGCTGGAAGGCGAAGGCGTGGCGGTGGCCATGGAGGACGGCGTGGTCCATGCGCTGGACGGCCTGTTCATCGCGGCCCGGGTCCGGTCGTCGGAGCTGGCCGAGCAACTGGGCTGCGTGATGGAAGAGGGGCCGTGGGGCAGCACGATCAAGACCGACGGCACCAAGGCCACCAGCGTGCCCGGCGTGTTCGCGTGCGGCGACACGGGCCGGCCCGCCGGCTCGGTGGCGGCGGCGGTGGGCGATGGCGCGATGGCGGGCGCCGCGGCCCACCGCTCGCTGATGTTCGGGTTGTAGAAGAACGATCGGGCGGTCGGGCCTTGTTGTCAAGCTTTCGAGCTATGCCAGGACACGCGCAGCCGGCGCCAGCCGATGACGAGGCCCGTGGCGCTCAACGCGAGACCGCCCAGGCTGAACAGGATCATCACCGCGTCCCATAGCGGGCGGCGCTCGAGCAGGGGCAGCCAGTCCCAGCTGTGCAGCATGGCGAACAGCCAGCGCGAGGCGCGGCGCGAGCGGTCGGTGCTGTTCAGGACGGAGCCCGTGTACGGGTCCAGGTGCACCCAGGTCGCCTCGGGATCGTCGAACTCGATGCGCCAGACCGGCAGCGGCTTGTCACCGCCGCCCGTCATGGTGTGCGGGGCGCGGTCGTAGTAGTGGAGGTCGTAGCGGTCGAGCACCTGGATGCGGGCCAGGGGAGCTGCCATGAGTCCCGCCGCCGCATGGCGCAGTTCCGCGGCGTCCAGGCGCACGGCCTGCGCGGTCCGGGGGTCGAGCAGCGCGGGGCGGCCGGCCGGGCCATAGGCCAGGACGACTTCGCGCCCCAGGCGGTGGACCCAGCGCAACTCGCGGATGTCGCCGCCGGCCAGCAGCGCCTGCACGGAGGCCGTGCCGGCGGGCATCGTACCCGTGTCGCCGTATACCGCGGCCACGGAGGGGCCGCCGCGGCCGCTGCTGAACAGGCCCCATGGATTCATGGACATCAAGCCGCTGAAGATCCAGGTAAGCGTGGTCAGCGCGAACGCCAGTCCCGCCAGGTGGTGCCAGCGCATCATGGCGGCCCGGTAAGGGGAACGCGAACCGCTGCGGTAGGGGCGCGAGAAGCGCCAGCGCAGCAGTCCGACGGCGGTGCCGGTGAGCGCGACGGCGATGCCCGCGATGGACAGGCCGTCGACGATGGCGGCCCAGTGGCGGTCGAAAAGATTGCCGCGGAAAGGATAGAGCCAATGGATCCACGCGCCCGCGTAGTTCCAGACGCGCTCGGTGCGCGCCGCGTCGCGCACCACTTCGCCGGTGCGGCTGGACACGTACAACAGCGTGCCCGCGTCGTCGTCCAGTTGCACACGGTGAAGCGGCCGGTGCGGGTCCAGGGCGCGCGAGTGCGTATGCGCGTCCTCGTCCACCTGGCCGGCATAGTGGGCCTGGACGGTACCGCCGGCGTAGGCGGCGGCGCTGGCCACGGCATGCGCCGCATCGATTGCCCGCAGCATCGTCCCGGTCGCGGCGTCGATGGCCACGGGCGTGCCGGCCCGGGAGCCATCCGACAGCGTGGCCAGGTAGACCGGCCGGCCAGCGCTGGCCGCCGACAACCGCAAGTCTTTCGGCATCGAGGCGATGCCCGCCGCCGCGAGGGCCTGGGCGGGACCGAGCAAGGGCGCCGCGGGATCCAGCGCGGGTAGGTGGCGCAGGCGCTCGGCCGCGGTGAGCTTGGGGTAGCCGACATACATCATGACCACGCCCGAGGCGAACCACATCACGAAGAACGCGCACACCAGGATGCCCAGCCACCGGTGCAGCAGATAGAGCCAGCGCTTGAGGCGTGAACGCATGGCCGTCTCCTAGAACGCGATCCGCAGGCTGACGTCCGCGGTGCGCGGGGCGCCCAGGTAGGCCATGGTCGGCGTCATGCTGGCGGCATAGACCTTGTCGGTCAGGTTGCGGATGCGCGCCACGATCGCGGTGCGGCGATCGATGCGGTAGCTCATCCCAAGGTCCACCAGCAGATAGGCTGGCCAGGACACCGTATTGGCCGCATCGGCGTACACGCGGCCGACACGGCGCAGCCCGACGGTGGCCTGCAGCGCGGGCGTGACGGCGTAGGACACCCACAGGTTGGCGACCGTGGCCGGTGTGTTGGTCGGACGCTTGCCCGCCAGCGACACGCCGCCCTGGGTGTAGTCATCGTAGCGCGCGTCGACGTAGGCGACGTTGCCCTGGATGGACCAGCGCCGGTCGGGCTGCAGTCCCACGGCCAGTTCCAGCCCCCGGGAAGACTGCTCGCCCACGAGCACGGTCAGGCTGCTGTCGTTCGGGTCCTGGCTGGCGATGTTTCGGCGCGAGATGCGATAGGCGGCCAGCGTGGCGGTTCCCTTGCCTTCCCAGAAGTCCAGCTTGCCGCCGACCTCGGCCTGGCGGCCGGAGGTCAGTTCGCTGTTGTTGCGGACGTCCGCGAACGATGCGGTGGACAGCACGCCCGAGGGCGGATCCGCCGCCGTGGCGTACTGGACGTAGAGCGCCGCGTCCTGCGTGACGTCCCAGACCAGACCGACGCGACCCGTGGTCGGGTGATAGCTGCGGCGGAACCCGGCCGGATTGGCGGCGTTGACCTCTCGCCGGTTGGTCAGGTCGAGCTCGATGCGTTCGTGGCGCAGCGCCGTGACCAGGTGCAGGCCGGGACGCAGAGCGGTTCGGTTTTCGGCATAGATGGCCAGAGTGCGGACCTTGTTGTCGCGGTCGGGCCGGAAGCCCGGCGACATGCCGGGTATGTCGAAGAAACGCTCGGTGCCGAAGCCGTATGGGTCAACCGTGCCGATGGTGCCGGACAGGCTGTTCGGGAAACGCGTCTGGCGATTCACGCTGACATCCATCCCGAAGGCCCAGTCGCTTTTCAGGCCGGCGATCCCGCCGCGGTAGATGCCGTCGACGCGGTTGCCCACCAGGTGCTGGTCGTGGCGCTGCAGCAGCGCGCTCGACCGTATCACCTGCGAGTTGTCGGCGTTGAAGCGATAGTTCTCGACGTTGCGATAGTCGCGCAGGGCGTCGTACACGTAGAAGGTGTTCCGCCATTGCAGTTTGTCGCTGGCCCGCCACTCGGCGATGGAGCGCAGCCACTGCACGCGCTGGATGTATACCCCGTCGGCGCTGTTGTAGTTCTTGAAGCGGGTGCCGTCGTAGATGCGCGCGGTGCCGGCGATCGGGTTCAGCAGGGGCGTGCCCCAGTAGGGGCGGTCGACGTGTTCGTGCTGGTACTCGTAGGCCAGGGTGTGGGTGAAGCCGTTGCCGAAGTCGGACAGCACCGATGCCGCGAGCTGCGTGGCGCGCGTGCCCGTGCCGTCCACCCAGCTGTCGGCGTCGCGATGGTTGAGGTCCAGGCGCAGGTAGTGCCCGGGGCCGTCGGCGTCGCCGGCGATGCGCCGGTTCAGCCCGGCCGAGGCTTCCTTGAGCCCGTTGCCGCCCAGCCGCAACTGGCCTTGCGTGATGTCTTCGCGCCTGGCGAGCTTGGTCACATAGTTGATCGATCCGCCCACCGCGCCCGCGCCGAACAGGAAGCTGGATGGGCCGCCGATGGCTTCGACGCGTTCATAGATCCAGCTGTCCACCGGGCGGGCGGCGATCGAGTACTGGACGTTGATGCCGTTGAACAACTGGCTGATGGAACCGGTGCCGAAGCCGCGGTAGCTCACGCCCACGTTGCCGGGGGCGTCGTGGGCGGTCACGCCGGGGATGGCGCGCAGGATCTCCTGGGTGTTCTGCGCGCCGCGCGCCTCGATCGTGGCGCGATCGACCACGGTGATCGAGGCGGGGGTCTCGCGGGCGGTCAGGCCGAGATTGCTGGCGGCCGCGGCCGGCGTGTCGAGGTTGAGCTTGCCGTTGGGCGTGTCGGCGTCGTCGCTGACTTCAATCGTGGGCAGGGCATGTTCAGGAACCGCCTGGGCGTGGACGGGGACGGCAAACGTCTGCCAGGTGGCGAGCAGGCCGGCGCACAAGGAACCGGGCAGGGATGGACGCGTGGCGGCGCGATGCGCATCCGGGCGCATCGGGGAAACGGGAGGGAACACGAACGACTCCTGGTCGGCCGCGCGGGACGCGGCAGGACGAAACGGCACTGCCACGCGGGCAGGCCGGGCGGGTTCAGGAAGCGGACGTGAAGGGTGGAGCGCGAGAGGGAGGCGGGCGCGAGATCGGCGCCGTGCCCAGGAGCGGAGCGGGGGGAAGCGCCGGTGCCTCGGCCGCGACGACGAGGCCTGCCAGGACGGGCCCCCCGCTGGGGGTCGGCAGCGCGACGGCGGCATGGAGCCGGCAATAGGGGCAGTCGGCGGACGTCGTGGCCGAATCGTCCCGCGACGGACTGGAGCCGTCGTCCGACAGCTTGACCAGTTTCGGGCCGTAGACGCTGCAAAGCTCGACCCAGGTATCGGCGGGACGAGCCAGCGTCTTGGCGATGGCCGGCGCCAGCATTCCCCAGAGCAGCGCGAGCAGCACCAGCATCGCGATGCCGCGATGGCGGTCCTGCCTGGAGAATCGGAGGGATGGCCGATGCATGCTTGAGTGAAGGCTGGTGCCCGACGCCGGGGCGGACAGGCCGGATGGCCTGCGAAACGCCGGGAGTATGGGCAGGAAATCCGATCGCGTCAATCCGCGGTCCGCGATCAGAGGCGCGCCAGGACTGCCTCGGCGATGGCCAGCGACGCGGTCAATCCCGGCGATTCGATGCCGTACAGATTGACCAGGCCGGGCACGCCATGGTCGGCCGGTCCCTGGACCATGAAGTCCGCCGCGGGCGAGCCGGGGCCCGACAGCTTGGGCCGTATGCCGGCGTAGCCCGGTTGCAGCGCGCCGTCGGGCAAGGCCGGCCAATATTGGCGGATCGAGGCATAGAACGCATCGGCGCGGCGCGGATCGACCCGGTAGTCCACCCGGTCCACCCATTCGACGTCGGGGCCGAAACGGGCCTGCCCACCCAGGTCCAGGGTCAGGTGCACGCCCAGCCCGCCCGGTTCGGGCACGGGATAGATCAGGCGCGAAAAAGGGGAGCGTCCGGCCAGGCTGTAGTAGTTGCCCTTGGCCAGATGCGCGGACGGGATGCGCGAAGCGTGGGGTCCATGCAGGGCCGCGGCGATTTCCTGGGCATGCAGGCCGGCGGCGTTCACCACGATGCCAGCGCGCACTTCCATGGGCTGCGGGCCGCCGACCTGCAGCGTGATGCCGTCGGCGCCGCACTGCCCGCCGGCCACGGGCGAGCCGAAGGCCAGCATGCCGCCGGCCGCTTCGCAGTCGGCCTGGAATGACAGCATGAGGGCATGGCTATCGACGATGCCCGTGCTGCGGCTGTCCAGCGCGGCCACGCAGTGCAGCTGGGGCTCGG
>NZ_JAOCLR010000030.1:0-58628 GCF_029845405.1 Pigmentiphaga sp. GD03639
GCGACTCCTCCACCAGCGCCGCCTGCCGTTCGACAGGGGCCTTCGCCTGTTCCAGGCGGCCGATCTCGAGCGAGTTCTGGACCACCAGGCGGCAACGCTCATAGCGTCGCCGCATGAAGCGCTGCAGCGCTTGAGCGACGCCCTGCGCGGCTTCCAGTTCCATAGCCAGCACCAAGGCGTCCTCGACCGCCATCCCCGCGCCCGAGGCCAGTTGCGGCGTAGTCGGGTGGGCCGCGTCGCCGATCAGCACGACCCGGCCGCGATACCAGGGGGCCGGCAGCAGGAATCCCTCCAGCGGACGGCGGACGATGCGCGAGGTATCGTCCAACTGCTCGCGGATCTCCGCCAGGATGCCGCCATACCCCTGCATCAGCGCAGCCAATCCCGGCGCCAGGCCGCGTTCTTCGATACGGTTCGGCTCGGCAAGCGGCTCGAGCAGGAACATGTACATCTCGCTGTCGGAAACCGGATTCAAGCCGACCTTGACGGGGCCCCCCAGGAAGAAGTGACGGCGAACGATGCCCGGTGCGCGTGGAACGACCAGGCGCCAGGCGCACTGGCCGGTGAACGCCGGCGCGGGCGCGTCCGGAAAGACCAGCGTCCGGATCCGGGAAAAAATGCCGTCGGCACCGATCACGAGATCGTATCTACCGGTGCTGCCGTCCGAGAATCGAACGGACACGCCGTCATCGTCCTGCTCCAGGCTCGCCACCGTCACGCCAAGGCTGACCCGCGCGCCGCTGTCCAGGGTCCGGCGCGACAGCACCGCGTGCAGCACCGGCCGCATCACGCCGCCACTGCCGGGCAGATCCCCGTCCCCCACCACGGGGGTCGCCACCACTCTCAAGGGCCTGCCGAGCACATCGCAGATCTGTATGCCGTGGCCGGTATAGGCCTGTGCCGCAATCTCATCCAGAATGCCAAGTTCGCGGAACGCGCGCAAAGTCGGGCCGGTGATGGTAATGCCCGCACCGTACACGCGCCATTCCGGATCCAGGTCGACCACTTGCACGTCGACGCCTCGCCGCCGCAAACAGATGGCAGCCGACATGCCGCCGATGCCGCCGCCGACGACAAGCGCGCGTTTCACACCGCTCATTTTTTCCCCATCCATGATTCCCTCGGCGCAAATGCCGTGAGCCGGGATTACGCAAGAGCCGCCTCCGGACGTCAACGCCGCGGGCGCATCTTCCGACTCCCGCGCAAGCTTGGGCGCACGCGCAGCCAAGTTCCGCGGCTGGACGCGCGCATGGCTGGTCAAGTTCCGACGCATGCCCGGCCAAGCCGGCGCCCGCAACGCCTGCCAACATGCTGGCATCGACGCGTGCCGCCCAGCGCGCATTCCGAACGAATCTGGAGAGACGACCGTGACACAGCAGTTCCCTGCCCCTTCCGCCGGCGCCGACGTCGCCGGCCGCCCCAAGACACTGGCCGAGGCCAAGGCCTGGATGACGACCCGCTGGCAAGCCCGGACGCATCCGATGAATGCCCTGCCGCTGGACATCGGCGCGGCATGGATAGACGGCGTGCCCGGCCTGGACGGCGAATCCTGGGGCACCTATTGGGGAAACCTGGGCGACGCACTGCGCGCCGAGGCGGCCCAGGCGCACGACGCGGGCGACGCCACCCGCGCGGCGGACCTCTACCAGCGCGCCAGCGGCGCGTATTTCATGGGGCGCTTTCCGTGCCCCAACCATCCGGCAAAGGCCGCTTGCGCCATCGGCGAACGCGAAACGTATCTTGCCGCCTCGGCCTACTGGGAGACTCCCATCGAGCGCGTTGCCGTGCCTTTCCAGGGTCGCGCCGGCGAAGGAAATGAAATACCGGTGCTATTGCGCCGGCCGCGCGGCATCGCCCGCCCCCGGGTCGTCCTCATGTGGGGCGGCGTGGACGCCTGCAAGGAACAGATGACGGCGGCCAGCGACGCACTGCTCGCCAAGGGCCTCGCGACGATTGCCATGGACAATGCCGGCACCGGCGAATCCCCGGTGCGCGGCGTGGTCGACGCCGAAAGACCGTTCATTGCCGTCCTGGACTGGCTGCGCGGCCGTCCCGACCTCGATGGCGGACGGCCTGCCTGCCTGGGCCGCTCCTTCGGTGGCTACTGGGCGACCAAGCTCGCCCACATGCTGCCGGACCGGCTGGCAGGCGCGGTCAATTGGGGCGGCGGCGCACACTTCATGTTCCAGCCGGAATGGATACTTGCCTCGCGCTACCCGGACAGCTATCTGATGGAGCTGGTCGAGACGCGCCGCCGCATGCTGGGCGTCGATACCGACGAGGAGTACGCCGCCGCCTTCCAGCGGCTGTCGTTGCTGGACCAGGGGCTGCTGGATCTTCCCTGCGCGCCGCTATTGCTGGTCAATGGCAAGGACGACCGGCAGTGTCCGATCGCGGATATCCACCTGCTGATGGAACGCGGCAATCCCAAGTCCGTTCGTCTCTTCCCCGGCGGCCATATGGGATTGACGCCCCAGACCCTGCCCACGATCGTCGACTGGCTGGCCAGGCAACTGCAGGGAGAGCGCTGATGGCCAGCAACTGGCGGCAGCTCATGCCCACCACCGATGCCTACTGGATGAACCGCATCCTGTTCGACATCCACCATCGCGACGACGATCTGCACCGCTACAAGCGCGACCCCGATGCCTACATGGCCGACGTCCCGCTGGCACCATCGCTCAAGAGCGCCATCCGCGACAACGACATCGGCGCCATGTACCTGGCGGGGGTCAACCCTTACCTGCTCAGGGCGCACTGCCTCGGCCTGCGCATACCGGAATCGGTATTCCTGCAATCGCTACGCAGCGTCGGCCGCGAAGGAGAGCACTGACATGGCACGTATCGTCAGCGCGCATGCGGTCAGCCACACGCCGGTCATGCTCAACTTCCCCGACGCCATCCCGGACGCGGATCGCGAGTCCATCTTCGCCGCCTTCCTGTCGGTTGGCCGCGCCATCCGCAAAGCGGCGCCAGATGCCATCGTGGTCGTCTCCGACGATCACCTGCACAATTTTTTTCTCGACAACCTGCCGGCCTTCTGCATCGGCGCGGCGCCGGCCTATCCCACCCCCGTGGAGCACTGGCTGAAAGTCGACCGCCGGGTGCTCGCCGGCCATGCCGAACTGGGCGCGCAGCTCATAGGCGAAGCCATGCAGTCCGGGTTCGATCCGGCCCTGTCCATGGACCTGACCCTCGACCACGGCATCATCGCACCGCTGCACTTGGCCGGCGTTGCCGGCGAGATTCCCGTCGTGCCGGTATTGGTCAACTGCGTGCAACCCCCGCTGCCGACCATGCGCCGCGCACACCAGTGGGGACGCATGCTGGGCGATGCGATACGCCGTTTCGCGGGCGTCGAGCGAGTGTCGATCTTGGCCACCGGGGGCCTGAGCCACGACATCGCCACGCCGCGGATGGGCCTGCTGAACGAGGCCTTCGACCGGGAATTCCTGGAGCGCCTGGTCGCGGGCGATGCCGAGGCGCTGCTCCGGCATGCCGAAGAACACGTCCACGAAGCGGGTAACGGCGCGGAAGAGATCCGCACCTGGCTGGTCGCGGACGGCGCCGCCGGCGCGCCCTTCCGGCAGCTCTATTACAAGGCCGTCGCCGGCTGGTACACGGGCATAGGGCTGGGCACCTGGGACGTGGATGACACGCGATGACCTCTTCCGGCCTTTCCTGGCAGTTTGCCGGCGCCGCCGACGGCCCGGTCGTGGTGCTCCTGCATCCCATCGCAACGAACCGCAGCCTGTGGGATCCGCTGCTGCCCGTCTGGGCACGCCACTTCCGACTGATCTGCGTCGACCTTCCCGGACATGGCCATAGCCCGCTGCGGCAGGACTGGCGGCTCGACGACGCCGCGCATGATCTCGCCCGCATCCTGGACCAGGCCGGCGCCGCATCGGCCGCCATCGTCGGTACCTCGCTGGGCGGCATGGTGGCTCAGGCATTCGCCCTGGCGTACCCGGCACGATGCACCGCCCTCGTCCTGGCCCATTGTGGCGCGTACACCGCTCCCTCGGTGGCAAGGGTGTGGGAACAGCGCCTGGCTGCGCTGCGCACAGACGGATTCGACGCGCATATGGAAACCACGCTGGGCCGCTGGTTCACGCGCGACTTTCTCCTGGGCTCGCCGTTGACGGCAGGCTGGCTGCGCGCCTTGATGCACCGCACGCCCATCCAGGGCTACGTGGATGCCGTGGGTGCCATCCAGCGGCTGGATCACCGGGAACGCCTGCGGGAGCTGGCCCGGCCGACGCTGGTCGTGGCCGGTCGCAACGATTCGGCCATCCCGCCGGAGATCGCCGCGGAGCTGGCCGGCGCCATACGGGGGGCGACGCTGGAACTCTGCGACGCGGCCCACATGGCCTGCGTGGAGCAACCCACATGGTTCACCGAAACCGTCGGCCGGTTCATCCTCCGACATGGCCGCTGACGCGGCAACCCTTTGCGGGCAAAGTCCGATTGACTTGCCAGCCCTCGAACCGGGAAACTCTGCGAAGACGGATTCGGTTCGACCGATCTGCGCTGGAGACAGACATCCCATGACGACCATCCGACAGTTCACCATCCACGGCGAGAACCAGGGCGCAGGCTCGGCGATCTTCCGCAGGGAAATGCAGGATGCCTTCGCGGTCGGCCTATCCGTGCAGGGCAACCAGGAACATCCGTTCAGCACCCAGGTCAAGGGCTACAGCGGCGAGCGGCTGCGCTTTGCCGCGCTGCGTTTTTCCCCCCACACGACCTGTTCGCCCCGCGCGATCGGCCTGCGCTCGCGCCTGCTCGTGTCGCTGCACCGCGAAGGCGTCGCCCTCGTGCACCAGGAAGGCCGCGAAACCCGCATCGAGCCCGATGACCTGTTCATCATCGATCCTTCGCGGCCGTTCTTCATCGAAGCCGGCAACGTCCTCGCCCACTCGCTGTACATCGAACACAGCGCGCTGCGCGCGATCATGCCCGAAATCGAACTGCACACCGCCCGGCAGGTACGGACCACCTACGGCGCGGGCGCGGTGCTGCGCCACACCATCGACCAGCTTCTGGCCCAGGCCGACCGGCTCTCCGATCTCGAGGCCGACCGCCTCGCCGACGCCCTGCCCTTCCTGATAGCGGCCAGTCTCGCGGGGACCAGTCCCGATACGCGTCCGCCGCCCTCGCGCCTGCGGGCTCTGCACAAGCAGCGCATCATGGGCTACGTGAAAGACAACCTGCGCAACCACGAGATCGATGCCGCCCATATCGCCGCCGCCATCAACCTGTCGACCCGGTACATCTATGAGCTGTTCGAGGACGAAAATGTCCCCCTGATGAAGTGGATCTGGCAGACGCGGCTGGAACGCTGCCGCGCCGACCTGGCCAGCGCCGCGATGCGGTCGAGATCGATAGGCGAGATCGCCTTCTACTGGGGTTTCAACGACATCACCCATTTCAGCCGGGCATTCCGGCAACGCTACGGGGTATCGCCGCGCGCGTTCAGGAAGACAGCCCTGCCGCAGGCCGCGGCGCACTGATCTCCTCCCCTAACGTTCGAATATCTGCTCGGGTGTCCTGTGCAGGCGTTCCGTGGTCCCGTCTGGCTTGACCAGATAGTTGTCGCATATCCAGCTGAATGTCGTCGCCGTCGCATAGGTCGGATGGCAGGCCAGCACGGTCCTTGGACGCAAGGTCATGGATTCGTCATGGCGCATCAGCGGCCGCTCCACCATGTCGTAGCCCTGGCCATGGCAATGCAGCCGTTTCTCCTCGGGCCGGCCGTTCGCACGCATGAAGGTGTTGTAGTCCTCCCATAACGCACGCCCCGAACATCCAGGGACGAGGCGGTCGGTGGTGAACTTCCGGGCCTCGAGCACGAAGCCGAACTCGTCGCGCATGTCGTCCGACGCCTTTCCCAGCACCACGGTACGCCCCAGCTCGGTGAAATAGCCACCCGGTCCGCTGCTTTCTATCAGCAGCGAAAAGTAATCGCCCTGCTGGATGACCCGGTTCTGGAAATAGCGATTGCCGAACATGGCCGCCGTGCCTACCGGAGCGGAAGCGCACAGGTAAAGCCCCTGTTCGCTTCCCGCCTTTCGGCATTCGTACTCGGCCAATGCGGCAAGTTCGTTGTCGCGGATGCCAGGGCGTATCGCGTCCAGCACCGCCTGCCAGGCGCGATCCTGCATTGCCGCCGCCGCGAACATCCGGTCTATCTCGGCATCGGACTTCTCGACCTTGATCCGATCGACCATTTCGCTCGCGTCGAGCCACTGCGTCCCTGCCGGAACGCCGCGCCTGACGGCATCCAGAAATGCCGACGAGATGATGCCGGCTCCAACCACGCCGATCCGGCCCCGCGCATAGGGCGCGAGTGCCTCGATGGCAAGCTGCGCGTCGTAGGCCACGGTATATCCGATCGGCAGGTAGCTGGGCGTCCCGAGGTAGCGCCCCACCCCCCGTCTCGCCGGCGACGGCCGGGACCGGAAATCCTGCACCATCCCGAAGGTCCCCTGCCCAATGACCGTCATCGGCGCATCACGGGGAAACAGTACCGTCACGGGATATCCATTGGTGGCGGGAATATCGGTGAAATACTTGATGTATCCCCCCATGAAGTCATTGCTGCCCTGCATGAGCAGCACATCGATCTTCTCCTCTTGCATGCGCAGGCGGACGGCGGCCCACCGGCGCTCGAGCTCATCGTCGGAAATCGGGTTCAAGAGCCTTTCGTTCATGGATGTCTCACAAGATTGATCATGTCGGTGGTTGCGCCGCGTTGGTAGAGGCGGATGTTCTCTACCAGGATGGGCAGCGCGGCGTCCGCATAGCCGTTGAACATTCCCGCGGCATGCGGTGCGATGACGACGTTGTCCAGCTGCCAGAACGGGTGCCCGGGCGGAAGCGGCTCCGTCACGAAAGTATCGAGATAGGCGCCTGCTATCCGTCCCTGTTGCAGGGCGGCCAGCAGCGCGGCCTCGTGGACCACGCTTCCCCGCGCCAGGTTGATCAGAAATGCCGTTCGCTTCATGCGCTCGATAAACGCGCCGTCCACCAGATTCTGCGTCTCGTGCGTGGACGGCACGAGCAGCAGCACGAAGTCCGCTCGCGCCACCGCGTCCCCGGCTTGCTTCCTGGAATACATGTGGTCGAACCCGGGTACTGGACGCGGTGCAGCGCTGATTCCCAGCACGGTCATGCCCAACGCCTTGCAGATAGGAGCGAGATAGGCGGCTATCGCCCCGCTGCCGACGATGGCGAGCGTAGACCCCGACAGGGTCTGCGACGCGAACCGATCCCAGCGCTGCTGTCCCTGGTTGCGCAATAGCCTTGGCACCGACCTTGCCAGGCACAGCATGGCTGACAGCGCCGCCTCGGCCATGGGCGGACCGTGTATTCCCCTCATGTTGGAAATGATGACCTCGGGGCCGAGCGATGGCTGGTCGACGATGCCGTCCACGCCCGTCCCCAGCGCCTGGATCCACTTCAACCGCCGGCCCGCCGCGATCAGCCGGTCGTTCAACGCAGGGCCGAACGCCATCAGCACCTCCGCGTCTGGAATCAGGCGTTCCGCCTCCTCGGCCTCGCCGACGAACGACAGGTGGATACCCGGCAAGGCTTCACGCAATCCCTGCTCGTAGCGCCGGATCTGCCGCTCCGGCAGCTTGGCGAAAAACAGATAGGGCGGACCTTCGCCTGGCACCTTCTGGTCTGCTCGCATGCCGTCCTCAGAAACAATAGATGTCGATGAAGGTCGGGATATAGTCGTTCTTGAGTTCGATGCGCTTCCTGCTGATGAGCCAGCTTTCCTCCTGCCGGCCGAATTCCGTCAGCGACGTACCGAAGAACGTATAGGTCTTGCGCTGCCTGACGTTGAACATCTGGGTGCTCCACGTCGTCCAGATCCGGATGCCATCGTCCTCCTGGCCTTCTTCAAGGTGGAAGTTGCACAACATATGCGTCGTCCGAGGCGCCGGCGTCGATGCCGCGGACCGTCCCGACATGATCCTCAGCACTCGGTCCTCCAGGCCCGCGCGGTTCGCATAGTAGATGTGCGAGAGTTCCGTATTCGGGTCCTGGGTCAGGGTTTCATCGCTGCGCCTGGCGGGTACCCAGTATTCGCAGTCCGTCGCATACATGGACAGCCATCCCTTCCAATCCTGGCTGTCGAGCAGCCATGCTTCGCGCAGCAGCAGTCCTTTCGCCGTCTCCAGCTTATTCATAGGGACGTTCTCCTTTCACGCCGGCCAGCAGCAATCGCTGCCACTCCCGGTATGGCCCTTGGAAGGCAACCTCGCTGTAGGTGTCGTAGCGCCCGAGCGCACTCGATTCCGGCTGGATGCCCAGGGTCGATACCACTTCGTCCGCGTAACGCTGCTGGAAACCCATCCCCCGTGAAGTCCCCTGGAGATAATCCAGCGGCATTGCCGACAGGCCACGCTGGCAGTCTTCGTACAGCACGGCATCGTCGGGCGTGGCCATGCCTCCCGGATTGAAGAAATCTTCGTACTGGCGCAGCCGCCATGCCCGCTGGGCGGTAGGCTCACCCACCGGCGCGATGCAGTACGCGCGCATTTCGGTCAGGTTCACCGCCAGCGGACGGAAGATCCTCAGCATGGGCGATATGGCATCGGCAATCTGCATGTTGGGAAAGATGCCCACATTCCGCCCCTTGAGCATCCAGTCGGCCCTGGTATTGCCGACGCGGCTGCGGATCTCGTCAATGGCCGGATAGATGGGGCGCTTGTCCGGCTCCGGCTGTTCCAGCCACACCGCGGAATGGCCATGGTCGAAATTGATCGCTCCCGCCGGAAGCCCATCGCGGCGCGACCAGTCGAATGAGCGGGAATCGACATTGCCCATGCCTTTGCGGCGGCGGGCCTGAACATCGAGAAACGACGCGTGCGCTTCCGACAGATGGTAGGGATCGACGCCATTGTCCAGCTGCAGCTTCCAGTTTCCCTCGTAGGTATACAAGGTCCGGCCCGGGACGAGCTCTACCCCGTGGGGGCTCTGGTCCACGATGAGATCGATCAGCGTCGCCGCCGAGCCGAGGAACGCGGCCAGCTCGGGAACATCCCGGTTCAGGGACCCGAACAGGAATCCCCGGTAGTTCCCCAGGCGCGCGATGGGAATCAGATGGTGGTCGTCTTTCAGGAAAGCTTCCGAATAGCCGGCCGAGGCGCCGTACTTGAGCAATGTGTTCTTGCCCGCCGAGTCGAACACCCAGCCGTGGTAGGGACACACGTGCGCGCGCGCTCGCCCCTGCTCCCGGCTGCAGAGCAAGGCGCCCTTGTGCCGGCAGGCGTTCACGAAGGCACCGATCCGGCCCTCGCCGTCGCGGCTGACCAGGATTGGCGTCGAACCGATCTGGGTGGTGATGAAATCGTGCGGTTGGTGCAGTTGAGACTCATGGCCGAGGAAGCACCATGTTCGCTCGAAGATGTAGCGCTGCTCCAGTTCGAATATCTGGGGGTCGACGAACGCCGCCCGGTGCACCCGGAAGATTCCCTGCGGGAGCCTGTCATCCACGCAGGCGGCGAGCCGAGAGGCAAGAGAGTCCAGGTCGGCGCGCATCATTCGACCTGCTCCAGCTTCGCCGCCTTGCGCACGGCAGTCCATTTTTCGATATTTGACTGTATCCGGGCCCGCAGCACCTGGGGTTCCTCGGGCCAGGGCTGTACCCACCTCGCCTTGAGCGTGGTTCTCACCTCCTCATCGGCCAAGGCTTTGCGAACCTCCGCCGAGATGCGTTCGGATACCCCACGCGGCATGTTGGCCGGCGCGAAGAGCGCCATCCAGTACTCGGCCTGCAACTCCGGAAAGCCCAGTTCCGCGAAAGTCGGAACATCCGGAAACTCGGACAACCGCTCCGGTGACGTGACGGCCAACGGACGCAGCAGGCCGGACTGGATCGCTCCGAAGGCCGGACCGACGTCCGAGAAGGTCATCAACACCTCCTTGGAGGCGACCGCCTGGACCGACTCGTTCGCGCCTCGGAACGGAACGAACGTGATGTCCAGATTGACGCGTTGCGCAAGCGCGGCGGTTTGCAGCTCGAACGCATAGCCCGACCCGGCCGAACTCGCCTGGCGGGGGTTCGCGCGGATGTACTTCACGAGTTCGTCGAGCGAGCGCGCGGGCGTCGCCGAGTTCACGACCAGCAGCATCGGGAATGTCCCGATCAAGGAAACGGGCGTGAAATCGTCCACCGAATAGGGCAGTTTCTTTTTCATCACGACGTTGCCGACCATTACCCCGCTCGGCGCCATCAGCAGGGTATGGCCGTCGGCCGGCGCCTTGGCGACCAGGTCCGCGGCGATGATGCCCGACGCTCCGGTCTTGTTCTCGATGACGACCTGCTGCCCAAGACCGTCGCTGAGCTTGGGCGCCATCGAACGCATGACGATATCCGTGCCGCCGCCGGCGGCCTGGCCGATGATCACCTTGATGGGACGGCTGGGATAGGACTGCGCATGGCCGGCGAGCGGCAGGTGTAGCGCAAGAAGCAGGAAGAGTGTCGCCTTCATTTTGTTGACCCGTGTTGGTTATGGTGGTCTGCCGCCATGCGAAGCGGTGTCTCCAACAAAGTGACGCATGAGCGAGGAAGGTTTTTGCATGCGCTCCACATGGCCGTCAACGTGAAGGCCGAGCCAGCGCGGGACTGTCCAAGACGCAGTGCGCGGGCAGTCAAGTGCGGGGCGCCGGCGCCACCCATGTCATCCGTTTATGGCCCATGCGCAAAACGACTTGCCGGGCCCGTGGCGGACTGCGAAAGTCCCGCCAACGACTTGCCGGGCCACCCCCAGGAAGACCACGGTTCAAGCAAAGGAGACACCCATGACCTTCACGTTCGGGAAACTGGCGCTGGCCGCCACGCTCGGCCTGGCCGCCATCGGCGCACAGGCCGAGACCTGGCCGGCCCGCCCGGTGCGCATCATCGTGCCGTACAACGCCGGCACGCCGCCCGACATCAGCAGCCGCATCATCGCGCAGAAGCTGACCGTCAAGCTGGGCCAGACCTTCTACGTGGACAACAAGCCCGGCGCCTCGGGCAGCCTGGCCGCGGGCGACCTGGACCGCTATCCGGCCGACGGCTATACCGCGATGACGCTGCTCACGCCGGTGGTGGTCGGCCCGGCGCTGTTGTCGTCGTTCAAGAAGGACTTCGCCCGCGACTACGCGCCCGTCGGGCAGTACGACTGGACCTACAGCGTGCTGGTCGTCAGCCCGTCCCTGCCCGTGCACGACGTGAAGGGGCTGATCGAACTGCTGCGCGCCAAGCCCGATACCTACAGTTTCCCCTCGGGCGGCTACGGCACGCCGGCGCACCTGGCGGGCGAACTGTTCAAGCAGCGCTACGGCGTCACGGCCACCCACGTGCCCTACAACCAGTTCACGGCCGGGCTGGCCGACCTGGTGGCGGGCAGGGTGAACTTCATGTTCCTGACCAGCACGGTGGCGGCGGCGCAGGTCCAGGGCGGCAAGGTCAAGGCGCTGGCCATCGCCTCGCGCGACAGCCGGCTGCCCGGGCTGCCCGACGTACCGACCATGGAGGAACAAGGCTTCAAGGGCTTCGACGTACGCAACTGGGACGGCTTCGTCATGCGCAAGGAAACGCCCAAGGACGCGGTGGCCGGGTTCACGCGGGCGCTGAACCAGATCCTGGCCGATCCCGAGACGCGCAAGGCGCTGGCCGACGCGGGCGCCGACCCCGTCGCGAACACAACGGCGGAACAGTTCGGCGCGCTGATCGCCAGCGAACAGGCCCGGCTGACGGACCTGGTGCGCCAGACCGCCATCAAGATCGACTGATTTCCGAACGACCGACTTTCTTGCGGACACCAGGATGCGCAACGTCCTCTTCATCATGTGCGACCAACTGCGGGCGGACTACCTGTCCTGCTACGGCAGCTCCTGGCTGCGCACGCCCAACATGGATGCCCTGGCGGCGCGCGGCGTGGCCTTCACCCAGGCCTACGTGCAGTCGGGCGTGTGCGGACCGTCGCGCATGTCGTTCTATACCGGCCGCTATCCGTCCTCCCACGGCGCGACCTGGAACTTCATCCCCATGCCCATGAGCGAGCTGACGGTGGGCGACTACCTGTCGCAGGCCGGACGCGCGCTCCACCTGGCGGGCAAGACCCATTTCGAACCTTCGGCCGAGGCGATGGCTGCCTGGCGCGGCGGCGCCTCCGATCGGTCCGCCGCCAGCCTGCTGCAAGGCGGCTTCGAGGTGGTCTGCCGGCACGAGGGCGACCTGCCCACCGGCAAGGAAGACTACCGGCGCTACCTGGAGTCGGCCGGCTACGCGGGCGACGACCCCTGGCTGCAGCATGCCAATTCCGGCCGCCATCCGGACGGCTCCGTCGCCAGCGGCTGGCAGATGCGCCATGCACACCTGGCCGCCCACGTGGCCGAGCCGCACTCGGAAACCGCCTACGTCTCGAACGCCGCCATCGATTTCATCCGCCGCCATCGCGACGAACCGTGGTCGCTGCACCTGTCGTACATCAAGCCCCACTGGCCCTACATCGCGCCGGCGCCCTACCACGACATGTATCGCCGCGCCGAGCAGGCGCCCATCCGGCGCAACCGCGCCTCCGAAGCCGCCGAGCATCCGGTGCTGGCCGCCTACCGCTCGCATGACGAATGCCGCAGCTTCGACCGGGAGGACGTGGCACGCCACGTGCGTCCGGCCTACATGGGCCTGATCCGGCAGATCGACGACCACCTGGGCCGCGTGCTGGAAGTCCTGGAGCAGACAGGGCAGGCGGACCGGACGCTGATCGTCTTCACCTCGGACCACGGCGATTTCCTGGGCGACTACGGCTTCGGCGAGAAGGAGCTGTTCCACGACGTGGTCCAGCGCGTACCGCTGATCGTGGTCGATCCGTCGCCCGCCGCCGATGCCACGCGCGGCACGCACGACGGCCGCTTCGCCGCCGCGGTGGACGTGGTGCCCACCATCCTGGACGCGCTCGACCTGCCCGCGCAGGCCCACCGGGTGGAAGGCCGCTCGCTGCTGCCGCTGGTACGTGGCGAAGCGGCGGACGACTGGCGCGACTGTGTCTTCAGCGAACTGGACTACGCCACGCGTCGCGCCCGCCATGTCCTGGGCCGGCCGCGCGACGCCGACTGCCGGGGCTGGATGGTGCGCACCGCCGACTGGAAGCTGGTGGCCTGGAACGGCTATCGCCCGCAGCTCTTCCACCTGGCCGAGGACCCGGACGAATTCCACGACCTGGGCGCGGACCCCGCGTTCGAACCGGTGCGGCAATCGATGTCCGCGCGGCTGCTGGCGCATCAGTTGACGCTCAAGCGCCGCATCGCCGTCGACCTCGACCGCATCGAGGCCATGACCGACAACCTGCCGCCGGGCATACACATCGGCCAGTGGTAAACCTCTCGCGCAAGGAATCCCATGCATCCGGCCAAGCAGGACCACGAAACGCGGATCGACAGCGCCGCCCCGGCCGGGCAGCGCTTCGAGGTCCATATCCTGGATACGGGCGAACGCTATACCTGCAGCGGCTCGCAGACGCTGCTGGCCGGCATGGAGGCGCTCGGCCGCAAGGGCATTCCGGTCGGCTGCCGCGGCGGCGGGTGCGGCGTATGCAAGAGCCGGATCGTACGCGGCGACTACCACGCCGCGAAGATGAGCCGCGCCTGCGTCAGCGCCGACGAGCAGGCGGCCGGCGTGGTGCTGGCCTGCCGTGTCGTGCCGCGCAGCGACATCGAGATCGAAGCGCTGGACCGGATGCGGCGCTGCGTGACCCGTCATTTGGCGCCGGCGGCCCGGCCGCCTGCACACCTTACCTAGCAACGACAGCAAGGAGACCATCATGGCGATCACAGGAGTGATGCGGCCGGGACACGTTTGCATACGGGTTCTGGAGATCGAGCCGGCGGTGCGGCACTACGTCGATACCATCGGGCTCAGGGAAGTCATGCGCGACACCGCCGCCGACGGCAGCGCGCGGGTGTTCCTGAAAGCCTGGGACGAAGCCGACCACCACAGCGTGGTGCTGCGCGAGGCCGATGAAGCCGGCATGGATTACATGGGCTGGAAAGTGGACTCGGATGCCACGCTGGACAAGCTGTCGGCCGATGTCGAGGCCAGCGGCCTGGCGACCGCGATGAGCTGGGTGAAGGAAGGCGAGCATCCGATGACGGGACGGCGTTTCCGCTTCACCGTCCCGACGGGCCACGTGATGGAACTGTATGCACACCGCGAGACGCCCGGGTGCGCGGTAGGCTACCTGAATCCCGACCCGTGGCCGGACGACATGCACGGCATGGGCGCGCGCCGCTTCGACCACTGTCTGCTGTACGGGGACGACCTGGCCGGCACGTTCAAGCTGTTCACCGAGGTCCTGGGCTTCAGCCTGACCGAGGCGGTCGTGGCCGGGCCGGACGAGCAGATGATAGGCGCCTTCCTGAGCTGCGCGACCAAGGCCCACGACGTGGCCTTCATCCAGCAGCCGGTCAAGAACAAGCTGCATCACGTGTCGTTCCTGCTGGACAACTGGGGCGAAGTGCTCAAGGCAGCCGACATCATCTCCAAGCGGCGCGTATCGCTGGACATCGGGCCGACGCGCCATGGCATCACGCGCGGCGAAACGGTGTACTTCTTCGATCCGAGCGGCAACCGCAACGAGGTGTTCGCCGGCGGCTATACCTGGTACCCGGACAAGCCGGTGATCAAGTGGACGGCCGAGGAGCTGGGCACGGGCATCTTCTATCACGACCGCAAGCTGAACGAGAAATTCCTGAGCGTGTTTACCTGAGTCGCGCGGGCGCGTATCCTCGCCCTCCTGACTGTATCTGGCGCCTGCCCCGCGAGACGATCATGAACCTGGATTCCGCCCCCGTCGCCGCGCCGTCCGCGCTCCCGCATGACTGCTGGGACCAGGCGGGCGGCGCCCGGCCGACGCCGCGTCCGGCCTGAGCATGCAGCTCCACCAGCTCCGGGCCTTCGTGGCGGTGGCCGAGGCGGGCAGCATCAGCGCCGCCGCCAAGCTGCTGGACCTGACGCAGCCCGCCATCACGCGCGCGCTGCAGCAACTGGAGTTGTCGGTGGGCGCCACGCTGCTGACGCGCTCGGCGCACGGCATCGAACTGACCCCCTACGGGCAGGCCCTGCTGGAACACGCCCGCTTCATCGTGCGCGCCGCGGCCGACGCGCACACCCACATCCGGCAACTGGCCGGCGACCTGTCGGGCAAGCTGTCCATCGCTTCGTCGGCGGCGCCGTTCGCGCTGGTGGTACCGCGGGCGATCGAGATCATGCGGCTGCGCTTTCCCGACGTCTACATCCATCTCCAGGAAGCCACCTACCCCACGGTCATGGACCTGTTCCGCGAAAAGGGCCTGGACTTCGCCATCGGCCCGCTGCCCGCGGGCGGCCCCGGCGAAGGCTATCGGCACGATCCGCTGTTCACGCTGGACCTGGTGGTGGCGGTGCGGCAGGGCCACCCCAAGGCGCGGGCGAGGTCGCTGCGGGCGCTGGCCGACGTGCCCTGGCTGGTCACCGGTCCCGCCGACGGACCGGGCATGGTCATCCAGCGGTCGTTCGTCGACACCGGCCTGCCGCCGCCCCAGTGCGTCATGCATTGCGAATCCGTGGGCGGCGCCATCCAGATCATCGAGCACGGCAACATCGCCAGCTTCGTTCCGCGCTACCTGGCCGAGGAAGCCCGGGCCGCGGGCCGGCTGGCCATCGTGCCGGTGGCCGAGACGCTGCCCTCGCTGACCATCTCCGCGTTCATGCCGGCGCAGAAGATCCTGAGCCCGGCGGGGCAGGCGCTGTATTCGGCCATCCACGGCATCAGCCGCAACTTGCGGCCCCAGGACGCCTGACTCCCGGTTGTTTCCGTTCAGGAAATAACAAGTTTGCGCCCGGCGGGATGTCCAAACCGGCCGCCGATGCCTACCATTTCGCCATCGATCAGCCAGACAGGACTCAAGATGACGGATATCGTCCCCACCGGAAAGATACTCGGGGCCACGGTGCGCGGCCTGGACCTTGCCCGGCCGCTTTCGGAGCAGGATTTCGCCGCGCTGCTGGCGGCGCTGGGCGCGCACGGCGTCCTGCGCTTCCCGGCGCAATCGATCTCGCCGGCGCAGCTGCGGGATTTCTCGGCCCGCTTCGGCGGCCTGCAGCGGACCGTATCGGACGCCAACGAACCCGGCATTCCCGAGGTCAGCATTCTTTCCAATATCGTGGAGAACGGCCGGCTGATCGGCATCGCCGACGCCGGCCAGGACTGGCACACCGACATGTCCTACAACCCGACGGTAGGTTTCGTGAACGTGCTGCATGCCCTGAAGGTGCCGCGCCGCGACGGCCGCGCGCTGGGATCGACCAGCTTCGCCAACATGCATGCCGCCTACGAGGACCTGCCCGCCGACGTCAAACGCGAGCTTGAACACGCCACCGCCCTCCACGACTTCAACAAGTTCTGGGAGAACATGCGGGCGCGGCCCGGCAGCGAACGGCCGCCGCTCACGCCCGAGCAGCGCGCCAAGCGGCCCCCGTCGACGCATCCGGTGTTCCTGACACACCCCATCACCGGCCGCAAGGTGCTGTACTGCAATCCCGGCTATGCCATCCGGATCAACGAACTCGATGCGCGCCGCAGCGACGAGATGCTGGAATTCCTGTTCGCGCACCAGCTCCAGCCCAAGTACCAGTACACCCACGAATGGACCGAGGGCGACGTGCTGATGTGGGACCACATCGGCACGCTGCACAACGCCTGGCCCGACTACCTGCCCCACGAGCACCGGCTGATCAAGCGCTGCCAGGTCATGGCCGACCGCATTTTCGATCCGTCCTTCCTGCCGGCCGCGATCCGCCCCGCGCGCGCCGCGGCCGCGCACTGAGCGCGCCATGGGTCTGTTCGATCGCGGCATCGGCCGCGCCCAGTCCATCGATGACCTGCGGGCGGCGGCGCGTCGCCGCCTGCCCAGGCTGGTGTTCGACTTCTTCGACGGCGGCGCCGAGAGCGAGGCCACGCTGGCCGACAACCGCCAGGCCTTCGAGCGCGTGCGCCTGTTGCCGCGCGCCCTGGTGGACGTCTCCCAGGTTTCCACCCGCTGCACCGTGCTGGGCGCGCCGGCCGACTACCCGCTGGCCATCGCGCCCACAGGCGGAGTCGGCTACGGCCGCCACGGCGGCGACCTGGCCATCGCCAAGGCCGCCGCGCGGCACGGCATCCCCTATACGCTGTCGACCAGCGCCACGGCGTCGATCGAGGAAGTCGCGCGCGAGGCGCCCGGCCGCCTGTGGTTCCAGGCCTACGTGCTGAAGAACCAGGACTTCTTCCACGGCCTGATCGAACGCGCGCGGGCGGCCGACTACGAAGCCCTGGTCATCACCGTCGACCTGCCGGTGGGCGGCAAGCGCGAGCGCGACGTGCGCAACGGTTTCCGCACCCCCTTCCGGCTCACGTATCGCAGCTTCGGCGACGTGGCGGCGCATCCCCGCTGGGCGCTGGCGCTGCTGCGCCACGGCATGCCGGTGAACAAGAACCTGATCGGCCTGCAGCGCGACGTGACCTCCGTGGCGGGACTGGCCTCGGCGGTGGGACGCAACTACGATCCCTCGTTCGACTGGGACCGCCTGGCCCGGGTGCGCGACCGTTGGCCGCGCAAGCTGATCGTCAAGGGCGTCCTGCGGCCGGACGACGCCGAGCGGCTGGTCCGGCTGGGCGCCGACGCCGTGGTGGTGTCCAATCATGGCGGACGCCAGCTCGACGGCGCCTGCGCGACGCTGGACGCGCTGCCCGGCGTGGTGGACGCGGTGGCCGGCCGCATCCCGGTCTGGCTGGACGGCGGCGTGCGGCGCGGCGTGGATATCCTGAAGGCCCGCGCGCTGGGCGCCGAAGGCGTGCTGGTCGGGCGCGCGACGCTGTACGGCGCGGTGGCGGGCGGCGAGCCCGGCGCGCACCGGGCACTACAGATACTGACCGAGGAACTGGTGCGCGCGATGAAACTGTGCGGCGCGCCCGGCATCGGGGACATCGACGAAACCCTCCTGGCGCGGCCACCGCGCCGGGCAACCCACGAAGGACGGACATGCGCTGGCTGAGATACACGGATTCGACGGGCACCCACTATGGACTGATCGAGGGCGAACGCATACGCCGGGTCGAGGGCTCGCCCTTCGACGGCCATGTGCCGACGGACGACTGGACCAGCCTGGACCAGGTGCGCCTGGAGGTGCCGGTGATCCCGCGCACCTTCTATTGCGCCGGCCTGAACTACGCCGAGCACGCCATCGAGGCGGCGCGCAAGCGCGGCCAGGAGCCGCAGTTGCCCACGCAGGCCGACATCGGCTATCGGGCCAACAACGCCCTGGTGCCGCACGGCCACGACGTGGTGATGCCGCCCGACGCCCGCACCATCCACTACGAGGGCGAATTGGTGGTGGTCATCGGCAAGCAGGCGCGCCACCTGACGCCCGACAACGCACTGGACTGCGTGCTGGGCTACACCATCGGCAACGACGTCAGCGAACGCAACTGGCAGCGGTCGGACCGTACTTTCTGGCGCGCCAAGAACTCGGACACCTTCAAGCCCATGGGTCCTTGGATAGACACCGAATTCGATCCGTCCCGGGCCCGCACCCAGGTGCGCGTGAACGGCCGGACCACCATCGACTTCGCCACCGCGGCGATGATCTTCGACGTGCCCACCTTCCTGTGCGCCATGACGAAATACCTGACCCTGCATCCCGGCGACGTGGTGTGGATGGGCACCGACGGCCAGTCGCCCGACCTGCATGCCGGCGACGTGGTGGAGATCGAGATCACCGGGCTGGGCACGCTGCGCAACACGTTCGTGCGGGGATGAGGCCATGACCGACCTGGAACGCTGGGCCGCCGTGACCGGCTGCCAACAGGCCATCCATGGCTTCTACCTGGCGCTGGATGGCGGCGACTTCGACGCGGTCGCCGGCTGCATGGCCGGACAAGGCGTCTGGCATCGCCAGGGCCGAATGCTGCAAGGCCCGGCCGAGGTGCGAGCGGCGCTGGCCGACCGGCCCGCCGGACGCACCACGGCCCACCTGGTGCAGAACCTCGTGATCGACCTGGATGGTCCGGACCGGGCCACGGCGCGGTACATGACGCTGGTCTATCGCGTCGATGCGACGGCCCCGCATGCCGGACCGGTTCCGCTGCCGCCGCCCCTGTCCATTTCCCTGCACCGCGAGCGTCTGTCCCGCGCACCGGACGGGCGCTGGCTGGTGGAAGAGAAGCAGGGCCAGCGCCGATTCGGGGGCTGATTACTGCAGCGTGTTCTTGGCCTGTTGCAGCAGGGATTTGTACTGGGTGGTGTCGCGCACCAGCAGGTCGCGCAGCTCGGCCGGCGTAGTGGTCTTCACCTCCATGCCCTGCGCCGCCAGCGTCTCGACGATCTTCGGCGACTTGCCGGCCTTGGCCAGCGCGGCATTCAGCCGGTCGACCACCGGCGCGGGCGTGCCGGCCGGCGCCAGCACGGCCTGCCAGGTCTCGGCCTGGAAGCCCTTGACGCCGCTCTCGTCGACCGTGGGCACGTCGGGCGTGGCGGGCGAACGCTTGGCGCCGGTGGTCGCGATCAGCACCAGGCGGCCGTCGGCCACGTGTTCCATGTTCCCCACCAGCGAGCTGAACATGACGTCCACGCGTCCGGACAGCAGGTCCGCCATGGCCGGCCCCGTTCCCTTGTAGGGAACGTGCACCATCTTGACGCCGGCCGCCTTGGCGAAGGCCTCGCCCGCCAGGTGTTGCGCCGAACCGTTGCCCGACGAGGCGAAGTTCACCTTGCCCGGGTTGGCCTTGGCGTAGGCGATGAAATCCTTGACCGTGCGGATCTTCAGCCCGGGCGTCACCAGGATGCCCAGCGACTGCACGGTGGCATGGCCGATGGGCTGGAAATCGGCCACGGGATCGTAGGTCTTGGCGTCGTGCAGCAGCGGCGTGATCACGAAGGCGTTGGTACCGAACAGCAGCGTATAGCCATCGGCCGGCGAACGCCTGACGGACTCGGTCCCCACCAGGGTGCCCCCGCCCGCGCGGTTCTCCAGCACCACGGTCTGCCCCAGGCTTTCGGACATCTCCTGGGCGAACATCCGTCCGACGATGTCCGTCGCGCCGCCCGGCGCGTAGGCCACGACCAGGCGCAGCGGATGCGACGGGAAGCCCTGCGCGCCGGCCGGCGCGGCGGCCCAGGAACCGGCGGCGGCGAGCACGAGCGCCAGCGCGGTCAGCCGGCGGCGGGCGGGGGACGATGAGGATCGAGTCATGGGAAGTCTCCGGATTTTCGTATCGAATGCGAAACAATGGATGAGGGCATTATTCGTTCGCCCCGCCAGCTCAACAAGGCGGCGGTGCTAAATTTGAAATTTCCTAAGAAGAAACCGGCAAGGACAAGCACGTGGACCAGCTCAGTTGCCTGCGCATGTTCCTGGAGGTGGCCCGGCGCAACAGCTTCGCCGGCGCCGCGCAACACTTCGGCGTATCGCGCGCCACCTGCACCAAGCAGGTGGCCTGGCTGGAGCGTTCCCTGGGCGTCAAGCTGCTGAACCGCACGACCAAGCAACTGGGGCTGACGCCGGCCGGCCTGCAAGTGCTGGAGAACGGTACCGAGCTGCTGCAGCGCTACGACGACCTGCGCGAATCCGTGCACGACCTGTCGCGCGACGTGGCCGGCGTGGTGCGGGTGGGCGTGCCGCCCGCCTTCGGCACGCAGCGCCTCTTGCCGGTGATCGGCGAATTCCACGAGCGCTATCCCGACGTCCAGATCGCGCTCAGCCTGCTGACGGTGCGCAAACAGGAAACCTTCGTCGAGCAAGGCCTGGACGTCGGCATCATCATCGTTCCCGTGCTCAAGGACGCGAGCTTCATCGCCATCCCGCTGGCAGAAGCGCGCCAGGCGCTGGTCGCCTCGCCGGCCTACCTGGCCAAGGTCCCGCCCGTCACCCATCCCCGCGATCTCCAGCACTGCAAGTGCCTGGTCAACTGGAACAAGTCGCCCACCGCCACGTGGAACTTCACCGGTCCCGAGGGGCCGGTGTCCGTCCGCGTCCAGGGGCCGCTGCGCTCGGACTTCGGCGATGCCCTGAAGGAAGCCGCGCTGGCCGGCATGGGCATCTCCATGCACCCTTATTACATGATCGCCGACGAGATCGAGCGCGGCGAACTGCAGGTCGTGCTGCCGGACTACGTGCCCTCGGGGCTGGACGTCTACGCCATCTATTCGTCGCGCAAAAACCTGCCGATGCGGGTCCAGGTCTTCCTGGAATTCCTGAAGGAGTGGGCCAGGACGCCCAAGTCCTGGAGCAAGGGCATGGAATAACAGGCCCTTGACATTCCGGCCACATGCGCGCCTAATACATAGCTAGCTATGTATTAACGGAGACAGGCATGAACACCTCCCCGCCCCGCGTGGTGGCACTGGGCGGCACCACGCGCCCCGACTCGTCCACCGAGCGTGCGTTGCGACACGCGCTGGACGCCGTGGCCGCCACCGGCGCGCAGGTCGTCCTGTTGGCCGGCGACGACCTGGTCCTGCCCATGTACGCTCCCCACGAACCGGGACGAACCCCGGCGGCGCTGCGCCTGGTGGCCGAGCTGCGCCGGGCCGACGGCGTCATCATCGCCTCGCCCGGCTACCACGGCAGCCTGTCGGGCCTGGTCAAGAACGCGCTGGACTACACCGAGGACCTGCGCACCGACGCCCGGCCCTACCTGAGCGGCCGGGCGGTGGGCTGCATCGCCAACGCCGCCGGCTGGCAGGCCGCGGTGACCACGCTGGGGGCGCTGCGCGACATCGTGCATGCGCTGCGCGGCTGGCCCACGCCCCTGGGCGTGTGCATAGGCGGCACCGAGCCGGCGTTCGCGCCCGACGGCCGCTGCATCGACGCGCGCGTGGACGAACAACTGCGCACGCTGGGCCGCGAGGTGTCCGACTTCGCCCACCGCATGCGCGAACCCCAGGCCGGCGCCGCCATGCGCGCCGCCGCCTGATGCGGCGCCCCTTTTCCACCTAGGAGACATCATGACCGCCATGGATGCGTCCACCCTGCGCATACGCGATACCGCGCTGAGCGTCGCGCGCGCCGGCCAAGGCCAGCCGCTCTTGTTCCTGCACGGCCCCGGCGGGCTGGCCGAATCGCAGGCCTGGCTGCCGGCGCTGGCCGAACATTACGACTGCCACGCCCCCGAGCACCCCGGCTACGGGGGCAGCGCCGTACCCGCCTGGCTGGACAACGTCCGCGACCTGGCCAATTTCTACCTGGACTACCTGGACCAGCAGAAGCTGCGCGGCGTGCACCTGGTGGGCTACGACCTGGGCGGCTGGATCGCGGCCGAGCTGGCGGTGCGTAACAGCCACGCGCTGGCCTCGCTCACCCTGATCTCGGCCCAGGGCATCCACGTACCCGACGTGCCCACCACCGACGTCTTCCTGCGCACCGACGATGATCTCGTGCGCGACACCTACCACGACCCCGCCCGGGCCGCGCGCGTGCTGGAACGCGCGCTTACCGAGGAAGAGCTGGACGTGGCCGTGCGCAACAAGGAAGTCACCGCGCGCCTGACCTGGCAGCCGCGCGGCCACGATCCCGACCTGGCCAAGTGGCTGCACCGCATCGCCGTGCCCACGCTGGTGGTGTGGGGCGCCAACGACCGCATCCTGCCCGCCGAGTATGGCCGCGCGTGGCGCGACCGCATCGCCCGCGCCACGCTGGCCGAGATGGGTGACTGCGGCCACGCGCCCCACCTGGAGCGCACGGCCGAGACCGTGGCCGCGCTGACACGATTCACCGCCTCGACCGGGAGCCCCGCATGAAGTTCTTCAATTTCCACCTGATGCCCTATCGCCATGCGGACCTGGAAGCGATCCAGAAGAACGGTTCGGCGTGGGTGACCTTCTCCAATCGCCACTACGATCCCCAGCTGGGCGCCGAGCTGTACCACGAATACCTGGACCAGATGGAGTACGCCGACCAGCTGGGCTTCGACGGCGTCTGCCTGAACGAGCACCACCAGACGGCCTACGGCCTGATGCCCATTCCCGGCGTGCTGGCCGGCGCCCTGGCGCGCAGCGTCAAGCGCGCGCGCATCGCCGTGCTGGGCCGCGCGCTGCCGCTCTTGAACAATCCGCTGATGGTGGCCGAAGAATTCGCCATGCTGGACAACCTGACGCGCGGCCGCTTCATCGCCGGCTTCGTGCGCGGCATCGGCGCCGAATACCACGCCATGGGCATCAATCCGGCCGAATCGCAGGCGCGCTTCGCCGAGGCCCACGACCTGATCGTCCGCGCGTGGACCCAGCCCGGCCCCTTCTCGTACACCGGCAAGCACTACCAGTTCCAGTACGTGAATCCCTGGCCCCGGCCCTACCAGGACCCGCACCCGCCCATCTGGGTGCCTTCGCAGGGCTCCAGCAGCACCATCCGCTGGGCGGCGGGGCTGCGCTACACCTACTGCCAGACCCTGAGCCCCATCGCCACGGTGAAGAAATTCTTCGACATGTACCGCGAGGAAGCGCGCAAGGCCGGCTACGAAGCGGGCCGCGACCAGCTTGCCTGGTCCAACTGCATCTACGTGGCCGAGACCGACGAGCGCGCCATGGCCGAGGCCAGGCCGCACCTGGAGGCCCTGATGACCCGCCTCTTGAAGATGCCCATGGAGATGCTGCTGCCGCCGGGCTACACCAACATCGAGGCGATGAAGCGCATCAAGTCCACGCGCGCGGTCGGCGCCAAGCCTCAGTCGGTGGAAGACCTGGTGAAATCCGGGCTGGTCATCATCGGCAGCCCTGCCACCGTGCGCGAGAAACTGGCCGAGTACGAAGAGCTGGCGGGCTTCGGCACCACGCTGACCAAGACCCAGTTCGGCACCATGCCCGATAGCATGGTCCGCGCCAACATGCAGGCCATCGCGCAGGAAATCATCCCGCACTTCAAAGACGCCGCCTGATCGGCCAACAAGGAGGAGACAGATACATGGCTTACACGCTATCGCGCACCCTCGCGCCCTGGCTTGCCCTGGCGGGCATCCTGCTCGCCCCCGCCGCCGTGGCCGACACCGCGGCCGGCTACCCCGAGCGGCCGGTCAAGCTGGCGCTGCCCTTCCCGCCCGGCGGCTCGGCCGACACCATCACGCGCAGCATGGCCGAACGGCTCCAGGCCCAGTTGCACCAGCCCTTCCTGATCGAGAACCGGCCCGGCGCGGCCGGCAACGTCGCCACCCGCTACATCGCCAAGGCGCCGGCGGACGGCTACAACCTGCTGGTGGGCGTGACCGGCGCCATGGCCATCAATCCCAATCTCTACACGCTGGACTACGATCCCGCCAAGGACTTCGTGGCCGTCTCGATGGTGGCGCGCGCGCCGGTCGTCGTCGTGGCCGATCCGCAGGCCGGCATCGGCAGCATCAAACAACTGATCGAACAGGCCAAGGCCAGGCCCGGCATGCTGACCTACGCCACCAACGGCGTGGGCACCAGCCACCACCTGGCGGCCGAACTGTTCCGCCAGGCCGCCGGCCTGGACATGCGCAACGTGCCGTACAAGGGCACGCCCGAGGCCCTGCAGGACATCATCGGCGGGCGCGTGCCGCTGGGCTTCATGGACCTGACCGCCTCCATCCCGCTGATCGCCTCGGGCAAGCTGAAGGCACTGGCCACCACCGGCACCAGGCGCTCGCCCGCGCTGCCGGATGTCCCCACAGTGGCCGAGGCCGGCGTGCCCGGCTTCGCGGCCGACACCTGGGTAGGCATCTTCGCGCCCAAGGGCACGCCCCAGGCCATCGTGGAAAAACTCAGCGCGGAGATGAAGACCGCGCTGGCGCTGCCCGAGCTGCGTGCCCGCGCGCAGACGCAGGGCCTGGAAGTGGCAGGCAGCACGCCGGCGGAACTGCAGCGCTTCCTGCAGGAAGAATCGGCGAAGTGGAAACGGGTGGTGAGCGAGGCGGGAATCAAGCTGCAATAACGCGCTGCGCTTGCGAGGGGCGGCGCCGGCCGCCCTACTTTTCCTCTTCCAGGTTCTCGATCATCTTCGCGCCTATCCGCAGGAACTCCGCCACCTCGTCCGGCGTCAGGTCCTCGCACGCATCCTTGTAGACCTCCATCGCCGAGTCGGTCATCAGGGTCAGCATTTCCTTGCCCCGCTCCGTCAACGACACCAGCCGGCGGCGCGCGTCCTGCTCGTCCGATACGCGCGCGATCAGGCCGTTCTTCTCCATGCGGGTCAGCGTGGCAGCCATGGAGGGCTGCTCGACGCCGACCATGCGCGCCAGTTCCATCTGCGTCGAGACCTGCACGTCGCGCAGGCAGCGCAGCACCGGGAACTGCCCGGGCATCACCCCGTGCGGGCCGGTCAATTGCGCCAGGCGCCAGACGATGCGCCGGTTCAGCGTGCCGACGACGAAACCGAGGCTTTGCGTGCGTATGTTCATAAGCGGGGAAAGGGGCGGCGGAGCGGGAAAGTTAGCACAAGTCCGCGCCCTTCCTTCCCCTAGCGGGCGCCGCCCGCCTCCTCCTCCAGCAACTGCCTGACCACCCGCCTGGCCCGCACCGCCGCCGTGTCGATGGGCAGCAGGATGGGCTTCAGGCTCATCAGGTCGGCCGTGCCCATGGCCTGCTGGACCGCCTCCAGCATGGGCTTGTCCTGCTCGCCGAAGCCCACCTGCTGCCAGTGCGCGATGGCCTGGTCCATCTCTTCGTCGGCCACGCGGAAGTTGCGACTGTGGGCAAAGAAGTAGTGCGTGGACGTTTCGGTCTCCGGCGTCACGATGTGGGCGGTGAAGCTCTGCCCTCCTTCGTCCCTGGGCCGCCCGGCGGGCGTGACGCCCGTGTCCAGGCGCAGCAGGCAGGGCGGGTCCCAGCGCATGTCCAGCCATTGGTCCACCGGCGAGCGGCCATCGTAGCCGGGCAGGCGCTTGGCGAACATGGGCGAGGCCTCGCCGTCGGGGCACCACAGGTTGCTGTGCACGGTGCGCCCGTCCTGCCGGACCTCGTGCCGGCCCTTCAGAATGGCCTCGCTGGAATGGAAGTTGGCATGCACGAACTGGGTGTGGCTCAGGTCGAGCAGGTTGTCGGTCTCCAGGAGGTAGTTGGCCTGCACGTGCAGGTAGCCGTCCACCCGGCGCCGCGCCGGATCGTCCAGGAAGGAGAAGTCCGGAATGATGGACGGGTCGGCCAGCGACGGCTCGCCCAGCCACACCCATAGCAGCGTGTATTTCTCGACGGCGGGAAAGGCCCGCACCTCGGCCGCCTGGGGAATCCTGCCGTCGCCGTGCGGATTGCCCACGCATTTGCCGCCACCGTCGAACCGCAGTCCGTGATAGCCGCATTCGACGACGTCGCCGTCCACACGGCCCCGGCTCAATGGCGCGAAGCGATGGGGGCACCGGTCATGCAGGGCGGCCGGGCGGCCGTCCTGCCTTCGATAGAACACCAGCGGCGTATCGGCGATGCGCCGGGCCAGCATGCGGCCCTCGATCTCGCTCGACCATCCCGCCATGTACCAGGTATTGCGCAAGAACATGCACGGCTCCGTGTCAATCGACCTTGATGCCCAATTGCCTGACGATCGTCCCGTATTCCTCGTACTGCGAGGTGAAGAAGCGCAGGAAGGCCGTCCGGTCCAGCCCGCCGGGCTCGACCCCCAGCTGGGCGATGCGCCGCCGGGTGTCGGGATCGGCCAGCGTGGCCTGGGCCGCGGCGGCCAGCTTGTCCACCGCCGGCCCGGGCGTGGCGGCCGGCGCGAACAGGCCGAACCATTGCGTCATCTGCACCGGCGCGTAGCCCGCTTCGATGGTGGTGGGCAGCTCGGCCAGGAAGTCCGTCCGCTTCTTCGCCGTCACAGCCAGTGCCTTGAGCTTGCCCGAGCGGATATAGGTAATGGTCGACGCGATGGGCAAGATCGAGAAATCGAGACGGCCGGCGACCAGGTCGTTGACGATGGCGGGCTCGCTCTTGTAGGCGATCTCGGTTACCGGCAGCGAGGCCGCGTGCCCGAAGAGCTGCGACACGATGTTGGTCGTCGCCCCCGTTCCCAGCGACCCGAAGTTGATCGGCCGCCCGGTCTCCGCCGCGGCCGCGGTGAAGTCGCGCAGGTTGCCGGCCGGGGTCTCGGCCGACACCAGGAAGACGCTGGGCGAGGACGCCACGTAGGCCACTGCCGCGAAATCCTTCCTGGCATCGTAGGGAACGCTGGCATACACGTGCGGGTTGATGGCCATCACGCCCGAGCTGCCCAGCATGACCGTATAGCCGTCGGCCGCTGCCTGTGCCGTGGCCCGCGCCGCGATGAATCCGCTGGCGCCCACCCGGTTCTCGACGATGACGCTTTGCCCCAGGCGCGCGGCCATGCCCTGCGCCAGGATCCGGCCCAGCAGGTCGGCCTGGCTGCCCGGCGCATTGGCCACGTAGATCGATACCGGCCGCGACGGAAATTCGTCGGCGCGCACCGGGCCGGACAGCGCGCTCGAACAGGCGGCCGCGCACGCCGCATACACCATGCTTCGTCTCCACATGTCTCCAACCCCTTCTTGTCGGCTTCTATCGGGTGAGAAAACATGCTATTGATACGGCCAGAATTGCTCAAACAAATTCTCATCATGGCCACTATTGATGATGTAGATGTTCTGGCGGGCCGGCTGGACTTGAACCTGCTGCGGGTCTTCATGGCCGTGATGCAGGAACGCAGCATCACCCTGGCCGGATCGCGGCTGGGCCTGACCCAATCGGCCACCAGCGCGGCCGTCAATCGCCTGCGCCAGCAGTTGAACGACCAGTTGTTCGTGCGCACGCGCCAGGGCATGGAGCCGACCAGCCTGGCCATCGCGCTGGCCACGCCGGTAGGCAACGCGCTGGGATTGATCCGCGATGCGCTGGAGGAATCGCGCGGCTTCGATGCGCGGACGACCATGCGGGAGTTCCGGCTGTTGATGACGGACGTGGGCGAACTGATGTTCATGCCGCGGCTGACGGCCTGGGTGCACGAACATGCCCCTGGCGTGCGCCTGAGCTGCCGGCAGGCGCCGCGCGACCGGTACGGCGCCGAACTCGAGACCGGCGGCGCCGACCTGGCCCTGGGCATGCTGCCGCTGGGCGAACGGGACTTCGTGCAGCAGCGGCTCAAGGACGAGACCCTGGTCTGCCTGGCCTGCGCCGGCAACCCGGTCGCGCGCAAGCGGCTGACGCTGGAGGCCTTCCTGTCGCTGCCGCACGTGGTGATCCGCGCGCCGGCGATGGGCGACCGGTTCGTCGTCAAGGCCCTGGGCGAGCATGCCGGCCGGCGCAAGGTCGTGGCCGAGGTCCAGCACTATCTGTCGGTGCCCATGATCCTGCGCGACAGCCCTTTCCTGGCGGTGGTGTCGACCTCGGTGGCGGCGGAACTGGCCGGGCCCAACCGGCTGGCGGCCCTGCCGCTGCCCTTCAAGCTGGAGCCGCTGGCGATCCGGCAGTTCTGGCACAAGCGCTGGAACAACGACCCGGGCCACCGCTGGCTGAGGAACGGCATCGTATCCCTGTTCGGCAGGGCGACGCGACGCTAGCCCGTGCCTTTCCGGCCGCGCTTGCCTTCCTTGTTTTCAAACAGTTCGACCAGGCTCTCGCGCAGCCAGGTCAGCGCGGGATCCGCGTGATAGCGGTGGTGCCAGTACATGTTCAGGTCGAACACCGGAAACTTCACCGGGGATTCGCAGATTTCGAGGTTGGATTCCCGCACGGCCAGCCGGCCGAAGTTGCTGGGCACGGGCGCGATCAGGTTGGTGTCGGCCACGATGGGAAGCACCGACAGGAAGCTGCGCACGCGCAGCGCGATCTCGGCGCGCACCGCGCGGCTGAGCAGCACGCCCTCGACCGCCGCCAGGTGATGCGTCGCCGGCGGGGCGGCAAGGATGTGGCGCGAGTTGCGCAGCTGGCCCAGCGTCAGGGGCTTTCCCTGCGTGGCGCGGTCTTTGCGCCGCACATAGACGAAGTGCTCGGGAAACAGTGTCTGCTGGTGTATCTGCTTGCCCAGGCCGGGAATGAAACCCATGGCCATGTCGATGTCGCCCGAGGCCAGGCCCTCGCCCAACTCCCGCAAGTCCGCCGAGAGGCTTTCCACCGTGATGCCGGGCGCGTGCTCGCCCAGGTAGGCCAGCAGCTTGGGCAGGAAGTAGCGCTCGCCGGCATCGCTCATGGCGATGCGGAACGAGCGGTGGGCATCCTGGGGCTTGAACTCCGTTCGTTCTATGGTGGTCCGCACGGTTTGCAATGCGGACGCGACGGGTATCGCCAGCTGTTCGGCAAAGGGCGTCGGTACGACGCCCCGCTGCATGCGCACGAACAGCGGATCGCCGTAGGTCTCGCGCAGCTTGGCCAGCCCGTAGCTGACCGCCGGCTGCGACAGGCCCAGACGTTGCCCGCAGACGGTCAGGTTGCGCGTCTGGTAGATGGTATCGAACAGCTCAAGCAGGTTGAGGTCGATCTGCCTGGTCAGGGGCCGGGCCGTCGGGCGCATGTTCAGTCATCAGCGGATTCGATATCACAAATCTTATCTTTTAATTTCTCAAATGAGTACCCGTCCCCTAGAGTAGCAGCGCCAAGGGAGGCAATACCATGAACCTGCACATACGACTGGCCGTCCTGGCCGGCATTCTTTCCATGGCCGCCACGGCGGCGAACGCGCAGTCCTTTCCCACGAAGCCCGTCCGCATCCTCACCCCCTCTTCCGTGGGCAGCGGCCCCGACGTCGCGCTGCGAGCCATCGCCGAGCAGCTCGGCAAGAAATGGGGACAACCCGTGCTCGTCGACAACCGCCCGGGCGGCAACGGCTTCGTCGCCACCGGCCTGTTCAAGCAGGCCAAGCCCGACGGCTACGAACTGATCGCGCCGGACAGCAGCCACATCGCGACGCATCCGCACACCTTCCGCAAGCTGCCCTACGACCCGCGAAAGGACTTCGAACCGATACGGCCGATCCTGAATACCGCGTTCTTCGTCGTGGTCGGCGCGAACAGCCCCTACAAGACGCTGGGGGACATCATCCGGGCCGCCAGGGAGCAACCCGGCCGGGTGACCTATGGATCGTGGTTCGTGGGCAGTCCCGGACACCTGGGCGGACTGCGGCTGCAATCGCTGAAAGGCATCGAGATGCTGCACGTGCCGTTCAAGGACATGGGCCAGTTGATGGCCGCCGTCGCCGCCGGGGAAGTCGGATGGACGCTGGGCAGCGACGCCAGCGCTGGACCGTTGGAGAAGGCGGGCAAGCTGCGCTATCTCGCGATCGCCGCGCCCACGCGCTCGCCCATCCATCCGCAGGTGCCTTCGGTGGACGAAAGCCCGGACACGAAGGGGTACGACGTGCAGGCCTGGGTCGGCCTGTTCGCGCCGCCCGGCACGCCCGAGGCGATCAAGCAGCGCATCAGCGACGACGTCGCCGCCGTCCTGAAGTCGCCGCAGATCGTCGAACGCTACCGGCTGCTGGGCTACGAGAACCCGGACCTCGATCCCGGGCAGTTCGCCGCCCGCATCCAGCGCGACACGGACGCCTGGGGCGCCGTCATCAAGCAGGCCGGCCTGCGGCTGGACGACTGACCGCCACGCGCAACCAGAAGAGGAAGCTTTTCATGCAATCGAAGCCAAGGCCGGGAACGATGGATCGATACCGGGTGCAAGGCCAGCTTGCCGTCGTGACCGGCGGCGCCCACGGCATCGGCCTCGCATGCGCCGGACTGCTGCGCGAAGCGGGAGCCCGAGTGGTGATCGTCGACCGCGACGGCCCCGCCGCCCGGGCCGCCGCGCAGGCGCTGGGCGACGGCGACGCCCGGGAACTGGATGTCCAGGATGCGGGCGGTATCGGCCCCGTGTTCGCTTCCATCCGCGCGCATCACGGCCCCATCGGCATCCTGATCAACAACGCCGGCATCTCGATCCGCAAGGGCGCCCTGGAACTGGAGCTGGAGATGTGGAGGCAGGTCCTGGACGTCAACGTGACCGGCGCCTTCCTGTGCGCGCGGGAAGCGGTGCGCAACATGGGCGCGGCGGGTGGCTGCATCGTCAACACCGCATCCATCATGGGGCTGTCCGGCGGAAGCCTGTATCCCAACGCGGCCTACCATACCGCCAAGGGCGCGGTGGTCAACATGACGCGGTCGCTGGCGATCGAGTGGGCGCCGCGCCGGATTCGGGTCAACGCCGTGGCGCCGACCTGGACCCGCACCTCGTTCATCGGCGAACTCTCGGCCGACGTCCGTACGCGCATCGATGCCCTGACTCCGCTGGGAAGGCTGGCCGAACCCGAGGACGTGGCCGAGGCCATGCTGTTCCTGGCCAGCCCCGCCGCCTCGATGATCACGGGGCACATCCTTCCGGTGGACGGCGGCTACCTCGCCCAGTAGATTCCGTCCATGCCTCCCGTTGCCATTGCCTGCGCCATCCTCGCCCCGCTGATCTGGGGCGCCCAACTCGTCGTCATCAAGATCGGCCTCGCGGCGTTCCCGCCGCTGTTCTTCGTGTCGCTGCGCTTCGCCATCCTCTCGGCTATCCTGCTTCCCTTCGTGCCCCGGCCACGGCGCGACCAGGTGTGGCCTGTCATCCTGATCTCCATCTTCATGGGCGGCCTGAACTTCTCGCTGATCTTCATGGGACTGGGGCAAGGTCAGGCCAGCCTGGCCGGCGTGGCCATCCAGCTGGCGACGCCGTTCACGGTGCTGCTGGCCTGGCCGCTGCTGGGCGAACGTCCGCCGCTGCGCGTCCTGCTGGGCGTGGCCATCGCGTTCGGGGGCGTGGCCCTGGCCACCGTCGATCCCGGCGCGCAGGTCGCGCTGCTGCCCACGCTCATGTTCGTCGGCGCGGCCTTCGGCCTGGCCATGGGCGGCGTGCTGACGAAGCGCTACGGCCCCTTCGATCCGTTCATGCTGGTCGCCTGGATGTCCACCCTCGCACTGCCGCAGATTTTCGTCATGTCGCTGGCGATGGAAACCGGCCAGATCGACGCGCTGCGATCCGCCCCCGGCTCGGCCTGGCTGGCGCTGGCCTACACCGTGCTCCTGGGAGGCATCGCCGGCTTCGGACTCTGGTTCTGGCTGATCGGCCGCTATTCGATGGCGCGGGTCGCGCCGTATGGCCTGCTGCAGACGGCATTCGCCGTCATCACCGCCACCCTCTTCCTGGACGAACCGCTGACCGTCACGCTGGTGGGCGGCATGTTCCTCTGCATCGCGGGGGTGGCCATCACGCAGCGCCGCACCTGACCGCTCAGCCAGCCAGGTGCGCCATCACCAGCGAACGCAGCACCGGCAGCCGCCCCGAGAAGAAATGGTCGGCGCCCGGCACCACGACCACCGGCTGCATGCGAGGCCGCGCCCAGTCGAATACCAGCGGCAAAGGAACACGGTCGTCCAGTTCGCCGTGGACCACCATCGCATCCGGAACGTCCGCGGGCGGATCGTAGCGGCGCCTTCCCGGGATGTCGCCAGCCGGCATCCCGGCCAGGCACACGCGCCAGGCCGGATCGCCGCGATCGGCCAAGGCCCGCGCCACCCGGGCCTGCACGAACGCGCCGAAGGAAAACCCGACCAGCGCCAGCCGCGTGCCGGGACGAGCGTCGCGCAGCGCGTGGCATAGCGCCAGCACGTCGTCGGTCTCGCCCTCGCCTTCGCCATGCGGACCGGTACTGTGTCCCACGCCACGGAAATTGGGCCGGGCGACCAGCCAGCCCGCGTCGCACAGCGCCCGCGCCAGGAACTGGGGAATCTTGTGCCGGGCGTTCCCGCCCTGCAGCGGATGAGGATGAGTGACAACCGCGAGACCGGTCACGGCGCCGCCGGGCAGGTCGAACACGACCTCCAGGTCTCCCGCCGGACCGTCCAGCAACGCGCTGCCGCTCTGGGTCAGATCGAGTGGTTTCATGGTGGGAATCATACGCGGTCATGGCGGGTGGCTTCGCTGGGACACCTTTGTCCCGCCCGGCCGCCGGGCGCGCCGCGTTTGGACGGATACTGCGGCTTTCCTTTCCCCCTGCCGCCATGACTCTTGCCGTCCTTGCCAGCTGCGCCCTGACCGGCATCGACGCGCCGCCGGTGCGCGTCGAGGTCCACCTGGCGCCGGGCCTGCCTTCCTTCACCATGGTCGGCCTGGCCGATACCGAGGTGCGCGAAAGCCGCGAGCGCGTGCGTGCCGCGCTGCTCAGTTCCGGCTTCGACTTCCCGGCGGGCCGGCTGACCGTCAACCTGGCGCCCGCCGACCTGCCCAAGGAATCCGGGCGCTTCGACCTGCCCATCGCGGTGGGCGTGCTGCTGGCATCCGGGCAGATCGCCATGCCCTCGCTGGCCGGCCGCGTTCGCGCGCGGGACGCCGTCCCGCCGCTGGCCCGGCTGGTGCTGGCCGGCGAACTGTCGCTGACCGGCGCGCTGGTGCCCGTCGCGGGTGCCCTGGCCATTGCCCTGTCGTTGTCGCGGCGCCAGCCGGGCGCCGAACTGCTGCTGCCCGCCGGCAGCGCCGGACAGGCGGCGCGGGTGCCGGGACTGCGGGTCTACGGCGCCGCCACGCTGCGCGATGTCGTGGCGCACCTGGAGGAAAAACAGGTGCTGACCGCCACGGCCGGCCACGCCGATGCCGCCGCCGGCCTGCCGCCCTGCCTGTCCGACGTCAAGGGCCAGTACGGCGCACGCCGGGCCCTGGAGGTCGCGGCGGCCGGCGGCCACAACCTGCTGATGCTGGGGCCGCCGGGTTCGGGCAAGAGCATGCTCGCGCAGCGCCTGCCCGGCCTGCTCCCTCCGCTGCGGCATGACGACGCGCTGGAAGCCGCCGCCATCGCCAGTCTTGCGCCCGGCCCCGCGCCCCCCTTCGGCCTGCGGCCGTTCCGCGCGCCGCACCATTCGGTATCGGGTGCCGCGCTGGTGGGCGGAGGCACTCGGCCCCGGCCCGGGGAAATCACCTTCGCCCACCTGGGCGTGCTGTTCCTGGACGAACTGCCCGAGTTCGGCCGGCACGTGCTCGATACCCTGCGCGAACCGCTGGAAACCGGCCGCGTCTCCATCGCACGCGCCCAGCACCGCACCGACTATCCGGCGCGCTTCCAGCTGGTGGCCGCGATGAACCCCTGCCGGTGCGGCTGGCACGGCAGCAACGTGAAGGCCTGCGCCTGCACGCCCGACCAGGTGGCCGCCTACCGGGCACGGCTGTCCGGCCCGCTGCTCGATCGCATCGATCTCCAGGTCGAGGTCCCCGCCGCCGGCGACGACTGGGCCGACCTGCCTCCCGGCGAACCCACCGCCGCCGTGCGCCAGCGAGTCGAGACCGCCCTGGACCTGCAGCATCGCCGGCAGGGCTGCGCCAACGCGGCCCTCGCACCGGGGCAGGTCGACGCCTACTGCCGTCCCGATGCCGCCGCCCGAGCCTTGTGGAAACAGGCCATGAAGCAGTTCGCGTGGTCGGCGCGCACGGCGCACCGGGTATTGAAGGTGGCGCGGACGGTGGCAGACCTGGCGGGCGCGGCCGAGATCGGCAGCCCGCACATGGCCGAGGCGGTGCAGTTCCGACGGCCATTGAGGGAACGATAGGCACGGCCACGCCGGGTCCATCAACAATCGACCATTCCGTATCGACCATCCTCCTCGATGGCCCCTACAATCACGGTCGCTCAAACATGCGCCCGGGTTGCTCATCCCCCTATGACCGCCTGTCCTTCTGCCCGACGAGATCCGATACGCCCCACCCCGACCGGTGCGGCATGAGCGTTGAATTCGTCATCGGGGTGCTGAATACCTCCATGTCGGCGATCTTCGGCGCAAGCTTGCTGGCCCTTTGGTACTACCAGCGCGAACTGGGCTATATCGCCATCCTCGTAGGCTCGTACGCGGTAAGAATCCTGTCCTTCGGCAGCCTGTATGCCGCCTTCGCGCTGGACATGCTGGCACTGCGCATGGCGGCCAATACGCTGATCCTGATAGCAACGATGCTGCTGTCCATCGCGATTTCCAAGCGGCTGCGGATCCGGCCGCACTACGGCAGCCTGACGGCCATGACGGCGATATCGCTGGTGGGCGGAGGCTTCTTTCTGCTGGTACAGGACAACCTGCCGATGCGGGCCGCCATCATCAACCTGGGGCTGGCCTCGATCTGCTTCGTGATGCTGGCCGACCTGGCCACGCGCCGCCAGCGGACACCGGTCGAACAACTGCTGTTCGCCCAGATCGTCATCGCGCTCCTGAGCTTCGCCGTACGGCCCCTGACCTTCCTGATTTCCTGGATCGGCCCCGCGCAGTCCGAAGCCGTCTACTGGATCGTGGTGTCGATCTCCGACACGCTGATCTGCTCGACACTGGCGGCAGCCATTTTCGCGGTCATCGCCGTCGACGTGATGGACCGGTTCAAGGCCGAAGCCCAGATCGACATGCTGTCCGGCCTGTTCAACCGCCGCGGCTTCGAATCGCGCGCCATGCCCCTGCTGGCTCGACAGACCGGCAGCGCGCCCGCCGCCCTCATCCTGACCGACCTGGATCACTTCAAGGCCATCAACGACCGCTTCGGGCACCTGGACGGCGACAAGGTCATCCGGGCCTTTTCCGACATCCTGAAGGACAAGGCGCCGCGCGACGCCGTCGTGGGACGCATAGGCGGCGAGGAATTCGCGGTCCTGCTGCCGCCGGGACTGGCCGCTGCGGCCCACGCCATGGCCGATACCGCCCGGTCCGCGTTCAAGGCCGCGGCACCTGGCATCTTCGCGCACGCCTGCCACCCCACCGCGAGCTTCGGGATCGCCGTCGCTCGTGCGGGCGACAACCTCCTGGCCCTGATGGAGCGTGCCGACCGCTCCCTGTACCAGGCGAAGAACGACGGGCGGGACTGCATTCGATAGGCGCGGCGCCTTCGCTATGCAAGCGTCGCTCGTTCGCCCCGAAGAGTTCCGGACGCGGCTATTGACCTGACGGCAGTCCGGGTTCGATTACGCCCCGCGCTCTTGGCTTCGTAAAGCAGCTTGTCGGCCCGTTCATAGAGCTTCACGAAGCCTTCATCGTCCAAGGCCCTCGCCACGCCCATGCTGGCGGTAACGGGTCGTCCGAGCCCCGGAACCCTATCGGCAACGATTGCGGGGATCGCCTGTCGCCGCCGCTCGGCCTCGATACCGGCATCCTCGCCACGCAGGAAAAGCACGAACTCTTCGCCGCCAAGGCGATAGGCCACAACGTCCGGACCGGCCTCGATGGCGCTGGCCACGGCCTTGAGCACCGCGTCTCCGACCGCATGCCCGTTCAAGTCATTGATCGCCTTGAAATGATCGAGATCGATGACGGCCAGCGTGTCGAAGCCTTCGACTCGAAGCCGCGCGAACTGTCTTTCGATCGCCCGCCGGTTGAACAATCCCGTCAAGGGGTCGGTTTCGGAAAGCCGTTCAAGCAGATAGGCTTCGGTGCGCGCACGATCCCGCTCTCGCTTCATCGTCATGAAGCGGTCCGCCACGCCAAGCGTCGTGAAGAGGACTTCACACAGGCAACCCGCGTAGAACATGAGCATGGCGTCAGCGCTGTGGAACCAGGGCGTCACCCCCGTCACCAGGCGGGTCAGCCCGACGAACACCATGGGCGTGTATCCGACTGTCTGGAACTTCGCGGCACGGCTTCCACGGCGCAGCGCGTCGATCATCGACAGGATGAAAACGATAAGGATCGGCGCGAACGCCGCCGTGTAGGCACTCGATTGCACGGGCCGCGCAACGAACGGGAACGCCGCGTGCAATGCACTCAGGAATATTGCCCACACCGCGCAATACGGCAGCATGCGCCGAAGAACGGGATGCATCAGTCCGGACTCGATGAAGCTGTAGGTGAACATCGTGCCGGAAGCGACGGTTGCTCCGAAGATCACCGTCGTCATCCAGCTCAGCGTCATCGCGGGCGGATCGAACAGCACGACCGAGATGTTCGACGAGACCAGCAGGGTCATCAGCAGCGACAGCGTGAGCGCCGAATGCCAGAGCACGAACGGTTTGCGCAGTACCTGATAGAACGCCGCATTGAAGATCAGCGGCATGACGAGCATGCCCGCAAGCGCGGAAACGATGACCAGGAGCCGCGAGGCACCGGCGCCGTCGCCCGCGGCATCCTCGGACGCCAGATAGGCTTTCTCCAGCGTCATCCGGTGGCTGGGCAGGTCAATGGCGACGACGATCTGCTTCGTCACGCGCGTTACCTCGGGCAGGGAAGCCTTGAAGTACCCGCCGACCATCGAACTGGACAGGGCGGCGGCGGGAATGGTGCTTTGCCGGACCGTGCCGTCCTGGTCGATCGCAAGCAGATGCACCGCCTCGAGTGCGCTGCGCCGCGAGAGAAAATACCGGGGAAGGGGGCCGTCCGGGCCAAGATCGAAACGAAGCAGCGCCCGCTCCGCATCGATGGAAAATTCTCGATCGGCACAGGACCATCGCTCGTCCGACCTGGCCATCGCGACGAGGTCATCCGACAATCCGCCGGATGCCCAGCAAGCGCTGCGAATGTCGGCGAAATCGGCCGCGATGGCCGGCACTGCGCCAAGGTACGCCAGTATCGCCATGAGCAGCGACACCGCCAAGACACACTTTCGAAAGCGACCCCACGCCATAACGCCTCGACAGCGCAACAAGATTTCGATGCAGTCAAGCGCGTCCGATATCAGCTTGGCAGAGCAGTCGCCCGATAGGCCGGAAGCAGGGCGGCAGGGCGCTGGGCTGCTAAACGCGGCAGTTTAGCAAACTGCCCGCGCCAGAATGGGCCCGAATCGCCAGGGGAAATAGGGCTAGTTCGCGGTTTCACCTTGATATCCTGCCGTCAGTCAGGAACGTCAAGGAACTCGCGACATGCTCACGACAGAAACGGCCACCATGCTGGCGAACTACGGCAACTGGGCGGACCAGGTACTTTTCAAAGCGATGCGGGCACTGCCCGAAGGCGCGGTCACGCAACGCCGCCAGACGCTGTTCGGATCGATGATCGGGACGTTGAACCACAACTACCAGGTGGACCTGATCTGGCGCGCCCACCTGCTGGGGGAAAAACACGGCTTCTCGACCCGCCGCGATCTGCTGCATCCCGACCTGGACACCCTCGTGGTGGAGCAGTTGAAGGTCAACCAGTGGTACATCGACTGGGCCGCCAGCCAGACCCCGGACAGCCTGGGCGAGCGGTTGAAGTTCAATTTCGTATCGGGACAGGCGGCCGAGATGGCCCGGGGCGGAATGTTCCTGCACATCGTCAACCACAAGACGTACCACCGCGGCTGGGTCTGTGAGATGTTCTTCGATGCCGGCGTCAATCCTCCGGAAACCGATCTGTCGGTCTACCTGACCGAAGGGTGAGCAAACCGGTAGTACCATGCACGCTTGCCGGCCGCCCGCCGCGTCCGGTCCTCAATCCGTGCAGGGAAGATCCACAGCGCATGCGTTCCATAGGCCGCACACGAAGTCTGTCCGAAGAACTCGTGCAGCTCATGTCCGAGAAAATCCACGGCAAGATGTGGAAGCCCGGCGACAAGCTGCCGACGGAAGCCGAGATCATGCAGGAGTACGGCGTCAGCCGCACGGTGGTGCGCGAGGCCATCTCGCGCCTGCAGGCGGCGCGCATGGTCGAGACCCGGCACGGCATCGGCACCTTCCTGCTGGAACCGCCGGTGGCGCCGCTGCGGCTCGATACCAAGGATGCGGTCACGGTGCTGGACGTGATGGCGGTGCTTGAACTGCGCATCACGGTCGAGACCGAGGCCGCCCGCCTGGCCGCGCAGCGGCGCACTGAACAGGACCTGGCGGAGCTGCGGCGCACGCTGGCGGCGTTCGAGGCGCAGATCGAGCCGGGCGGCGACACCGTCACGGCGGACCTGGCCTTCCACCAGCAGGTGGCCATCGCCACCGGCAACCGCTACTTCCACGAGATCCTGGCGCAGATGGGCGCCACCATCATTCCCCGGACGCGCGTCGATACCGCCGAACTGGCGCGCGACGACCGGCGGGCCTACCTGACGCGCGTGCATCGCGAACACCTGGCGATCTACGAAGCCATCGCCCGCCAGGACGGGGACGCCGCGCACGCCGCGATGCGCGCCCATCTGGCCCGGAGCCGGGAAAAGCTGCGGCAGGCCTATGCCGCCGGCCAGGGCGACGAGGCGGCGGCCACCATCTAACGTCCCACGCGGGCGGCAAACCGCGTCGCCGCATCATTGCCTTCTCCCAATTTAAGTTGTACGATGACTGACGACATATCACTTGTCCCCCTTTCACTACCGGATTCCGTCATGACCCCTCAAGAGCTGAAGGCCACGATTTCCCAGGGATTGCTCTCTTTTCCCGTCACCGATTTCGACCGGAACGGCGATTTCGCGCCCAAGGGCTACGCCGCCCGGCTGGAATGGCTGGCCCCCTACGGGGCCAGCGCGCTGTTCGCGGCGGGCGGCACGGGCGAGTTCTTTTCGCTGACGCCGGCCGACTATTCGGCCGTGGTGAAGACGGCGGTGGACGTGTGCGAGAAGCGCGTTCCCATCCTGGCGGGCGCCGGCGGCCCCACCCGCACGGCCATCGCCTATGCGCAAGAGGCGCAGCGCCTGGGCGCCAAGGGCGTCCTCCTGATGCCCCACTACCTGACCGAGGCCAGCGAAGCCGGCATCGAGGCTCACGTGGAGCAGGTCTGCAAGTCGCTGGACATAGGCGTGATCTTCTACAACCGTGCCAACTCGCGGCTCGGGCCGGCCGCGCTGTCGCGTCTGGCGGACCGCTGCCCCAACCTGATCGGCTTCAAGGACGGCATGGGCGACATCGAAGCCATGGTGCGCGTGCGCCGCGGCCTGGGCGACCGCTTCGCCTACCTGGGCGGGCTGCCGACCGCGGAAGTCTACGCGGCGGCCTACAAAGCGCTGGGCGTGCCCGTGTATTCGTCGGCCGTCTTCAACTTCATTCCCAAGACCGCGATGGCGTTCTACCACGCCGTAGCGAAGGACGACGCGCAGACCATCGGCCGGCTGCTGGACGATTTCTTCCTGCCCTACCTCGAGATCCGCAACCGCCGCGCCGGCTACGCGGTCAGCATCGTCAAGGCCGGCGCCCGTCTGGTCGGCCGCGACGCGGGCCCGGTGCGCGCGCCGCTGACGGATCTGGACCAGGACGAGATGCAGCGGCTGGCGGCGCTGATCGAGAAGGTGGGCGGGCAGTAGGCGGTCAGCCCAGGCTTTCCGGATCCAGGCGCGCCGCTTCCCGTCGCCGCGCCAGGAAGGTCACGCCCCACATCACCACCCCCAGGGCCAGCAGCCAGCCAGCCACCTCGTACTGGATGGGATCGCGGCCGGTGAAGGGCGTGACCATGAACAGGCACACCACCGCTCCCAGCACGGCCAGCGGCGTCCAGGTGCGGAAATGCGGATGCCCGACGCGGTCGCCGCGCAGCAGCAGCACCGCGACGTTGACGAACGCGAACACGCCCAGCAGCAGCAGGGCCGTGGTGCCGCCCAGCGCGCGGATGGCCTCGGAGTCGCTGGCCGCGGACACCAGCACGATCAGGCCCACCGCCAGCACGGTGGTGAACAGGATGGCGGTCCACGGCGTCTGCGTGCGCGCGTGCACGTGCGAAAGAAAGGAAGGCAGCACGCCCTGGCGCGACATGCCGTACAACAGGCGGCTGGCCATCATCATGTTGATCAGCGCCGAGTTGGCGACCGCGAACATGGAGATGACGGGCATGATCACTTCCATGGGCAGGCCGGGCGCGGCGCGCTTGACCACCAGCACCAGCGGCGTGGAGCTGGAGGCCAGTTCGCCCACGGGTATCAGCGCCACGGCGCAGATGGACACCAGCACGTAGATGGTGGCCGTCAGCCCCAGCCCGGTCAGCAGCACCTTGGGGAAGATGCGGTTGGGGTCGTGGGTTTCCTCGGCCATGTTGACCGAGTCCTCGAAGCCCACCATGGCGTAGAAGGCCAGCGCGGTGGCCGAGGTGATGGCCAGGAAGACACTCTTGTCCTCGGGCGTATCGAAGGCCACCACGCGCGAGAAGTCGGCCTGCCCGCCCGCGATCGCATAGAAACCCAGCAGTATCACCAGCAGCAGGCCGCTCAGTTCGACCAGGGTCAGCACCACGTTGGTCTTGACGCTTTCGGACACGCCGCGCAGGTTGACGCACATGACCAGCAGCATGAAACCCACCGCGCCCAGCGTGGTCAGCGTGGGACTGGCGTCGATGCCCAGGGACACGAACAGGTTGGCGGCGAAGGCCTGCGAAGCGGTCGAGGCCGAGGTCAGGCCCGAGCACATCACGGTGAAGCAGATGATGAAGGTCAGGAAGTGCAGGCCGAAGGCCTTGTGTACGTACAGCGCGGCGCCCGCCGCGCGGGGATACTTCGTGACGAGTTCGAGATACGAGAAGGCGGTAAGCAGCGCGATCAGGAAGGCGGCCAGGAAGGGCGCCCAGGCCGCCCCGCCCACTTCGCCGGCCACCTGGCCGGTCAGGGCATAGACGCCGGTGCCCAGGATGTCCCCCACGATGAACAGTAGCAACAACTTGGGCCCCATCACGCGTTTCAGGGGAGTGCCGCCCTCTTGCGCTGCCGCCATCGTGAGCCTCTTCGCGGGTATGCCGATGGATCGATTCTAGTGGGCACGCATTCCGTGCGTGTGTTGCTCATGCAACCGAATGTCTCGGCCCGGCTCAATCTACCCTGGCGTTGGACCGCCGCACCGCATCTCCCCAGGCTTGCAGTTCCGCTTCTACGTGGGTGCGGAATTCGGCGGGAGACCCACCGGCCGCCTCGACCGCGCGCTCATTCAGCGTCTGCCGAATCTCCGGCGTGGCCAGGGCACGGTTCACCGCTGCGTTCAGGCGATCGACGATGGCGACCGAGGTGCCGGCGGGCGCCCACAGGCCGTCCCAGGCCATGACGCTGAAGTCCGCGACTCCGCTCTCGGCCAGGGTGGGAAGCTCCGGTACCTGGGGCGAACGCACCGGACTGCTGACGGCCAGGCCGCGCAACCGGCCGTTCCTGACCATGGGCAGGGGAATGGGCATGACATCGATCATCAGCGATATTTGTCCGCCCATCAGGTCCTTGAGCGATGCCGCGTTGCCGTTGTACGGCACGTGCACCATCCTGATGCCCGCCTTGGCCGCCAGCATCTCGGCGGCCAAGTGCGACGTGGTGCCATTGCCGCCCGAGCCGTAGACATACTTGCCGGGGTTGTCCTTCAGGAGACGGAGCAGCTCGGGCATGGTGGTGGCGGGGAAATCGGAGCGCACCACGACGATCAGGGGCAGTTTGGTGAATTGCGCGATGGCGGCGAAATCCTTGACCGGATCAAAGCCCGTAGCGGCGCCGTAGAGGGACTTGTTGATAGCGTGGGTGCCGTTGGTGCCATACAGCAAGGTATAGCCGTCGGCTGCCGCACGCGCCACGTACTGCGCGCCGATATTGCCGCCCGCGCCCGGCCGGTTCTCTACCACGACCGTCTGCCCCAGCTCCTTCTGTAGCATGGTTCCCAGCAGGCGTCCCTGCACGTCGCCGCCACTACCCGCCGGGAACGGAACCACGAGATGAATGGGTTTGGCGGGATAAGCTTCCTGCGACAGTGCGAGGCCCGGCGCCGACAGCGCGCACGCCAGGCCGGCGACGGACAGGCTGGACAACATGGTTTTCATGGGATGCCTCCTGGGAGGCGGCCGCCTTGGCCGCCGACTGTTCATGGCTTGGCGGGCAGCCCGACGAGCGCCCGGTATTGGTTGGCGGAAGCCGGCGTGCGGCCCAGCAGTCCCGCGATGTCGCGAGCCATGCCGAACATCTCCAGATTGCTCTTTAGCCGCTCGTCGCGATGCGGGTGTTTCCACGGCGTGTCCTCGGTGCCGACACGGATGTGCAGTCCCATCATCGTGGCCAGCGTGGTCATGTAGAGCGACGCGCGCCCCGCGGCACATACGGTGATGACGCTATCCGGGTCGATCTTGCGGATCTGGTCAACCATCAGGAACAGATGTCGGCTCATGTCCTGCGCGTCGCTTACCCAGGTGCCGGAAATGAGCGTCCTGCCCACGTCGAAGGGCAAGCCGTACAGCACGATCCAGTTGTACGGCTTCTTCAGAATGCCCGTGTCGATCAGCTTGCGCTTGGCCAGCTCGATCTCGCCCGAACTATGAATGGCGATTTCCGGTTTGACGCCATGTTCCTCCAAGGCCTGGACGGCGGGAATCATGAAGGCATCCGGATGTCCCGAGGCGCATGGCGCGACCTCGGCCAACCCCGCGCGGGCCGGACTGACGCATACGTCGAAGGATTCGCCGTTCAGGATGTTCAGATTGGGGACGAAGTCGGTGCCAAAGCGCCGACGCAGCGGATCGAGCACGAGCGAGTAGGCTTCGACCGGTGGAATGTCCCGATCCAACCGCCGGCCCCGCTCGTCCACCACCCACGTAAAGTCCAGATGCACGCCGCAGGCGCCGGCCTCGATGACGTCGGACGCGGCATCGACATAGTGCTGGATGGACGAATGGCCCGCCCCCTCGTCCAGGCGCGCCGCCACCGCGGTGTTGATGGCGATCGTGGCGGGAATATCCCACCGAGGCTGGACACTGGCGTCCGCAACAAAGCGGTACTCCTCCATCTCCCGGCGCGCGGCCTCCCACAACGGCAAACGTTCCTGCATGACAGCCTCCGATCCGTGTCGTGAATTAATTCGTTCTAGATCGAATTAATTCACGACACGGATCAAAAGACAAGGCCCCTAGGGAAAATACCGCCTGTTTCGACAACGGCGTTTTTCATTGCGCCGGGTTTGCAGGCATCATTGCGGCAGACGCCGGCAGCCGGCCAGGAAACCGTTTGCATGAAACCAGCTAGTACGAAGAAGACCGGGACCCGATCGACATCCACGAAGCGCAGAGCCCCCCCGGGACACGAGCATTTCGATGAGCGCGACCGCACGATCGCCTGGGTCATCCGCACACTGCACCGCCTGTACACCGCCAAGGCCCAGGACATCTTGGACGAGGACAAGATCACCATCGCCCACTGGTATTACCTGCGCGTCCTGGCCACGCATGGCCAGCTCACCCAGCTCGAACTGAGCCGCCGCGTGGGCATCGCCTCGAACACCGCCGTACCCGCGCTGGAGAACATGGAAAGAATGGGCCTGGTCACCCGGGCCCGCGACCCCGACGACCGCCGCAAGCACCAGGTCGAATTGACCGAACGGGGCCGGGCACTGGTCGACAAGCTGCTGCCGCGCATGGTCGACATGCTGGAAGAGTCGATCACCGGCGCCACCGTCGACGAGGTCCGGACGTTCTGGAAGGTGCTGCTCCTGGTCGAAGGCAACCTTCGCGACGAGGCCGACGGCGGCTTCGATTGACGCCGGGTGCGGATCCGGAGTTTCGCGCTATCCTTGCGGGGACCCGCGGCCGGCCCCGGCCTCCGCTCTGTTACACCCTTTGCCCGCCGCCCCGTGCCCCCACGCGCCGCAATGCACCGATCCCCGCCGTCATTTCCCGCCATCCCGCTCCCGCAAGGAGCCGCCTGATGGGCGTCTTCCACATCTATTTCTCCATCCTCAGCCTGCTGGCCCCGCTCATGGTGGTCATCGGCGTCGGCACCACCTGGGGGAAGCTGGGACACGCATTCCCCGCCCAGTTCGTCACGGTGCTGGCCACTACCGTCACCACGCCGGCGCTGGTGTTCAACACCCTGGTCACGACCCAGCTCAGCAACGAGATCATGGCCACGGTGGCCGGCGCCACGGTGCTGGCGCTGGGGCTGTGCATGGGCGTCTCGGCGCTGGCGCTCAAGCTGTGCAAGCTGCCGGTGCGCAAGCTGCTCCAGACCACGTCCTTCCCGAACGCCGGCAACCTGGGGCTGCCCATCACGCACCTGGCTTTCGGCGACGCCGGACTGTCGACCTCGATCGCGTTCTTCGCCGTGTGCTCGTTCATCCAGCACACCGTGGGCGTGCGCACGCTGCCCAGCGCGGACGGCATGCCGGCGGCCTGGAAAAGCCCCATCCTGATCGCCTCGGTGCTGGCCGTGGCCTGCCGGGTCTTCAGCTACACGCCGCCGCAGTGGATCATGGAGTCGGCCCAGCTGCTGGGCAGCATGACGGTGCCGCTGATGCTGCTGGGGCTGGGCCACGCCCTGGCGCTGATTCCCGCGGCCGGCCTGAAGCTGGGCGGCATCGTTGGCGCCATCCGGCTCGTGGCGGGCCTGGCCACGGGCGCGGCGGCGGCATGGCTGGTGGGGCTGCCGGCCGACATGATCGGCAACGTGGCCCTGCAGATGGGCATGCCCTGCGCGGTGGTCAGCTATATGTACGCGCGCCGCTATACCGACATGGGCGACACCGCGGCGGGCGCGGTACTGATTTCGACCGTGGTGTTCCTGATCCTGGCGCCTTTCCTGCTATGGCTGCTGGGGTCGCCCGTGGCGGGCTGAACCCGGCGTTCAGGCTTGCCCGGCGCGCCGGTGCTGCATGGGCGTCATGCCGTAGCGGCCACGGAAGGCGCGCGAGAAATGCGCCTGGCTGGCGAAGCCCCAGCGATAGGCGATGTCGCCGATGGACAGCTTGCGGCTGCCCTCGTCCGCCAGTTCCTGGTGCGCGCGTTCGAGCCGCTTGTCCCAGATCCATTGGCTGACGCTGCGGTCCCGGTGTGCGAACAGGCGGTGCAATTGCCGCACGGACAGGCCCAGGGCGCGCGCCACCTTTTCTGCATCCAGCGCGGGATCGTTCAGGTGTTCGGCGATGAAGGCCTCGGCGCGCAGCAGCCGCCATGCGGCCATGTCGCTCAGTTCCCGCGCCGCGCCGGGATCGACCGCCGCGCGCAGCAGGTGCCGGGCCTGGTCGGCCACGCCCGGCACGGCGTCGGCGCGCGGCCGCTCGACGAAATCCACCGCCATGGTGCGCAGCGTGTTGGCCAGCAGCCGGCCGGTGCGCAGCCGGTTGTCCACCTGGATGGGCGCCGCGGGCCGCATCTCGCGCCGGCCCCGGAACAGGCGGTCGGCCTCGACCTCGACGATGATCTGGCGCATGTCGCCGGTAAAGCCGTACAGGTAGGGAATCGCGTTGGAATAGACGATGACGTCGCCGGCGCGCACGGTGTAGCACTGGCCCGACTGGAACAGGAAGGCGTCGCCTTCGAGCAGGATGCAGGCGAAGATCGAATCCTTGGGATGGGTCTTGAGCAGCGAGCGCGTCCGTTCGATGACGTGCTGGTTGCCCCGGATCTCGGTGAAGGCGACGTCGTCCGCGTCGAACACGCGGCCCTGGGCACGCAGGCCGTGCGGGTCGTAGGTCGAACAGGTCAGGCCGATCAGTTGCGAGGCGTTGTACGACTCCCAGAATGCCAGCCGCTGGGAAGACGGCACCTGGTCGGTCGATGCCTGCGCGCGAGGGGACAGGGTCGTGCTCATGGTCGTGCCCGTGGGAGGACCGCCCGGCGACGGGGCGGATGGCGTCCAACATGGCGGCGGCGCCGCGGCTTATGGCGATGCTAGCACGGGCCGCCCGGCCCTCCGGCCCGGGTTGACCCTAGGGTACGGACCGCGCCCGCGGCCGCGGCCATGTCGCGCCCAGTCAAATTCGCCGTCCCGCCGGGTCAAGCGGCCGGACGGCGCGCTCGCTACATTGACACGATCCATCGAAGACCAGGAGGCCCCCATGCTCAAGACCGCCGGCAACGAGTTCTGGCGCGACATCGCACCCATCGCCGACGTGTTCAAGCCCGATGCCAAGCCCGAGGTGCACATCGGCAACGCACCCACCGACGACAGGAAGTGGTATGTCCCCTTCACCGACACGGTGGCCTCGCGGCCGCTGTGGATCTCGCCTTCCGAGAACCGCTGGTGCGACATCCTGCGCGCCGATGCCGCCGGGCTGGTCAACCGCCACTACCATCCGCACGAGGTGTTCGCCTACACGATCTCGGGCAAGTGGGGGTACCTGGAGCACGACTGGATCGCCACCGCGGGCGACTTCGTCTACGAGACGCCGGGCGAAGGCCACACGCTGGTGGCCTTCGAGCACGAGCAACCGATGAAGGTCTTCTTCATCGTGAAGGGGCCGCTGATCTGGCTGGACGAGAAGGGCCAGTCCACCGGCCATTTCGACGTGCACGACTACATCGCGATGTGCCGCGCGCACTACGAGAAGATCGGGCTGGGCGCCGCCTACGTGGATACCTTGTTCCGCTGAAACAGGCCCTGGGGGGCCCGATAACGACAACCAGGAGACGACACATGCAACGCAGGCAATTCGCGACCTTGCTCGCGGCGGCGGCCGCCACCGCGCTGGCGGCGCCGGCACTGGGCCAGTCCAAGGCCCCGGCCGAGATCCGCATCGGCTACGCCATTTCCAAGACCGGCGCCTACGCCGGCGGGGCCAGCACCACGGTGCTGCCCAACTACCAGATGTGGGCGGCCGACGTGCAGCAGGCCGGCGGCATCGAGATCGGCGACAAGCGCGTGCCGGTCAGGTTCTTCGAGTACGACGACCGCAGCAATTCCGAAGAGGCCGTGCGCGCGGTGGAACGGCTGATCAACCAGGACAAGGTGGACTTCATCCTGCCGCCCTGGGGCACGGCCATGAATCTGGCGGTGGCTCCCATCCTGCACAAGCACAACTACCCCCACCTCGCCACCACGATGATCTCGGACCATATTCCGCAATTGCGCGAACGCTGGTCCAATCTGTTCTTCTTCACGCTTACCTCCACGGACTACGCCAACGGCGTGGTGGACGTGCTGACGCGGCTGCGCGAGGAAGGCAAGATCAAGGGCAAGGTCGCCATCGTCAACGTGGCCGACCAGTTCGGCCTGGAGCTGTCGAAGGCCGCGCGCGAGGGCCTGAAGAAGGCGAAGTTCGACATCGTCTACGACCAGAGCTACCCCCTGGGTTCGCAGGAGTTGCAGACCATCCTGAACGAGGTGCGCCGGCGCGAGCCGGAGGCCTTCCTGGCCTTCAGCTATCCACCCGACACCATGGCGCTGAACGACCAGGCCAAGGTCGTGGGCTTCAACCCCAAGGTGTTCTACACCGCGATCGGCACGGTGTTCCCGATGTTCAAGAACCGCTTCGGCGCCAATGCCGACGGCGTCATGGGCCTGGGCGGCGTCAGCGCCGAACTGCCCGTCACCCGCGACTACCGCGAGCGGCACCTTGCCATGTTCAAGCAGGAGGCGGACTACAACGGCAGCGCCGTCACCTACGCCACCCTGCAGATCCTGCAGCAGGCCATCACACGCGCGGGCTCCATCGACCGCAAGGCCGTGTCCGAGCAGATCCGCACCGGCAGCTTCGAGACCGTGCTGGGCCCCGTCAAGCTGACCAACCGCCTGTGGGCCGAGGCGTCCAGCGTGGGGCAATGGCAAGGCGGCGTGTTCCAGCCCATCTCGCCCAAGACCGCCATCGGCGTCAAGCCCGCCGTCTTTCCCAAGCCCGAATGGAAATGACGGCCGGGAACATGGTGGCCGATCATGTGCTGCGCTGCGGTCCCGGCACGGTGGTGTGGGGCTTCCTGGGGCCGGACGTGCCGCCCGCGCTGCGCATACGTCCGGGCGACACGGTACGCATCGACACGGTGAACGCCGTGGGCGTGCCGCTGCCGCCCGACGAGGCGCTGGCCTTCTTCACCCATCATGGCCTGCCCCTGGAGGGGCCGGTGGCCGAGATGCTGGAGATCATGCGCACCGTGCCCAAGGACGTCGGCCCGCACATCCTGACCGGCCCGGTCAGCGTGGAAGGCGCCGAGCCTGGCGACGTGCTGGCGGTGGAGATCCTGGCCGTGGCGCCGCGCGAGCCCGCGTACGGCGTCAACTTCGCCCGCCCCGGCGCGGGCGCGCTGCCGGGACTCCTGAAGGAACCGCGGCTCAAGCTGATGCGCCATGACGTGGCGGGCGGCGTCGCCCGCTTCGACGAACGCATCGCCATCCCGCTGGCACCGTTCATGGGCACCATGGGCGTGGCGCCCACCCGCAAGGTGTCCTCGATCCCGCCCGGCCCCTTCGGCGGCAATCTGGACCTGAAGGATCTGCGGCCGGGGGCGGTGCTGTACCTGCCCGTGCAGGTCGCGGGCGCGGATTTCTTCGTCGGCGACGGGCACGCGGCGCAGGGCCACGGCGAGGTCAACCTGACCGGGCTCGAGACCTCGATGACCGGCGTCTTCCGCTTCGCGCTGCACAAGGCCCGCGGCCTGCGCTGGCCCATGGCCGAGACCGACGAGCACTACATCGCCATGGGGCTGGACGAAGACCTGGACGCCGCCGCCGAGCTGGCTGTCTTACAGGCGGTGGCGGTACTGCGGCATTTCGGTGAATTGCCCGATGCCGATGCCTACGCGCTGGCCAGCCTGGCCGTGGATTTCGAAATCACCCAGCTGGTCGACGGCGTCAAGGGCGTCCACGGTCGCATCCCCAAGCGGCTGCTGGCCGCCTGCCCGCGCGCAACGGGCCGCCGGTGGGGCCCGCTGCCCTGAACGCCTTCCTCCTTTTCACCGGACACGACTCATGAACATGAAAGACCAGGTCTGCATCGTCACCGGCGGTGCCGGCAGCCTCGGGCTGCACAGCGCGCTGGCCATGCTGGAACAGGGTGCGCGCGTCCTGCTGGTGGACCTGCACGCCGACGCGCTGGACGCCGCCCGCGCCCAGGCGGCCGGCCACGGCGATCGGGTGGCGACCTTCGCCGGCGACGTCACCGACCCGGGGCAGGCCCGCGCCTACGTCGACGACGCGCTGCGGCGTTGGGGGCGGCTGGACGTGCTGGTCTGCAATGCCGGCATCAACGGCGCCATCCGGCCCATCGCCGACTACCCCGACGACGTGTTCGACGCGGTCATGGCCGTCAACGTCAAGGGCACCTTTCTGGCTTGCAAGCATGCCCTGCCCCGCATGGCCGACGGCGGCAGCATCGTCATCGTCTCCAGCGTCATGGGCGTGACGGCCGACCCCGGCGTGTGCGCCTACGCCACCTCCAAGCACGCGCTGATCGGCCTGATGCGCGTGGCCGCCAAGGAAGCCGCCGGCCGCGGCATACGCGTCAACGTCGTCGCTCCCGGCCCCATCGCCAACGACTTCCAGGCGGACATCGAACGCCGGCTGGGCGAGGTGCTGGGCCTGGACGCCACCCGGATGCTGGACGAGGCCATTCCGCTGGGCCGCCACGCGCGTGTCGAGGAAATCGCGCAGACGGTGCTGTTCCTGGCTTCGCCGCAAGGCAGCTTTTCCACCGGCAGCGTCTTCATGGCCGACGGCGGCATGCACGTCTGATGCGGTGTTTGCCTCAAGTCCCGGGTAGCGGGGCCGTTAATCCGGCCATGCTCCATCCGAACCCGATGCCATGCCGCCCGTAACGCCCATTTCCGCTTCGCTGTCGAACTCGCACCTGCGGCTGTCGGGCGACATGAATGGTCAGGCGAACGCCCCTGCGGCCGATGCCTCGGCCGTCCTGCGGGGCCTGGGCGCGCCGGCCGGCGAAAAGGCGAAGGCCAAGGCCGCCGAGGCGGACAGCGGCGACAGCAGCGATTCCTTCGCGGTGAAGGCGCTGAAGAAGCGCATCAAGGAGCTGCAGAAGCAACTGGCGCAGGCCCAGGCGGAAATGGAGCGCGTGCGCGCCAGTTCGATGTCGGCCGAAGCCAAGGCGCGCGCTATGGCGTCCGCGCAGTCGCGCATCAACAGCCTGGCCGGCGCGCTGCAAACGGCGATGTCCGAACTGGCCAAGGAACTCGATCGGTCGGGGTCGGGCGCCGCCGGATCGCTGGTGGATACGCGGGCCTGAAGGCTATCCGCGGTCGGCCCCCTGCCCGGCCGCGTCCACCGACGCCATGGCCGCGCCCGCGGCGGCCGGGCGAGGCCAGGGCGTCTTGTCGCGCATGGCCGGATCGGCCTTCAGCAGGTCGGCGATGAATTCGATGACGGCGCGCGTGCGCAGCGGCAGGTTGCGGCGCGACGGATAGACGATGTAGAGCGGCAGGCGAGCCGGCGGGAACTCCGGCAATAGCGAGACCAGCCGCCCCGCGTCCAGGTCGTCGGCCACCATCAGGTGCGACAGGATGGCGATGCCGTTGCCGCCCAGCACGGCCTGGTGCACGGCCGATGCATTGTTCGCCCGCAGCCGGCACGGCACGTTCACCGAGAACTGCCCCTCGGCGGCCTCGAACCACCAGGTATCGTCCTTGCCCCAGCGGCTGTAGACCACGCACTCGTGGTGGCGCAGGTCCTGGGGCGACCGGGGCGCGGTCCGGCCGGCCAGGTAGGACGGCGCGGCCACCAGGAAGGCCGAAGTCATGCCCACCCGCCGCGAGATCAGCGAACTGTCGTCGATGGGCCCCAGGCGCACTTCCAGGTCCAGGCCGTCCTCGATCAGGTTGCTGGTGCTGTCGCGCACCACCATGTCCAGGCTCAGGCCGGGATGGCTGTCGAGCAGGTCGCGCACGTGGTTGCAGATGTGCAGGGCCAGCGGCGCGGGCAGGCTGAGGCGGACCTTGCCGGTGGGCCGGGCCTGCTCCGGGCTGGCGGACACGCTCAGGCTTTCGGCGGCCTCGACCAGGCTGCGGGCGGCGGGCAGCAGGTTGCGTCCTTCCTCGGTCAGGACCACGCCGGTCGTGCTGCGCTGGACCAGCCGCATGCCGACGTGTTCTTCCAGCGCGCGAACCTGCCGGGAAACGGCGGGCTGGGTGACGCCGCGTTCGTTGGCGACCACCGAGAACGAGCCGGTTTCCGCGACGCGCAGGAAAGCGAGGAGCGAGGAAATCAGGTCCATGGCGAGCTTCCCAGGATACGCCCGCGGGCAGGCCGCGCTTCCATACTTTTTCTACGAACGATTATACGGTCGGCGCTCCTAGTGCCGCGGGTCGATAGTGCCTAGCATTCGCTCGACATGAAGGTGGACCCACACGTACAGGTAGCATCGATGAACACGCAATCGGAATTGCCCACCGGCCCCAGCAAGGCCGAGATGATGCAGGCGGTCAGGGAACTGCTGGACTTCATCGGCGGCCGCCCGCTCGGCCCCGAACTGGAGGCCGCATTGAACGAGCGCTACGGCGCGCACACCGAGGGCTATGCCCGCCTGCTGGCGCTGCTGCGCCGCGGCATGGGCGAGGGCTGGTCCTGTTACGCGGAGATAGACGGCCCGGACTACCGGCGGGGCCGGATCGCGCATGCCTCGCCCGAGACGGATGGATTCACGGTGGAAAGCGGCTGCCTGCGCAACGTGCCGGGCCACTACCACCGGCACCCGCTGGGCGAGATCAACATGATCGGCCCGGTGGACGAGACCGGCCGCTTCTGCGGCGCCGGCGCGGGCTGGAAGGTCTTTCCCCCCGACAGCTCGCACTTCCCGACCGTTACGGGCGGCATGGTCACCATGCTGTTCTTCCTGCCCGACGGCCAGATCGAATACAGGAACCCGCCTTCGGCGCCCTGAGCGGCGCTTCTCCTGCAGCACCCCGGTTCCCATCTCAACCTTCCACATCCAGGGGTATCCATCATGCACGTCAAATGGCTCGCATTGCCGCTCGCAATGCTATTGGGAATGTCCGCCCAGGCCGCGGACAAGGTGAAGATAGGTTTCATCAGCACGCTGTCGGGACCGCTGGCCGCGCTGGGGACGGAAATCCGCGACGGGTTCCGGCTCGGCCTGGACGAGACCGGCAACCGGATCGGCGGCCTGCCCGTCGAGGTGGTGGAAGGCGACGACCAGGCCAACCCCGGCGTCGGCAAGCAACTGGCAGACAAGTTCATCAAGCGCGACAAGGTCGATTTCATGACCGGCGTGGTGTATTCGAACGTGATGATGGCGGTGGGCGCGCCGACCTTCGCGGCCCGGACGTTCTACATCAGCGCCGCGGCAGGGCCCGCCTCGCTGGCCGGCGCGCAGTGCAACCCGTACTTCTTCGGGCTGGCCTGGCAGAACGACGGCCAGAGCGAGGCCATGGGCCGCCACATGAGCGACAAGGGCTACCGGCGCGTGGTCATCATGGCGCCCAACTACACGGGCGGCAAGGAAAACCTGGAAGGCTTCAAGCGCACCTTCAAGGGCAGCGTGGCCGACGAGATCTACGTCAAGCTGGGCGAACTGGACTTCGCGTCCGAGATCGCCAGGATCCGCGCCCAGAAACCGGATGCGCTGTTCTTCTTCCTGCCCGGCGGCATGGGCATCAACTTCATCAAGCAGTTCCAGGCCGCGGGGCTGGCGCGCGAGGTGCCTTACTTCGTGCCGGGCTATTCCGCCGACGAGGACACCATCCAGGCGCTGGGCGAGGCGATGGTCGGCCTGCAGAACTCGTCGCACTGGGCCTGGGACCTGGACAACGCCGCCAACCGCAACTTCGTCGCGCGCTTCCAGCAGCGCTACGGCCGGCTGCCGTCGATGTACGCCTTCCAGGGCTACGACGTGGTGCGCCTCTTGGATCGCGCGGTGGCCGACGTGAAGGGAAAGATCGAGGACAAGCGCGCGCTGCACGACGCCATCGCCGCGGCCCGGTTCGAGTCCGTGCGGGGCGCCTTCAAATTCAACACCAACCAGTTCCCGATCAACGACTTCTATCTGCGCGTGGTGCAGAAGGACGAGTCCGGCCGCGTCACCAACAAGACGATCGGCAAGATCATGACGGCGCATACCGACAGCTATGCCGGCGCCTGCAAGATGAAGAACCCCTGACAGAATCACGAGGATCAATCATGGCAGCTCCCAAGATACTTGCTTTCGCCGGCAGCTCGCGCGGCGCGTCGCTGAACAAGCTGCTGCTGGCGGTGGCGGCCGACGGCGCCCGCGCGGCCGGCGCCGAGGTCACGCAGATCGACCTGCGCGACTATCCCATGCCGATCTACGACGGCGACGACGAGATGCAGTCCGGCGTGCCCGACAACGCGCTGGTCCTGCGCGGCCTGATCGCCGAGCACGACGCCCTGCTGGTCGCCACGCCCGAGTACAACGGATCGGTCACCGCCCTGCTCAAGAACGCGCTGGACTGGTGCTCGCGCCCGATCAACGGCGAGGACGGCCTGCTGCCCTACCGGGGCAAGATGGTCGCGCTGCTGGCGGCCTCGATGAGCCCGTTCGGCGGCATCCGCGCGGTTACCCACACGCGCGGCATCTTCAACAAGATGGGCGCGATCGTGCTGCCCGACGAAGTGCTGCTGCCGCAGGCCCAGCATGCCTTCGACGCCGGCGGCAACCTGCTGAACGAAACCGCGCGCCAGCTTGCCCGTCAACTGGGGGCGGCGCTGGCCGCGAAGGCGGGGCGAGGCGGCTCATGAGCGCGGTCATCGAGTCCGCGCTGAACGGCATCCAGTTCGGCCTGATGCTGTTCCTGCTGGCCGCCGGCCTGACGCTGGTGTTCGGCATCATGGACATGATCAACCTGGCCCACGGTTCGCTGTACATGTTCGGCGCCTACCTGACCGCCGCGCTGGTCGAGCCCACCGGGTCGTTCCTGCTGGCGATGCTGGTGGCGATGCTGGCCACGGCGGCCATCGGCATGCTGCTGGAGATGACCGTGCTGCGCACGCTGTACCAGCGCGATCACCTGTCGCAGGTGCTGGCGACGTTCGCGCTGATCCTGATCGGCAACGAAGTCGTGCGCATGATCTGGGGCCCGCAGCCGCGCCGGCTGGCGCTGCCCGAACTGTTCTCGGGCCCGGTCGACCTGGGGGCCGGCATCCAGTATCCGTCCTATCGCCTGCTGGTGATAGGCGTGGGCCTGGCGGTGGCCCTGCTGCTGTACCTGGTGGTGGCGCGCACGCGCGTCGGCATGTGGGTGCGGGCGGGTGCCTCCAACCGCGAGATGGCGACCGTCATGGGCGTGGACATCAAGCGCCTGTTCACGCTGGTGTTCGACCTGGGCGCGCTGCTGTGCGCCGTGGCCGGCGCGTTGCTGGGGCCGCTGCTGTCGGTGCAGGTGGGCATGGGCGAGAGCATCCTGATCCTGGCCTTCGTGGTGGTCGTGATCGGCGGCATCGGCTCGATCCGCGGCGCGCTGGCCGGCTCGCTCATGGTGGGCATGGTCGATACCGTCGGCCGCACGCTGGTGCCCGACGCGCTGGGCACGGTGTTCTCGCCATCGGTGGCCTCGAACCTGGGGCCGACGCTGGCCTCGATCCTGATCTACGTCCTGATGGCGGCCGTGCTGTTCTGGAAGCCGCAGGGCCTGTTTCCTGCACGAGGGTAGACATGGCACCACTGGACCAAATCCTGGGCCGCCGTACCGGCGCCGTCCTGCTGGCGCTGGCCGTGGCCTTTCCGCTGGGCGCCGACTGGCTGGGCCAGGGCTTCTACGTCGACCTGGCCGCGCGCATCATGATCTTCGCGCTGGCGGCATCCAGCCTGAACCTGGTCATGGGCTTCGGCGGCATGGTCTGTTTCGGCCACGCGGCCTTCCTGGGCATAGGCGCCTACACGGTGGCCATCCTGATGGACGCCGGCGTGGACGCGGCCTGGATCGCCTGGCCCGCGGCGACGGCTGTGGCCGCGCTGGCGGCCTGTCTGATCGGCGTGATCTGCCTGCGCACGCGCGGGGTGTACTTCATCATGATCACCCTGGCCTTCGCGCAGATGCTGTACTACGTGTTCGTTTCGCTGAACGCCTACGGCGGCGACGACGGCATGCCGCTGGGGGCCCGCTCGGCCCTGCCCTTCGGCCTGGACGCCTCGTCCGACCTGACCTTCTACTACGTCGTTCTGGCCATCCTGGCCCTGGCCATGTGGCTGATGCAGCGCCTGGTCAACGCCCGCTTCGGCCGCGCCTTGCAGGCCATCCGCGAGAACGAGACGCGCATGGAGGCCATCGGCTATCCGGTGTTCCGCATCAAGCTCGCGGCCTTCGTCATCGCCGGCGGCGCGGCCGGCCTGGCGGGCGCGCTGATCGCGAACCAGGCCGGCATGGTCAGCCCCGGCCTGATGTACTGGACCCAGTCGGGCTCGCTGATGATCATGGTCATCCTGGGCGGGGTGGGCTATCTGTACGGCGGCGTCGTGGGCGCCGCGCTGCTGCTGGTGGCGGAAGAATACCTGTCGGGCCTGACGCTGTACTGGCAGTTGCCGCTGGGCATCCTGCTGCTGGCCGCCGTGCTGTACGCCCGCAACGGCGCCTTGAGCCTGGCCGCGAGGTGGCGCCATGGCTGATTCCTGCAAGCTGCAAGTCTCCGGACTGGTCAAGCGGTTCGGCGGGCTGACCGCCACCGACCAGGCCAGTTTCGAGGTCAGGACCGGCGAGATGCACGCCCTGATTGGCCCCAACGGCGCGGGCAAGACCACGCTGATCCACCAGATCTCGGGCGCGCTGCGGCCGGACGCGGGCCGGATCTCGATGGACGGCGCCGACATCACCCAGTTGCCCATGCACCGGCGCGTGCGCCTGGGGCTGGCGCGCTCGTACCAGATCACCAGCGTGTTCAAGGCCTTCAGCGTCCTGGACAACGTGGCGCTGGCGGTGCAGGCCCGCACGGGCGGGGCCGCCGGCTGCTGGCGCCCGGTGCGGCGCGAGGCGGACGTGTATGCGCAGGCCCGGCACGCGCTGGACCGGGTCGGCCTGGCCGCCCGCGTGGACGCCCCGACCCACAGCCTGTCCCATGGCGAGCAGCGCAAGCTGGAGGTGGCCCTGGCGCTGGCCACGTCCCCCAGCCTGCTGCTGCTGGACGAACCCATGGCGGGGATGGGGCCCGAGGAATCCGAGGCGATGGTGGAACTGCTGCTGGGCCTGCGCGGCGAGGTCACCATGCTGCTGGTCGAGCACGACATGCACGCCGTGTTCCGCCTGGCCGACCGCCTCTCGGTCCTGGTCTACGGACGCGTGATCGCCACCGGATCGCCCGAGGCGATCCGCCGCAACGCCGACGTGTGCCGGGCCTACCTGGGCGACGAGGCCAACGTATGAGTGGCATGACGAACCGCATGGAAAATGGAGAAGCGCCATGGAACCGGTACTGGAAGTGAAGGGCTTGCAGGCCGCCTACGGCAGCAGCCAGGTCCTGTTCGACGTCTCGCTGGACATCGGGGCGGGCGCGATGCGCACCCTGCTGGGCCGCAACGGCATGGGCAAGACCACCACGGTACGGACGCTGCTGGGCCTGACGCCGTCGCGCGGCGGCGAGGTGCGCTTTCTGGGCCAGCGCATCGACCGCCTGTCGCCGCACCGCATCGGCCGCCTGGGCATCGCGGTCGTTCCCGAGGGCCGGCAGATATTCCCCAACCTGAGCGTGCGCGAGAATCTGACGGCCTTCGCCGCCAACCGCAGCCGCCAGGCCGAGCCCTGGACGCTGGAGCGCATCTACGCCCTGTTCCCCCGCCTGCGGGAACGCGAGCGGAACATGGGCAACCAGTTGTCGGGCGGCGAGCAGCAGATGCTGGCCATCGGCCGCGCCCTGATGACCAACCCGCACCTGCTGATCCTGGACGAGGCCACCGAGGGCCTGGCGCCGCTGATCCGACAGGAAATCTGGGACTGCCTGGCCGCGCTGCGGCGCGCCGGGCAGACGCTGCTGGTGATCGACAAATATGTCGAGCGCCTGATCGGCATCGCGGACCGGCACACTATCATCGAACGCGGACGCGTGGCGTGGGAAGGCAGTTCGGCGGAACTCGATGCCGATCCGGCCATCTGGCAACGCTACGTGGGTCTCTGACCCCGCGCTTCGCACATGGCACCTGGAGCAATCGCATGAAACACGTATCGATGGCCGGACTGAGCGAGATGCAGCGCTACTGGCTGATCACCGGCAGCGTCGGGCCCCGCCCCATCGCGCTGGTCACCAGCCTGGATGCGGACGGCCTGTGCAACGCCGCGCCGTTCAGCGCGTTCAACTACATGGGCGAGGATCCGCCGCTGTTCGCCATCGCCGTGGTCGCCTACGGGCAGGAAAGCCACCGGCCGGGCGAGGCCAAGGACACGCTGCGCAACATCCGCGAGCACGAGGAGTTCGTGGTGAACATGGTGGACGAGTCCATCGTCGACCAGGCGGTGCAGTGCGGCAGCGATTTTCCCGCGCACGTCTCGGAGGCCGAGGCGGTGGGCTTCACGCTGGCGCCCTGTACCGCCGTGCGGGTGCCGCGCATCGCCGAGGCGCCGATCTCGTGGGAATGCCGGCTGTTCCGTATCCTGGACATCTCGACCCAGCGGGCCATCGTCTTCGGCGAGATCCTGGCGATGAACTTCCGCGACGACCTGCTGGACGAAAAGGCGCTGCGCGTGGACGTCGGGCGCTTCGCCCCGGTGGGCAGGCTGGGCGGGCCGAACTACTGCCTGACGGGCGAGCGGCGCCGCATCCCGGTGCCGACCTACATGCCGGCCACGGGGCAGCCCCGGGAATGATGCCGGCGCGCGGCCCGCGCTACCAGACGACGCAGAAACCCTGTTCCAGCAGCGCCGACGGCAGGGTGGCGGCGCGCACCAGTCCCACCGCGCCGAAGGCCGCGACCACCACGCCGCCGGCGACGCGCCAGGCCGGCCGCCGCGCGCGGCGGCGCAGCCAGCCGGCGGCGCCGGACAGCGCCACCAGGTTGGGCAACGTGCCCAGGCCGAAGACCGCCATCGTCAGCGCGCCGGCCGCGGCGCTGCCCGCCACCAGCGCCACCGCCAGTACGCCCAGCGACATGCCGCAGGGCATCCAGCCCCAGGCAAGCCCGGTCAGGAAACGCTCCAGCAGCGGCCGGCCGGCGATGCGCGCGCGCACGTGGCGGCTGGGGGGCG
>NZ_JAOCLR010000031.1:0-57307 GCF_029845405.1 Pigmentiphaga sp. GD03639
CGTAGTAGCGGCGCACCAGCGCGCCGATGGCGGCCTGGCGCTCGTCTTCCACGGCCACGCCGGTCAGCTTGCCGGTGGTGGCGTTCAGGCTGATGTTCTTGCGCTTCGGATCGACCAGCGCGGGGTCGAGCAGGCCGGTTTCGGCCTGGCTCAATTCGAACCGCAATTCGGGGAAGTACAGGACCTTGCCTTCTTCCAGTTCGGCCACGGGCGTGGACGCGCCGGCCTGGCCGGGCGCGTCGTCCCAGGAGCGGTGGTCGATGCGGACGATGCGGGAGGGCGCGCTCATGGCGTCAGCTGGCCAGCGCCTTTTCGATCGTGGCGTGGAACTCGGCCACGTTGGGCTCGCCCAGGTAGCGCTTGATGATGCGGCCCTGCTTGTCGATCAGGAACGAGGTGGGCGTGAGCTTGACGTCCTGGAAGCTGCGCGCGATCTCGCCCATCGGGTCGAGCGCGACCTTGAAGGGCAGCTCGCGCGACTGCGCGAAATTGAGCACGTAGTTGGCCGGGTCGTAGCTCATGGCCACCGCGACCATCTCGTAGCCCTGGGGCGCGTACTTCTTGTAGGTCTCGACCATCATCGGCATTTCCTTCACGCAGGTCACGCAACTGGTGGCCCAGAAGTTGACCAGCACCACCTTGCCGCGCAGGCTTTCGGTGGTGAACTTGTCGCCGTGGATGGAGGTGAAGGTGGTGTCGGGGGCCTTGGCGGCGGGGGCCAGCGCGAACCAGGCGCCGGCGGCGGCCAGCAGCGCGACCACGAGGATGGCGGCCAGCTTGGCGGCGCCGCGCTGGGCGCGGGCGGATCCGTTGACGGGAGCTGAAATCGACATAGGGGGCGATCCGTTGCGTGGCGGGCAGGGCGGCGCAAGTCCGCGCCCGCGATGCGACCCATTATAGGCCGGGATGCGCGACCCGCCCGCCTTGCGCCGGGCGGGGACGCCGGTCAGCGGTTGCCGGACGAACCGGTGGCGGCTTGCGACTGGTCCTGCTCGGCCTTCACCTTGGACAGGTCCTGCAATTCTTCTTCGGTGATGTAGTCGAACACCTTGACCACCTTCTTGACGCCGCTCACGCCGGCGGCGATCTCGGCGCCGCGCTTGCCTTCGCGTTCGGTGACGCGGCCCATCAGGTAGGCCACGCCGTTCTCGACCGTGATACGGAAGGAGTTGGCGAAGAGATCCTTGGCATCCACCAGCGAAGCCTTGATCTTGCCCTCGATGAATACGTCGTTCGAGCGGGTGGCCAGCGAGGTCGGGATGCCGATCTGGAGTTCGTTCACGATGGCGCGGACGTTCTCGACGCCGCGCGCCTGTTCCTCGGCATCGCGCTTGGCGGCCTCGTCCGGGACTTCGCCGGTCAGCAGCAGCTTGCGGTTGTAGGCATTGGCGTTGATGTGGCCCTTGTCGCCATAGCGGCCCGACAGGCGGCTGGAGGCCTTGAGCTCGATGTTCTTGTCTTCGACCTGGATGCCCACGGTACGGCGGTCGGTGGCGGCCATCGTGCCGACGTAGGCGCCGCCCAGGACGATGGGCGCGCAGGCGGACACCGCCCATGCCGAACTTGCGACCACGAGGGCCAGGACCAGGGGGCGTACCGCAGCGGCCGGTTTGCGAAACATCAGAGATCTCCCAGCAGTTGAGCGTCGATGCCGTCGCACATGGCGTGCAGCAGCAGGATGTGGACTTCCTGGATGCGCAGGGTGCGATCGTGCGGCACGCACAGGTGCACGTCGTCTTCAGTCAGCATCTGGCCGATGCGGCCGCCGCCCTTTCCCGTCAGCGCGATGACGCGCAGCTCGCGCGAATGGGCGGCCTCGATGGCCTCGATCACGTTGGCCGAGTTGCCGCTGGTGGAGATGGCCACCAGCACGTCGCCCGGCTGGCCCAGCGCATTGACCTGCTGGGAGAACACCCGGTCGTAGCCGAAGTCGTTGCCGACCGCGGTCAGGATGGAGGAGTCGGTATTGAGCGCGATGGCGCCCAGCGGTAGCCGTTCGCGTTCGAAGCGGCCGACCAGTTCGGCGGCGAAGTGCTGCGCATCGGCGGCGGAGCCCCCATTGCCGCAGGCCAGGATCTTGCCGTTGTTGGAAAGACTGAACACCAGCGCGTCCACGGCGGCCGCGGTGGGCGCCGCGAGGGTGTCCTGGCAGTGTTCGAACAGCGCGACGGCGTCGCGGAAATGGGCGGATATGCGGGCGATAAGGTCCATGCCGGGATTATCTCATGCAGGGGAAACGGCCGGCTCGCCGGCCTGGCCGGCAAGTGTGTCCGCTGTAACCGGCCGTGACGCTTCGGTTGCGGGGCGGCGGTCAAGACTTGGAGCGGCTTCGGCAATGATAGTTTCCCTGACTCGCCGATGGGAGTCCGCCCCGCTATCGGAAACCAGGCAGTGTCTCGAGCGAAAAGGCGTGGCGTATCCAGCGGGGTGGCGCGTCGGCCTCGAAGGCCAGGACGTCGAAGCGGCAGGGCGGCAGCGGTCCCTTCCAGCGGGTGCGCAGGAAATGGGCGGCGGCCCGCGCCAGGCGCACCCGCTTGGCCGGGCCCACGCTGGCGGCCGAGCCGCCGTAGCGTCCCAGGGCGCGCGCGCGGACCTCGACGAAGACCAGGACGGGGCCTTCGCGCATGACCAGGTCGATTTCGCCGGCGCGGCACGCCACGTTGCGGGCCACCAGGACCAGCCCCGCGGCGCGCAGGTGGGCCAGTGCCGCGTGCTCGGCCCGGTCGCCGGCCTGCTGCGTGGGCGAGCGGCGGCGCGGCGACTCCGCTTCCTGCCGGCGGCCCGGCCGGGGGCGGCGGCGCGCCGCCCGCCGCTGCGCCGCATGGGCCAGGGCGTAGGCCTGCGTGTCGGCAGCCGTCATGCGCGCCCTCGCGGTATCCTCGCGCCATGGACAACGAATTCGAATCTTCCGGGCCCGCCACCGGCGCCTGGGAACGGTTGGCCGGCAAGGTCGCGGTGCAGCACTGGCCCGCCCCCGCGCTGTATGTCGTGGCCACCCCCATCGGCAACCTGGGCGACCTGAGCCTGAGGGCCCAGGCCTGCCTGCAGCGGGCCGACGTGATCGCCGCCGAAGACACGCGCATGACGCGCCCCCTGCTGGACGCCTGGGGCATTTCCACGCCCTTGATGGCGGCCCACCGGCACAACGAGGCGCAGGCGGCCCAGGCCATCGTCGGCCGGCTGGCCGCGGGCGAGCGGGTGGCCCTGGTTTCGGACGCCGGCGCGCCCGGCGTCAGCGATCCCGGTTCGCGCATCGTGCGCGAGGTGCGCGCGGCCGGCTACCCGGTGGTGCCGGTGCCCGGCGCCAGCGCCGTGATCGCCGCCCTGATGGCCAGCGGCGCAACCTCGGACGAGAATCCGGCGTTCGTCTTCGCCGGTTTCCCGCCTCCCAAGGCGGCCGCCCGCCAGCGCTGGCTGGCCCAGTGGTGCGCGCTGCCGGCGCCGGTGGTCATGTACGAGTCGCCGCACCGGATGGCCGCGACCATGGCCGACCTGCTGGCGGTGTGCGGCGCCGCGCGGCGACTGACCGTGGCGCGGGAGCTGACCAAGCGTTTCGAGGAGATCGCCGCCATGCCGCTGGCCGAGGCGCAGGCCTGGCTGGCCGCCCATCCCCAGCGGGCGCAGGGAGAGTTCGTGCTGATCGTGGAGGCGGCGCCCGAGGAAGCCGCCGGGGCGCTGGATGCCCGGACGGACGAGGTGCTGCGGGCCTTGCTGGATGTGCTGAGCGTGCGCGATAGCGCCAAGGTCGCGGCCCGCATCACCGGCGCGCCGCGCGATGCCTTGTATGCCCGTGCGCTGGCGCTGAAGGAAGCGTAGCGGCAAGGGAAAGCCACGGCGGGGCGGATAGGGAAGGGACATGGCATGGCGACCCGGGATGCGAGTCGCCCAGCATGCCTCAATCGGACGGGCGCCGGCGCGCCGGTAGGACAGGCGTGTCCCGGTCTCAGCCCGGCGCGGCCGCGCCCGCCTGGCCCGCGCCCAGCACGGCGGACACCGCGGCGGCCGCCTGCATCAGCTCCCGCACGGTATCCGGATGGGCCCGCGCCGGCAGGTAGTGGATCGAGGCGACGATGGCCAGCGCGCCGAACAGCGAGCCGTCGGCCTGGAAGATCGGCGCCGCCAGGGCGTTGATGCCGGTGAAGATTTCCTCGGGCGCCTCGGCCCAGCCGCGCTGGCGCACGAGCTGGATCTCGGCGCGCAGGCGGTCGGGGTCGGTGATGGTCTTGGGCGTGCTGGCCGCCAGGGGCTGGGACAGCATCGCGTCGCGCAGCGACGGCGGACCGAAGGCCAGCACGACCTTGCCCTGCGCCACGGTGTGGAAGCCGGGGAACTGCGTGCCGGGACTGAGCAGGATTTCCAGCGCGCTGCGGCCGCGCACGACGTCCAGCACGACGACCTTGTTGGGATCGAAGGTGGTGATGACGATGGTCTGCCCGACGCGGTTGCGCAGGTCTTCCATGATGGGCTTGGCCAGCGATACGACGTCGAACTGCTGCACCAGCTTGCGTCCCAGCAGGAACAGGCGCCAGCCCACGCGGTAGCGGCTGGTGCGCTTGTTCTGCGTGACGTAGCCCTGCTGGCGCAGGGCGGACAGGTGGCGATGCACGCGCGCCTTGGGCATTCCGAGCAGTTCGGCCAGTTCCGTGACCCCGCATTCGGTGCCCTGGGCCGCCATCAATTCCAGGATGCGCAGGGAGATGACCGAGGTCGACGAGATCGCGGCCTCGTCGCCCGAGGTCGGCAGCGCATGGCCGGTCTGGGCGTCGTCCGCGGCGGGTGCGGTGGCGTCGGAGGGAAGAAGGTCCGGGGCGGGGGGATGCATGGATCGAAGCGTGTCTTGGCAAGGCCGGTGGATTCTCGATGGACGCATGCCCGCCCCGTGCCTGGGCCGGGAAGCGCCCGTCAGGGCAGGGTCAGCATGCGCTCGCCGTACACATGATAATGCTGACGCTTGGGCTTGCCGGCGTCTTCCGGCAGAACATAGCGCAGGGAACTGCGCAGGCGGCATCCCTGGGGCAGGATGAAGCAGCGGATGAAGCTGGTGTCCGTGGCCTCGGTGGTGGGCGCCAGGACCGGGGCGTGGCCGAGCTCGAACCACGCCGAGCCTGCCGGATGCACCGTGGTCTTGCCCTGGGTCTCGATGGTGATCTCGCCCTTCAGGCAACAGCGTATGCCGGGGCCCTGGTGCACGTGCGTCAGCGCCACGCCGCCGGGCGGGAAGTCGACGCGGTCGCAGCGCATCAGCCAGTCGAACTGGCTGTCCAGCTCGATTTCCTGTTGCAGCTTGAGGGTGGACGTGGCGCCCGGGGCGCTGCGCAGCGTGCCCGCGGGAGCATCGGGCGCCACCAGTTCCCAGCGCCACAGCACGGCGTCTTCCTCGCCCGCCACCAGCGCGATCTGGTCCTGCCCGACCCAGGCCGATTCCTGGCGCTGGTGCTGGGTGCCGTCCGAGAACTCTACCGTGATCCCGCCCTGCACCACGTAGACCGACCGCGGCATCCGCGGCAGGTAGACCGGCGCGTGGCCGGCGGGGATGCGGTCTTCGTAAAGCCTGATGATGAAACTGCGCATGGATGACTCCTGAAGATATGGCCGGCCCCATGCCGGGCAACGGACCATTTGTATCGATAAACAATACGTTCGTATCATTTATCGTAAACCATGAATGCATGGCTTGGGAATATTCGGATAGAATATTTATCGATACGTTTGTATCGTTGATCGATACACCAAGGAGACGAAGCATGGCATCCTCCGCGACCTCGCTATCCGGCGTGGCCCAGGAAAAATGGTACGTAGGGCGTACCAAGGAACAATGGCGCGCGTTCGGTTCGGCCTACATAGGCTGGATGCTGGACATCATGGATCTGATGCTGTTTGCCATGGTGATCACGCACATGCGGGCCGAATTGAATTTCGACAGCGGCGCGGCCGGCGTCATCGCCTCGATGACGCTGCTGGCCACGGCCTTCGGCGGCCTGATCTTCGGCTTCCTGGCCGACCGGCTGGGCCGCACGCGGTCGCTGGTGCTCAGCATCGCGTGCTATTCCATCGGCACAGCCCTGTGCGGGTTCTCGCAGAACGTCACGCAGCTGCTGATCTTCCGCTTCCTGCTGGGACTGGGGGTCGGCGGGGAATGGTCGGCGGGCGCGGCCCTGGTCACCGAAACGTGGCCGGCCAAGCACCGCGGCAAGGTGATGGCCTGGGTGCAGAGCGCCTTCGCGGCGGGCTACGCGCTGGCCGCCATCGTCGCGGCGCTGGTATTGCCCACGCTGGGCTGGCGCTGGGTGTTCGCCGTCGGACTGGCGCCCGCGCTGTTCGCGTTCTGGGTGCGCCGCCATGCGGCCGAGCCTGAAATCTGGGCGGGCCAGAAAGAGCGCCTGGGCGTCGGGGCGACCCTGAAGCTGCTGTTCGGGCAGCATCTGCGCAGCACGGTGGTCGGCCTGGCGTTCACGGCCGCCGCCATGTGCGGCTACTGGGGCTTGTTTACCTGGATTCCCACCTATCTCGCGACGCCCGTCAGCGCAGGGGGCGCCGGCCTGGACCTGACCAAGTCCACGACCTGGATCGTCATCATGCAGGTGGGCGCGGCGCTGGGTTTCGTCTGCTTCGGCTACATCGCCGACCGGATCGGCCGCCGCATGGCCTTCATCCTGTTCTTCCTGCTGTCGGCCGTGTGCGTGCCGCTGTACGTGCAGATCGAGTCCAGCCTGGTGCTGCTGGCGTTCGGGCCGCTGGTCGCGTTCGTGGGCACGGGCTTCTACAGCGGTTTCGCGCCCACCTTCGCCGAACTGTTCCCGACCAGTATCCGCGCGACCGCCCAGGGCTTCATCTACAACACCGGCCGGGCCACCAGCGCGCTGGCGCCGGCCGCCGTGGGGTTCTTCTCGGCCACCCACGGCGTGGCGAGCGCCCTGGGCGCCACTGCCGGGTTCTTCGCGCTGGCCGCGGTCATCGTGTATTTCTTCCTGCCCGAGACCAAAGGCGGCGAACTGGAATAGCGATCGCGCGCCCGGTCAGCGCACGACGATGACCGGGGCGATGTCCAGCCGCGCCTGCACGCGCTGCGCGGCCGCCAGCGCGCTCTCGCGCGAGGGGTAGGGGCCCAGGTGCACGCGGTGCAGGCTGTCGGTGTTCACGATGCGCAGCGGTTCGGCCTGCTCCCCCAGCTGGGACCGGATCCGGGCCGCCAGGTCTTCGGCGTTGCGCTGGCCGCTGAAGGCGCCTACTTGCAGGAAGATGCCCGATTGCGGCGCCGAGACCACCGGCGTGGTGGCGGCCAAGGGGACCTGCACGCCGCTCGCCATGGGACGAGGGACTGCCTGCATGGCGTTGCCGTCCGGCGAGGCGGACGCCAGCGGCGGCAGTTCCCGTATCTGGCTGGCCGGCGCCTGCGTGGCCACCGGAATGGCGACCACCTCGGCTTCGGCCGCCGGCGCGGGGGCGGCGGCCAGCATGGGGGCGCTGCCTCGCTCGCTGCGGATCCTGGCGATTTCCTCCGGTCCCAGCCACTCGACCTCGACCTCTCCGCTGCCCTGTGAGAGCAGGCCCAGCTTGTAGGCGGCCGTGTAGGAAAGGTCGATGATGCGGTCGCTGTGGAAGGGGCCGCGGTCGTTCACGCGCACGATCACCGACTTGCCCGTCCCGACCCGCGTGACGCGGGCGTAGCTGGGGATGGGCAGCGTGGTGTGGGCCGCGGTCATCGCGTACATGTCGTAGATCTCGCCGTTCGACGTGCGCGCGCCATGGAACTTGCGCCCGTACCACGACGCGATCCCGCGCACCTTGTAGGGCTGCATGGACGTGTCGGGCACGTAGCGCTTGCCGAAGATCACATAGGGCTTGTTGGCGCCGCTGGCCAGCGGCTCGACGGCCGGCAGCGGGTCGGGCACGAGATCCAGGTTGGCGGGCGGGTTGGACGGCGGACCGTCGTCCTTGTAGTAGCCGCCGCCGCGCGAACCCGAGGACCCCTTGGGCGTGGTGCCGCAAGCGGCCAGCAGCATCGCTGCGCAGACCGCCGCCAGGAGCAGGGGGCCTTCGGTCCTTCCGCGCGGTGGGCGGCTGGTGGTGGGGCGCGCGCCAGGCAAGGGAAGCCGGTCGGTCTGCTTCATCGTCTAGGGTCCTGAATGCTAAGGTCTGGCAAGCGGCGGCGCCTCGGTGGGGCCACCGCCCGGATCATAAAGGTCGAACTGCTTTTGTGCACGGTGGCGCACCAGCACCTGTCCCTGGCCCGCGAACATGGCGGCCAGTTGCTCCACCACGTAGACCGACCGGTGCGTCCCGCCCGTACAGCCTATGGCCACCGTCAGGTAGCTGCGCGTGTCCTGCATGTACTCCGGCAACCAGGTGCGGATGAAGGCGGCGATGTCGTCGATCATGCGCCCCACGCTGGGAATGGCTGCCAGGAAGTTCGCCACCGGGGCGTCCCGCCCCGTCAACGGCCGCAGGACCGGGTCGTAGTGGGGATTGGGCAGGCAGCGCACGTCGAACATCAGGTCCGCGTCCAGCGGCACGCTTTCCTTGAACGCGAACGATTCGAAGGTCAGGACCAGCGGCACGGTATCGGCCTGCACCACGTTGCGCACCCAGGACCGCAGTTGCGAGGGCGTCAGGCCCGTGGTGTCGATGACGTGCCCCAGTTCGCGCAGCGGCCCCAGCAACTCCCGCTCGTGCGCGATACAGGCTTCGACCGAGGGCGCCACGCCTTCGTGGAACAGCTTGTCGGTCAGCGGATGGCGGCGGCGCGATTCCGAATAGCGCTGCACCAGCGTGCCGGTATCGGCGTCCAGGAACACTACGCGGATCTCGGTGCCCAGCGCGCGCAGCGCATTGATGGTGCCGGGCAGGCTGGCGATGGCCCCGCTGGAACGCGCATCGATGGACACCCCGACACGCTGCAGCCCTTCATCGTGCGCGGCCGCGATGAAATCGTGAAGAAAGCGGACCGGAAGATTGTCGACGCAGTTGTAGCCGGCATCCTCCAGGGTACGAAGAGCCACGGACTTGCCCGAGCCCGAGATACCGGTGATGAAAACGACACGTAACACAGCAGGCTTTGCCTCGTAGGAGGTTCATTCATCGAAGCCTGAACAATAACGCACATTCGTCGCCCCCCCTACGCGCTTCGCGCGCCCCCCAGGGGGCGAAACCGGCGGACCGGCAAAGCCGGATCCGCGGTTTCCTGGGTCTAGGGAAACTATCTTGGATCGAAGCACTGTTGCTACCGCTGGCAGCCAGCGAAGCAACGGTGCCACAAACCAAGATAGCGGCACCAGACCCAGGATGCGGTGGATCCGGCTCCGCCGGTCCACCCGCATCGCCCCCTTGAGGGGGCCCGCGCAAGCGGGTAGGGGGTGGGCTTCCCTTGCGCCCGAAGGGCGTAGGGGGGGCCTCTACGGCTCGCCGTTCTGGATCGCGTCCATCTGCCGTTCCATGAATTCGGTCATGGTGTCGATGCCACGCAGTTGCAGGATGGCGTTGCGCACCGCGGCTTCGACCAGTACGGCCAGGTTGCGGCCGGCGGCCACCGGCAGGACGACCTTGCGTATGGGCAGGGCCAGCACGTCCTGCGTCAGGGCCTGGAGGGGGAGGCGTTCGAAATTGGCTTCGGGCGAGGTGGTGCGGACCAGGTGGACGATGATCTTGAGCTTCATCTTCCGGCGCACCGAGGTCTCGCCGAAGATCGCGCGGATGTCCAGCAGGCCCAGGCCTCGCACTTCCAGCATGTTCTGCAGCAGCGGGGGGCAGCGGCCTTCGATGATGTTGGGCGCGATGCGGGAGAACTCCACCGCGTCGTCGGCCACCAGGCCGTGGCCGCGGGAGATCAGTTCGAGCGCAAGCTCGCTCTTGCCCAGGCCGGATTCGCCGGAGATCAGCACGCCCATGCCGAGCACGTCCATGAATACGCCGTGGACGGTGGTGACGGGGGCGAGCTTCTTGCCCAGGTAGATGCGCAGGAGGTCGATGACCTGAGCCGCCGAGCGGGGCGATGCCAGCAGCGGCACGCCGCGCTGTTCGCAGTGCTCCAGCAGGTCGGCCGGCGCGGCCAGGCCGTCGGCCATGATGATGGCCGGCACGCCGCTGGCCAGCAGCTCGTCCAGGTGGTGGGCGCGTCGGCGTGCTTCCAGCCGGGCATAGAACGCCAGTTCCTCGTGGCCGAAGACCTGGATGCGCGACGGGTGGATGAGGTTCAGGTGGCCGACCAGGTCGGCGGCGGCCAGGCAGGTGTCGGGCAGCGGCGAGCGATTCGCGTTCGAGCGCCCGGCCAGCCAGCTCAAGGAAATCTTGTCGGTGTTCTCGTCGACCAGTTTTTCGATAGTAAGCATGGGGCACACGGAGAAGGCGGCCGGCCGGGCCCGCCGGGTCAGACCGCGGCGTCGGACTGGGCCGGCTCCCAGTGGGTCAGCAGCGAATGGATCGCGCTGGCCGACGGTTCGGTGGCCAGGGCCTCGCGCAGCGCGCGGTTGGACAGCATCTGCGCCAGCTCGGACAGGATTTCCAGGTGTACCTGCGTAGCCTGCTCGGGCACCAGCAGGAACACCAGCATCTGCACCGGCTTGCCATCGGGGGCGTCGAAATTGATGGGCTGGGCCAGGCGCACGAAGGCGGCCACGGCATCTGTCAGTCCCTTGATGCGGCCGTGCGGCACGGCAACGCCTTGCCCCAGGCCGGTCGAGCCGAGCCGTTCGCGCGCGAACAGGCTGTCGAACACCACCGAGCGGGCGATGCCGTGATTGTTCTCGAACAAAAGGCCGACTTGTTCGAAAACGCGCTTCTTGCTGGTGACTTCCAGATCAAGCAGCACGTTCGAAGGGGGGAGTATCCGCGAGATCAGATTCATAACGTATGCGCCGGTCGGGCGATACAAATTCGCACAATAGATGGACCAGGCGACATCTTTTGGAGATGGACGTCGATTATAGCCACCGGCCCGGTTCTGTCACGGAAAGCGGCACTTTTGTGCCCCGCAAACAACCCGTCCGTATCCCGACCCGGCATCACATGCCCTCGTCCCACGAAGGAAGCGCCCACCCGGGACCCTACACAGTCCCTCGAAAACCATGGCGCAGCGCGGCATTTCTCGATCCCGATCACGGCTAACTGGACGCAAACCCATCCCTTAAACGTTACAACGGCGGGAAAAGCCTCCTTTCCCCGCCGACCGATGTTTACCCCCAGGGCACAGCGGATCCGGCTTTGCCGGTCCGCCAGTGCCGCCCCCTTGAGGGGGCGCGCGAAGCGCGTAGGGGGTGGGCTTCCTTTCAGGGCGTAGGGGGGGGAATTCTTTTTATTGCTTCCTCGACCCGAGGTCGCTGGACCTTGTCCTTGTACTTGATGACCTGGCGGTCGACTTTATCGACAAGGGCATCGATGGCCGCGTATAGATTTTCTTCTTGGGCCTCGCAATGGACGTCCTTGCCTCGGAGATGCATGGTGATTTCCGCGCTGTGGCGCAGTTTTTCCACGGAAAGCAGCACCTGGATATCGATGACGTGATCGAAATGCCTCAGCACCCGCGTGAGCTTGTTCAGGACGTACTCACGTATGGCAGGGGTCACGATGAGGTGATGTCCGCTGATGCTCAGATTCATGTAAAGCCCTCCTTGAAGCAATGTACCGGGAGACTTCCCCGGAGCCCGCGCCCATGTCCGCAGGGCATGGGCGCTTGTGGCACGAGCGTGCCACTTTGCTTGCGTCGCTCCGATGTTCCGGATGTCGCCACGCAATCGAAGTGGCTGGCACATGCGTTTTCAGCGGTTGCTATAAAGATGAGCCTTTATCCGGGGCTTTCAAGTACGGTCTAACCCTAGCATCGCGATTGGGTGATGGATACGCGGCATGCGATGCCGCGCGGGCGCGATCCGTACTAGATGCTCTTACGCAGCGAAACCGGCGGAATCTTGAGCGCTTCGCGGTATTTGGCCACCGTGCGGCGGGCCACGACGATACCCTGCTCCCCCAGCGTCTGCGCAAGTTGGCTGTCGGATAGTGGCTGGGTAGGATCCTCCGCACCAATGAGTTGCTTGATCAGCGCACGGATCGCCGTGGACGATGCCGCTCCTCCGGTCTCCGTGGCGACGTGGCTGCCGAAGAAATACTTGAGCTCGAAAGTCCCCAGGGGGGTAAGCATGTATTTCTGCGTAGTGACGCGTGAGATCGTCGACTCATGCAAGCCTAGTGTATCTGCTATTTCGCGTAATACAAGAGGCCGCATGGCGACTTCGCCATGGTTGAGGAAACCCTGCTGCCGGTCGACGATGGCCTGGGCCACGCGCAGGATGGTGTCGAAGCGTTGCTGGACATTGCGTATCAGCCAGCGCGCCTCCTGCAGCTGCGAGGACAGCCCGGGATGGGCCGAGCTGCGTTCCGATTTCAGGATCTGCGCGTACATCTGGTTGATGCGCAGCCGCGGCATGGCTTCGCCGTTGAGCGTCGCGCGCCACTGGTTGCCGACCTTGCGCACGATCACGTCGGGCACGACGTAGTCCGCCGCGGGCGACGAATAGCGCGAACCGGGCCGGGGGTCGAGCCGGCGGATCAGGCTCTGGGCCGCGCGCAACTGGTCGTCGTTGCAGCCCAGCGCCTTGCGCAGCTTGGCGTAGTCACGCGCACCCAGCAGGGGCAGGTGCTGGGCCGCGATCTGGCGGGCCAGCGCCAGCACCTCGGCATCGCGGGCCTCGGGCAGGCAGTCGAGGTCCGGCGTGCGCAATTGCAGGCAGAGGCATTCGGAAATGTTGCGGGCGCCCACGCCGGCAGGGTCGAAGGACTGGAGCAGCCCCAGCGCGGAGCGCAGTTCGTCGGCGTCGATTTCCAGCTCGGGCGGGAACAGCGCGGCGAGCTCTTCCAGCGACACGTCCAGATAGCCGTTGTCGTCCAGCTCGTCGACCAGCGCCGTCACCAGCGCCGCATCGCGCGGCGTGGCCTGCGTGAGCGCGAGCTGGCCCAGCAGGTGCTCGCGCAGCGACGCGTCGGGCGCGGCCAGTTGCGGCGCGGTGTCGTCGTCGTGTTCGCCGCCGGGGCGGTGCAGCTCCGGCATGTCGGGCAGGTCCGGTCCGTCGCCGGCGTCGGCCGGCGTCGGGGCTTCCACGGTCTCGCCGCCGGGTTCCCCGTCGGCTTCCGGCGCGGCGGGCGCGGTCGTGTGCATGCTGCCGTCGGCGTCGACCCGCAGCGTAGCCGCCACGGGATCGTCCTCGCGTTCGAGCAGCGGGTTCTCTTGCAGGATCTGCTCGATCTCGTGCTCGAGTTCGAGGGTCGACAGCTGCAGCAGCTTGATCGACTGCTGCAGCGCCGGCGTCAGCGCCAGGTGCTGGGAGGTGCGAAGTTGGAGTCCGGGTTTGAGCATGGGCACCGCTTACATGCGGAAGTGTTCTCCGAGGTAGACCCGCCGCACGGCCGGATCGCCGACGATCTCCTCGGGGTGTCCGCTGGCCAGTACCGTGCCGTCGCTGATGATGTAGGCGCGGTCGCAGATGCCCAGGGTCTCGCGCACGTTGTGATCGGTGATGAGCACGCCTATGCCGCGTCCCTTGAGGAAGCGCACGATGCGCTGGATCTCGATGACGGCGATGGGGTCCACGCCGGCGAAGGGTTCGTCCAGCAGGATGAAGCGCGGATTGGTGGCGAGCGCGCGCGCGATCTCGACGCGGCGGCGTTCGCCGCCGGACAGCGAGATTGCGGCGTTGCTGCGGATGTGTCCGATCTGCAATTCGTCCAGCAGCGATTCCAGGCTTTCGTTCACCTGTTTCGCGTCCAGCGGCGCGCCCTGTTCGTTGCGCTGCAGCTCGAGCACCGCGCGGATGTTCTGTTCGACGTTGAGCCGGCGGAAGACCGAGGCGTCCTGGGGCAGGTAGGAAAGCCCCAGCCGCGCGCGCTTGTGGATGGGCAGGCTGGTGACCGAGACGCGATCGATATCTATGCTGCCGGCGTCGGCGGGCACCAGTCCGACGATCATGTAGAAGCAGGTGGTCTTGCCCGCGCCGTTGGGGCCCAGCAGTCCCACCACCTCGCCGCCGTCCACGTGCAGCGACACGTTCTTGACCACCGTGCGTCCTTGATAGGACTTGCGCAGGCCTTCGGCCCGCAGGCGGCCGTCGCCCCGGGCGGACTCTTCGGCGCGCGGCGCCCCGGCCGGCGTTCCGGCCTCGACGAGCGGCGCGTTCATTGTGCCGCCTTGCCCGAGGTCGGGGCGCCGCAGCCCGCCGCCGGCGCGCCGGCGGCCGTCTGGCCGCGCGGCTGGATGATGGTGCGCACGCGCTGGTTGGACGTCGGGGCTTGCGGCCCGCCGGTGGCGGTGTAGGTATCGGTGCGCTGGTTGTAGGTCACGCGCTGGCCGCGCACTTCGTCGACCATCTGTTCGCAGGCCAGGCGCTTGACGACCGCCTTCGAGATGAAATGGATCAGCTCGCCGCGTCCGTCGTACTCGACGCGTTCGGCCACGCCCTCGACGTATTCGTCCGTGCCTTCGCGCCGCTGGCGCACGTTGACAAGCTTGCCGCCGTTGGCGGTGGCGACGCCGAACTGGTAGCCCTCGGCGTCCTCGCGCAGCTCGAGGCGGTCGGCGCGCAGGATCAGCGAGCCCTTGGTCAGCACGACGTTGCCGGTGAAGATGCTGGTCTGCTTCAGGTCGTCGTAGCGCAGCGCGTCGGCATCCACCGTCGTCGGCTGGTTGCGGTCGGCGGCGGCCGCGAGCGCCTGGGCGCCGCAGGCGAGGGCCGCCAGGGCGAGCATGGCCTGGGCGGCGTATCGGGAAAATCGGTGATGTGGCACGGTGTTTCTATCCTTTGGATGGCTGTCGGGCCGAGGGAGCGGCCGGCCGCGTGCTGCCCGGCACGATCTGCACCCGCGTCTGCTCGTTGACCTTCAGTTCGCGCGAGACGTTGTCATAGCGCATGCCGCGTCCCTGTATGCGCGTGGTGCCGTTGACCACGGTGGCGGGCAGGTCCGTGTAGGCGACATCCTCGTCGGGCAGCAGGGTGACTTCCTCGCTGCGTATGTCGAGCTCGGGACGTCCCTGCCCGGCCAGCCTCCGCAACTGGACGTCGCCGCGCATGACCACGCGCGCGCCGTCCTGGTCCATCCTGGCGTGCTGCGAGGTCGCCGTCATGGTCGGCCGCTCGGTGCGCTGGCTGACCGCGCGGAACTGCGTGACTTCCGAGGAGTCGTCGTCCGGGTAGTGCTCCAGCCGGTCGCCTTCCATGCGCGTCATCGGCATGCCGTGCTCGTCGCTGCGGACCATGACGAACTGCTCGACGAAGGAGTCGATCTCGTGGGTCAGCCGGCGCGGAGGATCTTCCTTGACCGCCCGCTTGGCATAGTCGGCCGCCCACCACGTGCCGGCCACCAGGGCGGCCAGCAGCGCGATCGATACCCCGGAGGCGAGTCGGTCTTTCATTGGGGAGAGGATCCGGCGGTGATGGTCGTGCGGGTGCGGCTGGTGATGTAGCCGCCCAGCCGGCCCTGCGCGGCCAGGATCAGGTCGCAGCACTCGCGTGCCGCGCCATCTCCGGCGGGGCGGGTGGCCACCCAGTGGGCGGCCTGGGCGACGTAGACCGGCGCTTCCGCCACGCTGGCGGCGAAGCCCACGCGCTGCATGGCGGCCAGGTCGATGATGTCGTCGCCCATGAAGCCGACCGCGTCCAGCTCGACGTTGCAGCGCTGCGCCAGCGCGGTCACGGCCGCGCTCTTGTCGCGCACGCCCTGCTGGACCTCGGAGATGCCCAGCTCGGCGGCGCGCCGCGATACGGTGGGCGAGTCGCGCCCGGTCATGAACACGACCTCGATGCCGCTTTCGTGCAGCATGCGCAGCCCGAAGCCGTCCAGCGCATGGAAGCGCTTCACGGTCTCGCCGTGCTCGCCGTAGTAGAGGCGGCCGTCGGTCAGGACGCCGTCGACGTCGAAGATCATCAGTCGCAGCCGGGAGACGCGTTCGCGCACGTCTTGCGGCACGCGGGCCAGGATCAGGGCTTCGGCCGGATGGGGAGTGAGGGGGATCGCCATGGAACTCAGAGCACCTTTGCTGCCATCAGGTCGTGGGTATGGAGGGCGCCGACCAGCCTGCCGGTGGCGTCGAGCACCAGCAACTGGTTCTTGCGGTTGTCGTCCATCAGCGCGGCTGCCTCGGTGGCGAGCGCGTCAGGACCGATGTGAAGGGGGTTGCGCGTCATGCCGGCGACCACGGTCAGGTTGCGGATGTCGCCTTCGCGCTCGATCAGGCGGCGCAGGTCGCCATCGGTGAAGATGCCGACCACCCGGTCGCCGTCGAGGACTGCGGTCATGCCCATGCTCTTGCGGGTGATTTCCACCAGGGCTTCGGTGACCGAGGCCGTGACCGGCACGATGGGCAGGTCCTTGCCGGTGCGCATGACGTCGCTGACATGGGTCAGCAGGCGGCGGCCCAGGGCGCCGCCCGGGTGGGACCGGGCGAAATCCTCTGGGCCGAAGCCGCGCGCCTCGAGGCAGGCCACCGCCAGCGCGTCGCCCAGCGCCAGCGCGGTCGTGGTGCTGGCGGTGGGGGCGAGGTTCAGCGGGCAGGCTTCCTGGGGCACGCTGGCGTCCAGGTGCACGTCGGCGAGCTGGGCCAGTTCGGAATCCGGGTTGCCGGTGATCGCGATCAGCGGCGATCCCAGGCGCTTGACGACGGGCACGATGGTCAGCAGTTCGGCCGTCGTGCCCGAATACGATATCGTGACCAGCACGTCGTTGGCGGTGATCATGCCCAGGTCGCCGTGGACGGCCTCGGCCGCGTGGACGAAGAAGGCCGGCGTGCCGGTCGAGGCGAACGTGGCGGCGACCTTGCGGGCGATGTGCCCGGACTTGCCGATGCCGCTGACCACCACGCGTCCGGGGCAGGCCAGCAGGATGTCGACCGCGCGCACGAACGTGCGGTCCAGGCGGCTGGACAGGGCCTTGAGCGCCTCGATTTCCACCGCCAGGGTGCTGCGGGCCGAATCGATGATGTCGACGGGGCCGGAAGCGCCGGGAACGTATACGTTGGACGTGCCGTTGTCTGAGGTGTTCATGATGGGTCTGAGCCGGTACCGTGGAAGGGCGGGCAGCGAAAAACGCGCCTCGTGTCGCCTTGCGCGGCAACGGTCATTCAATTGCGACGATCTACCAGTATAGTAGCAAGGGCACGATCCTTGCTTCACGCTCTTTGCGTTACAGTGGCGTCCTGTGTCGCCGGGGCCTCCCATCCCGGTTTCCTCCGATTCCTTCCTGTCCGAGCCCGCCATGTTCCTGGACCCGAACTACATCCGAGACCGCATACGCACGGTGCCCGACTGGCCCGAGCCCGGCGTGCAGTTCCGGGACATCACGCCGCTGCTGCAGGACCCGCGCAGCTTCCGCGTGCTGATCGAGCTGTTCGTCTACCGCTACATGAACCAGCGCCTGGACCTGGTGGCGGGCATCGATGCGCGGGGATTCATCGTGGGCAGCGTGATCGCGCACGAGCTGAACCTCGGTTTCGTGCCCGTGCGCAAGAAGGGCAAGCTTCCCTACGACACCATCGCCGAGCAATATGCCCTGGAATACGGCAGTTCGACGGTGGAGATGCATGCCGACGCCGTGCGCCCCGGGCAACGGGTCGTGCTGGTGGACGACCTGGTCGCCACCGGCGGCACCATGCTGGCCGGCATGAAGCTGCTGCAGCGGCTGGGGGCCAACGTGGTCGAGGCGGCCGCCGTCATCGACCTGCCGCGGTTGGGCGGATCGAAGGCGATACGCGATTCGGGACTGAACCTCTACACCGTCTGCGAATTCGACGAGTAAGCGGCCCGGCCTTCGGGGGCCGGCCGGGCCTGGCGCGTCAGCCGGCCTTGCGCCGGGGCGCGCGCGCCGCCCTGGCCGGCGCGGAAGGGGCGCCGGCGGCCAGGAATTTCTTCAGATAGCTGCCGGTATGGCTGCCGGGCGCCTGCGCGATCTCCTCGGGCGTGCCCTGGGCCACGATGCTGCCGCCGCCGTCGCCGCCTTCCGGACCCATGTCGATGATCCAGTCCGCGGTCTTGATGACGTCCAGGTTGTGCTCGATCACGACCACGGTGTTGCCGGCGTCCACCAGGTGCCCGATCACTTCCAGCAGCAGCGAGATGTCGTGGAAATGCAGGCCGGTGGTGGGTTCGTCCAGGATGTAAAGGGTGCGGCCGGTGCCGCGCTTGGACAGTTCCTGTGACAGCTTGACCCGCTGCGCCTCGCCGCCCGACAGGGTGGTGGCGCTTTGTCCCAGGCGGATGTAGCCCAGCCCCACGTCGATCAGCGTCTGCAGCCGCCGGGCGATGGCCGGCACGGCCTCGAAATACTCCAGGGCCTGCTCGACGGTCAGGTCCAGCACCTCGCTGATGTTGCGGCCGCGGTAGCGGATTTCCAGCGTTTCGCGGTTGTAGCGGCTGCCATGGCAGACGTCGCAGGGGACGTAGATGTCGGGCAGGAAGTGCATCTCCACCTTGACCACGCCGTCGCCCTGGCAGGCCTCGCAGCGGCCGCCCTTGACGTTGAAGCTGAAGCGGCCGGGATCGTAGCCGCGGGCGCGGGCTTCCGGCACGCCCGCGAACAGCTCCCGTATCGGGGTGAACAGGCCGGTGTAGGTGGCCGGGTTGCTGCGCGGCGTGCGGCCGATCGGGCTCTGGTCGACGCTGATGATCTTGTCGAAATGCTCCAGCCCCTCGATGGACTCGTAGGGCGCGGGCTCGGTCTGGCTGTTGTACAGGTGGCGCGAGACCACGTTGACGAGCGTGTCGTTGATCAGGGTCGACTTGCCCGAGCCCGAGACCCCGGTGATGCAGACCAGGCGGCCCGCCGGGATGCGCAGGTCCACGCCTTTCAGGTTGTTGCCCGAACAGCCCCTGAGCTCCAGCCACGGCAGTTCGTCCTGGCCCGCCACCGGCCGGCGGGGCGGGATGGCGATGGACTTCTGGCCGCTGAGGTATTGGCCGGTCAGGGACTGCGGGTCGGCCACGATGTCGGCCGGCGATCCCTGCGCCACGACTTTCCCGCCGTGTTCGCCCGCGCCGGGGCCCATGTCCACGACCCAGTCGGCCTCGCGGATCATGTCCTCGTCGTGCTCGACCACGATCACGCTGTTGCCGAGGTTGCGCAGGTGCCGCAGGGTGCTGATCAGCCGGTCGTTGTCGCGCTGGTGCAGGCCGATGGAGGGTTCGTCCAGCACGTACATCACGCCGGTCAGGCCCGAGCCGATCTGGCTGGCCAGGCGGATGCGCTGGGCCTCGCCGCCCGAGATGGTATCGGCGCTGCGGTCCAGCGACAGGTAGCTCAGCCCCACGTTGTTCAGGAAGGTCAGGCGGGCGGAAATCTCGCGCACGATGCGGTCGGCGATCTCGCGCTTGGCGCCGGTCAGCGCCAGTTCCTCGAACCAGTGCAGGCAGTCGGACAGCGGCAGGGCTTCCAGCTGGTAGATCGCGCGTCCCTGGTCATCCTCGCCCACGCGGACGTTGCGGGCCTCGGCGCGCAGCCGCGAGCCGCCGCAATCGGGGCAGGTCCGCACGTTCCTGTACTTGCCCAGTTCCTCGCGCACCGTGGCCGAGTCGGTTTCCTTCCAGCGGCGCTCGAGGTTGGGAATCACCCCCTCGAAAGGGTGCGAGCGCACGGTCGTGCGTCCCTTCTCGTTCACGTAGGTGAAGGCGATTTCCTGGTCGCCCGAGCCGTACAGCACCCGCTGCTGGGTGTCCTCGGACAGTTCCTCGAACGGCGTGTCCACGTCGAAGTCGTAGAAGGCCGCCAGGCTGGTCAGCAACTGATGGTAGAACGGGTTGCGCCGGTCCCAGCCGCGAATGGCGCCGCCGGCCAGGCTCAGTTCGGGAAATGCCACCACCCGTTTCGGATCGAAGAAGCCTACGTGGCCGATGCCGTCGCAGCTGGGGCAGGCGCCGATGGGATTGTTGAAGCTGAACAGCCGGGGCTCGAGCTCCGGCAGGCTGTGCCCGCATACCGGACAGGCATAGCGGCTGGAGAACAGATGCTCGCGTTCGTGGCCATCGGCATCGGCGTCCATCTCCAGCACGATGGCCCGCCCCTCGGCCAGGCCGATGGCCGTCTCGAAGCTCTCGGCCAGCCGCTGCTGGGCCTCGGGCCGCACGCGCAGGCGGTCGATCACCACGTCGATGCTGTGCTTCTCGGTCTTCTTCAGCGGGGGGACGCTGTCGATGTCCAGCACCTGGCCGTCCACGCGCACCCGCACGAAGCCCTGGGCCTGCAGGCTGGCCAGTTCGTCCTCGAAGCTGCCCTTGCGGTCGCGTACCAGCGGCGCCAGGATCGCCAACCGGCTTTCGGCCGGCAGCGCCAGGGTGATGTCCACCATCTGGCTGATGCTTTGCGCCTGCAGCGGCAATTGGTGGTCGGGGCAGTAGGGCGTGCCCACCCGCGCGAACAGCAGGCGCAGGTAGTCGTGGATTTCCGTGACCGTGCCCACGGTCGAGCGCGGGTTGTGGCTGGCGGCTTTCTGCTCGATGGAAATGGCCGGCGACAGGCCCTCGATCAGGTCGACCTCGGGCTTGTCCATCAACTGCAGGAACTGGCGGGCGTAGGCGGACAGGCTTTCCACGTAGCGCCGCTGGCCTTCCGCGTACAGGGTATCGAACGCCAGGGAGGATTTGCCCGAACCGGATAGCCCAGTGATCACGACAAGCTGGTGGCGGGGCAACTCCAGCGAGACGTTCTTCAGATTATGGGTGCGCGCACCCCTGATGCGGATGACATCCATCAAGCAAACCTTTACGCGAGCGGTGGCGAAAGCCAACTTGGTAATATAACCCCCCCGTACGCGCTGACGCGCGCCCCCCAGGGGGCGGGCGGCGGGGGACCGGCGGAGCCGGATCCCCCGTGCCCTGGTCTAGTGGGGCTTTCTTGGGATGTGGCGCTGGTGCTGTCGCTGGCTGCCGGCGTTGGCGATGGGTGACATGACAAAGAGACTCGTATTGGATTCAGAGGATTGCGGGTTCGGTTCCGCCGGCCGGTCACTGTCCTTCGGGCAAAGGCCCGCGTTGCGAAACACGGTTACACGACTCAGGATGCCGCGGATCTGGCTCCGCCAGTCCGCAGGCATCGCCCCCTGGGGGGCGCGCGTCAGCGCGTACGGGGGGGCCCAATGACTTCATTTCGGATGACCCCTTTCGAGCGCCGCGCCAGCTTGTCGCTGGCGGCGCTGTTCATGTGCCGGATGCTGGGGTTGTTCCTGCTGCTGCCGGTGTTCGCGGTGGCGGCGAAGGCCTTGCCGGGGGGGAATGATCCGGCGAGGGTGGGATTGGCGCTGGGCATGTATGGGCTGACCCAGGCGTTCATGCAGATCCCGTTCGGGCTGGCCTCGGACCGCTGGGGCCGGCGGCCGGTGGTGGTGATGGGACTGGTGCTGTTCGTCGCCGGCAGCGTGGTCTGCGCCACGACCGACGACCTGTTCTGGATCACGATCGGGCGGGCCATCCAGGGCTCGGGCGCGATTTCGGCGGCGGTGACGGCGTGGCTGGCCGATGCCACGCGCGACGAGGTGCGGACCAAGGCCATGGCCATGATAGGCGCCTCGATCGGCCTGACCTTCGCGGTGTCGCTGGTGCTGGCTCCCGTGCTGGTGGGCTGGGGCGGGCTGACCGGCCTGTTCTGGACCATCGCCGCGCTGGGCGTGGCCGCGCTGGGCGTGGCCGCCTGGGTGGTTCCGGCCGCGCCGCCCGCGCCGCGGGGCGAACCCGCATCCATGTCCAGCGTGCTGTCGCACCCCGACCTGCTGCGGCTGAACCTGGGCGTCTTCACCCTGCACCTGATCCAGGTCGCCCTGTTCGTGGTGGTACCCGCCGCGCTGGTGCACACCGGCGGCCTGGACACGGCCACCCTGTGGAAGGTCTACCTGCCGGTGGTGCTGGCCTCGTTCGTCGTCATGGTGCCGGTGATCGGCGTCACCGAACGCTACGCCACCCACCGCAAGACCCTGCTGGGCGCGATCGCCGGGCTGGTGCTGGTGTGCATGTTCCTGCCGTGGGCCCAGGACCACTATGGATGGCTGGTGGGCGCCATGATCGCCTTCTTCTCCGTCTTCAACATCCTCGAGGCCATGCAGCCTTCGCTGGTATCCCGCGTGGCGCCGCCGTCGCTGAAGGGGCTGGCCCTGGGTTTCTATAATACGAGCCAGGCCATCGGGCTCTTCGCCGGCGGGGCGCTGGGCGGCTGGCTGGTCTCCCACCTGGGGGCCGCGGCGGTATTCCAGGCGGCGGCGGGGCTGGCGGTAATATGGCTGCTGGCGGCCTGGGGGATGAAGCCCCTGCCCGCCAGGCGGACCGCTCGGCCGGAGCGGGTGTCCCATCCCGCGTCCTGAGCCCTTCCTGTCCCATTTACGCACGAGACCGTATTGCGGTCGGCGCATTTTCAACCAATGATGTTTTTTTTCTTGTGGCCCGTGGCCGCGCCGGGCGGGGGTGGCTACAATCCACCCGCCTCGCCGCGGGCCGGTGAATACAGTCAATAGGAGTGTGGTAATGGCATCCGTCAACAAAGTCATCCTGGTCGGCAACCTGGGCCGCGACCCCGAAGTTCGCTACACGCCCGACGGCGCAGCGATCTGCAACGTGTCCATCGCCACCACGTCCCAATGGAAGGACAAGAACTCGGGCGAACGCCGCGAGGAAACCGAGTGGCACCGCGTGGTGTTCTACAACCGCCTGGCCGAGATCGCCGGCGAATACCTGAAGAAGGGCCGTTCGGTGTATGTCGAAGGCCGCCTGAAGACCCGCAAGTGGCAGGACAAGGACACCGGCGCCGACAAGTACACGACCGAGATCGTCGCCGACCAGATGCAGATGCTGGGCGGCCGTGAAGGCGGTGGCGGCGGTGGCGAAGGCGGCTACGGCGGTGGCGGCGGCTATGGCGACTCCGCGCCGGCCCAGCGCCCGTCCAACCGTCCGGCCAGCGGTGGCGGCGGCCAGCGTCCGGCCTCGCAGTCGAGCTCGGCGCCGAACTTCGCCGACATGGACGACGACATCCCGTTCTGACGGGCGCGCCATCCCGTCGATGCTCCATCACCTTTCTTTCGGCGTGGCCGACCTGCGTGCCGCCGCCGATTTTTATGATGCGGTGCTCAGGCCTCTGGGGTACGAGCGTGTCTGGACGGATTTCGACGGCGAGCCCGACAGGCAGGCCGTCGGATACGGCCTTCCCGGAGGGGGCGACAAGTTCGCGCTCAAGCAATGCCCGAAAGGCGGGGCCGTACCCGGGCCCGGCTTTCACCTCGCTTTTTCCGCGCCAAGCCGGGATGCCGTCGACCGTTTCCACGAGGCGGCCCTGCGCCATGGGGCCGTCGACAATGGCGCTCCGGGGCTGCGGCCTCGCTACGGCCCGGATTACTACGCGGCGTTCGTGATCGATCCGGAAGGCAACCGCATCGAGGCCGTCATCAGCACGGCGGCCTGACGAGCCGAACCCCGCCCGACCCGGCGGGGTTTTTTGTTGCAACCGATCCTGGCGTTTCAGCCCGCCGCCGGCGCCCGAGCGCCCACCCGCCCGAACTCCACCGGCTGCTTCACGTAGAACAGGTCGATGGGTTCTTTCGCCAGGGCGTCCAGCAGGGTGCCGCCCAGGGCGCCCTGGGCCTGGGCGAAGGCCAGCAGCCAGTGGGCCAGGGGCTGGCCGCCGTGGCGCCGGTCCTGCCGGGTGAAGAAAGTCAGTTGGAAACCGTTCACGATGCGTCTCCTTGCAGGGTCAGGACTGCCGCAACCCGGCGTAGGTGGCGATGCCGAGCAAGGTCATCGCGACGGAACCGCCCACGTGGACCAGGATGGTCGCGGCCACCCAGCCCAGCCGCTGCTGCTGGATCAGGGCGACCAGTTCGGCCGAGAAGGTGGAAAAGGTGGTCAGGCCGCCGCAGAAGCCGGTGATGATCAGCAGCCGCCAATGCGGCGGCAGGGCCGGGTTGCCGGCGAAATAGGCCACGGCCAGGCCGATGATGTAGGCGCCGATGAGGTTGGCGGCCAGGGTGCCAGGTGGCATGGCGGGCAGCAGGGCGTTCAGGCCCAGCCCCAGGACCCAGCGCAGCAGCGCCCCGACGGCGGCGCCGACGGCGATCGCGATTACCGCGAGCAGCATGACGGACTCCTTGCGAAGGCGGGCTAGTGTAGTACGAGGCCGCGGGACCGGCCAGGCCGCGGTAGGCTAAGCTATATCAGGACCTTCTCCAACTCCGATCATGACCCCGCCCGCCAGTGTCCTCCTTCGCCATCCCGCCCCCTGGCCCACCGAGTCCTTCCGCGATCCCGACGCCGCCGTCCAGCGCCTGATCGACATCTACGCGCGCAATACCGCCTTCCTGTGCGACAGCTTCCGCGAGGTGGTCGCCACGCAGGCATCCTCGCCCGGGCGGTTCCGCGCCTGCTATCCGTTCATCCGGATCAGCGTGGACACCTACGACGAGGTGGATTCGCGCCTGTCGTATGGGCACGTGGCCGAGCCCGGCGTCTACCAGACCACCGTCACCAAACCCAGGCTGTTCCGCTCCTACCTGACCGAGCAGCTGCGGCAATTGATGGCGAACCATGGCGTCGCGGTCGAGATCGGCGAATCCGACGTGCCCATCGCCCTGCACTTCGCGTTTCCCGACGGCATCTATGTCGAGGGCGAGGACATCGAGGCGCTCAAGCGGCCCCTGCGGGACCTGTTCGACACGCCCGACCTCGCGGTCACCGACGACGCCATCGTCAACGGCACCCACCGCCATCCGCCGGACGGGCCGCAGCCGCTGGCCCCGTTCACGGCGCCGCGCATCGACTACTCGCTGCATCGCCTGCAGCACTACACCGCCACCGCGCCTTCGCACTTCCAGAATTTCGTGCTGTTCACCAACTATCAGTTCTACGTGGACGAGTTCTGCCTGCGCGCGCGCACGCTGGTGGCACAGGGGCACTACGACGCGCTGGTCGAGCCGGGCAATCGCGTCACCCGCGCGGGCGACCCGCTGCCGGACCCGGCGGCGCCGATGTCGCGGCTGCCGCAGATGCCCGCCTATCACCTGGTGCGCGAGGGGCATTCGGGCATCACCCTGGTCAACATCGGCGTGGGGCCGTCCAACGCCAAGACCATCACCGACCACATCGCCGTGCTGCGTCCGCATGCCTGGCTGATGCTGGGGCATTGCGCCGGGCTGCGGGCCTCGCAGCGGCTGGGCGACTACGTGCTGGCACACGGCTACGTGCGCGACGACCACGTGCTGGACGCGGACCTGCCGACCTGGGTGCCGATTCCCCCGCTGGCCGAGGTGCAGGTGGCGCTGGAGCAGGCGGTGGAAGAGGTGGCCGGGCTGTCGGGCTGGGAGCTCAAGCGCATCATGCGCACCGGCACGGTGGCGACCATAGACAATCGCAACTGGGAACTGCGCGAGCACCTGGAGCCGGTGCAGCGTTTCTCGCAGTCGCGCGCCATCGCGCTGGACATGGAGTCGGCCACCATCGCGGCCAATGGCTTTCGCTTCCGCGTGCCCTACGGCACCTTGCTGTGCGTGTCGGACAAGCCCCTGCACGGCGAGCTGAAGCTGCCGGGGATGGCCAGCGCGTTCTACCGCCGGCAGGTGGGCCAGCACCTGGACATCGGGCTGCGGGCGCTGGAGATCCTGAGCAAGATGCCGCCCGAGCGGCTGCATTCGCGCAAGTTGCGCAGCTTCCTGGAGACCGCGTTCCAGTAGCGGGGTGTGCCGCCCGCACGGTAGGATGCGATCCATGATCGGTACGTGCAAGGGGGGCGCGTGACGACCGGGGAACGGCAGGACAAGCGGTGGTGGCTGAGGTGGCTGCTGGTGGCGGCCGCCGCCGCCTTGCCGCTCGCGGTGGCGGTGCCCTTCGTCTACATGCAGGCCGGCCTGCTGGCGCGCCACGACGCGCGTGGCGCGGCCGAAGTGGTGATGCGCCAGGCCGATGCCATTTTCGCCGAGGCCGACAGGCTGGCGGCGGAGATGGCGCCGCAGGCCGGCAAGTCCTGCGCCGAGGCCGACTCCACCCTGCACGATGCGGCCTTCCAGCCCTACTTCCGCGCCATCGTCCTGGTGCGGCACCGCGTGCTCTATTGTTCCTCGATCACGGACGCCTTCACGCTGCCGCTGGCGCAACTGCTGCCGGACAGCGCAGTGCCGCCGGGGCGGTCCTTTCATTTCGTTCCCGGCACACCCATGGTCCCGGACCGGCCCGCGGTAATGGCGGTCCGGCTGGACGCGGCCGGGGACGGCGTCATCGTCACGGTGGACGGCCGCTATCTGCGGGACCTCCTGGACGCGGTGGGCGGCAGCGGCCGCTACCGGATCGGCATCGAGTCGCTGGATGGCCGGCAAGGCCTGGCGGGCCGGCGCGCGGGCGTCCCGCCGCCCGGCGCATCGTCCGTGCAGGAGGTGGTGTCGACGATCTATCCGTTCCGGGTGCGGTCCCTGGCGGATGCCGCGCTGCTGGCCGAATACCGGAAGCGGCTGGCGGGCAGCTACGCGCCTTTCGTCGTGCTGCTTGCCCTGCTGCTGGGCTATCTGTGCCACCACTTCCTGAAGTACCGGTTCTCGCTGGTGGCCGCCATCAGGCGCGGCATGCGGCGGGGCGAGTTCGAGGTCCACTACCAGCCGGTCATCGACCTGCGCGATGGGTCCTGCGCGGGTGCCGAGGCGCTGATGCGCTGGTTCCGCCCGGGCCTGGGCGCGGTGCGGCCGGACCTGTTCTTCGCCGTGGCCGAGTCCAGCGGCCTGGCGATTCCGCTGACGCGGCACCTGTTCAAGCTGGTGGGGCGCGACCTGCGCCGCTGTCCGATGGGGCCGCTATTCCGCGTGGGCCTGAACATCACCGCCAGCCATCTGGTGGAGCCGGGCATCGTCGACGACGTTGCCCGCCTGCGCAAGGTGGTCGGGTCGGGGGCGGCGGACTTCGTGCTGGAGATCACCGAGCGCGAGCCCTTGCCTCCCATCGAGCAGGTCTACCGGAACATGGGCGTGCTCAGCGCCAGCGGCGTGAAGCTGGCCATCGACGATTTCGGCACGGGCCACAGCTCGCTGGCCTACCTGGAGCGGTTCCCGGTCGATTACCTGAAGATCGACCGCGGCTTCGTGGCGGCCATCGGCACGGACGCGGTCAATGCCTCGGTGCTGGAGATGATCATCGGGCTGGCCGCGCGGCTGGGGGTGGAGCTGACGGCCGAGGGCGTGGAGACGCACGGGCAGCGCGACTATCTTGCCGCCCAGGGCGTGCACTACGCGCAAGGCTTCCTGTATGCGCGGCCCATGCCCATCGAGGCCCTGCGCGCCTGGGTGGATGAGCTCCGCGGTGGGCCGATGCCGGCGGAGCCCTGAAGGCGGTCAGGCCTGCAGCTTGCCCGCCGCCATGTCCCACACCTGCTGGCCCAGGGGGGTGCGCTGTTCCTCCAGAATGTGCGCCATCAGGCCCGCCGTGCGGCCGATCAACGTCAGCGCCTTGCCCTGCTCCGGCGTCAGCCCCATGTCCAGCGTGATCGCGCCCTTGGCGCCCGTGGCGTTGAGCGGAATCTTGCGGCCAGTGGCCCGGCTGGCGGCGGCCGCCAGTTCCACCGCGAAGCGGCAGTAGGTGCCGTAGTAGCCGCAGTCGCGCGCGATCTCGAACATCTTCTCGCAGCGCGGGTCGCCGTCCACATGGACGGGGTGGCCCACGCCGGGGATCTTGCGCTTGGCCGCGCGCGTCTCGCGCACGCAGCGCTCGGCGGCTTCGCGCAATTGTTCGTCGGTCCAGCTTTCCTGCCGGGGCAGCGCATCGCGCAGGAAGCGCGCGCTGTATTCGATCACGCCCAGGAAACGGCTGCCGGCGCCCAGCAGGCCGGCGGCCAGCGCGCCCTGCATGGCCTCGGGCGCGCCATGCAGCGTCAGGCGCGCCGACAGGGCGCTGGGGGTCAGGCCATGATCGGTGGCGCTGACCAGGAACAGGTTGAGCATGCGCTTGAGCCTGTCGTCGGGAAACCTGCCGAGCAGCTCCAGCGACATCACGTCGATGAAGTCGCGTTTGTCGAACAGGTCGTGCACGAGGTCATGGCCTCGCACGGTGATGCGGTGGGCGTCGCCGCCGCCGATTTCGCTGCGTATCATCCGGGATTCCATCATCAGTGAATGACGCCGTCCAATGCGACGGCGCCCTGGCCCTGTTCGAGCACGAGCAGGGGGTTGATCTCCAGCGCTTCCACGCCGTCGCCCAGCGACAGGAAGAGCGCCGCGGTTCTTTCTATCGCGTCGACCAGGGCATTCCGGTCGTAGGCGGGCCGGCCGCGGTGGGCCGGCAGCAGCCGCGCCACCCGGGTCTGGTCCACCATGGCTTCGATGGCCGGGCGGTCGGCGGGCAGGCGGCACCGTGCCACGTCGGCCACGATTTCCACCGCCACGCCGCCCGCGCCGAAGGACAGCATGGGGCCGAACACCGCGTCGCGATGCACGCCGACCAGGGTTTCGATGCCACCGCGCACCATCTCCGCGACGATGACGCCGCGTATCGCGGACGCGGCCACGCCGTGCCGTGCCGCCGCGTCCATGATGGAGGCGAAGGCGCGTTCGGCGGCGGCCTCGTCCCGCACGCCCAGCACGACGCCGCCGACATCGCTTTTGTGCTGCACACCGTCGGCGACCAGCTTGAGCGCCACCGGAAAGCCTATCCGGGTAGCCGCCTGCGCCGCCTCGCGCGCGGTGGCCGCCGTGGCCTCCCGGGGAACGCGAATGCCGTGCCGGGCGAAAAGGGCCTTGGCCTGCGCCTCGTTCCACGGTCCGGCCGCCGCCGGCGTGGCGGGAGCGGCCAGCGGCAGGCCGGCCAGCCGCTCCCGTGGCGCGCGCACGTAGGCGTCGCAGCGGGCCATGGCCCGCGTGGCGTTGCGCAGGCTGTAGAGCGGCGCGAAACCTTGTTCGATGAGCAGGTCGTGGGCCGGGCCGCGCCGGCTGCTCATCCAGACCGGGACGAACGGGATGGGCGCTTCGCGGGCGATGTCCATCAGGTTGCGCACCGAGGTTTCGGTGGTGGCGGCGTAGTTGGACGTGATCGGATAGATGACCGCGTCGATGCCGGGATCGGCGAACAACGGCACCAGGCAGCGGCGGGCCAGCGCGGTATCGGTCAGGGCCTTGGTGGTCAGGTCGACGGGATTGGCCAGCGCGGCATAGGACGGAGCATGGCGCGCCATCTCCTGGATCGTGGCGGCAGACAGTTCCGCCATCTCCAGGCCCGCGGCGCTGATCATGTCGGCCGCCAGCACGCCCGCGCCGCCCGACGACGAGTACACGCAGATGCGCCGGAACGGGCGCCCGCCCGCTCGTGCCAGCAGGCTGGCGACGTCCAGCATCTCATCCAGGTCGTCGACGCGGATGACGCCGTACTGGGCGAACACGGCCTCGTTGACCGCGTCCTCGCCCGCCAGTGACGCCGTGTGCGATTGCGCGGCCTGGGCGCCGAAGCTCGACCGGCCGACCTTGAGCACCGCGACCGGCTTGCCCGCCCGGTGGGCGGCTTGGATGGCGGCCAGGAAGCGGACGCCGTCCTTGATGCCCTCCATGACCACGCAGATCGCCCGCACGTCGTCCTGCCGCGCCAGCCACGCGATGAAGTCGGCGCTGTCCAGGTCCACTTCGTTGCCGGTGGAGAACCAGCGGCCGAAGCGCACGCCGCGGTCGCTGCCCTGCATCAGCGATCGTCCCAGCCCGCCGCCCTGCGTGACCAGCGCCAGCGGGCCGCCGTGGCCGTCGTTGCGGAACTCGGTCGAGAACGTCAGGCCCAGGCGCGGTGCCAGCGAGGTCAGACCCGCGCAGTTGGGGCCGTAGATGCGCATGCCCGTGTCGCGCGCCAGGTCGCGCATGGCCCGTTCGGCCGCCTTGCCGTCGTCGCCGACCTCGCCGAAGCCGCCGGTAAAGACCACGGCCGTGCCCACGCCGCGCGCGGCGCAGCGGCGCAGCGCGTCCAGGACGGCCTCGGCGGGCACCAGCAGCAGCGCCACGTCGATGGGGCCGGCGGGGACGCTGTCGATGTCGGGATGGAGCACATGTCCCTTGAGCTCGCCGCCGCGGGGGTTGACCAGATGGACGTCGCCCTGGAAGTCGGAGTGCTCCAGCACATTCTCCACCGTCGTGTGGCCCAGGGAACCGGGCGTGGACGAGGCGCCCACGATCATGATCGAGCGCGGCTTCATGAGCCGGTCGAGGTCGGCGAAGGAAATGCCGGCCGTCGTCGTTGCGGATGCCGTCATGCCTGCGACTCGCGAAGTTTCATCAGGGTGATCCAGGCGCTTTCCATGACGACCTCCCCATGCTGGTTCAGCACGGTGCGCTCGAGCGTGACCTTGCCCGTGCCGGGACGCCTGCCGGACAACCGCTTCTCGCCCACCGACAGGGCGACCTGGATCGTGTCGCCGATGAACACCGGCTTGCGCCAGCGGCACGACAGTTCGGTCAGCGCCAGCCGCGATGGGTCCATCAGCCGGTAGACCGGCATGCGTGTCGTCAGGCCCGAGGCAATCGCCAGCGTCAGCAGGCCGTGCGCGGCACGTTGGCCGAAGGGGTGCTGCGCCGCGTGGACGGCGTCGGTGTGCAGCGCGTTGTAGTCGCCGGACAGGCCGGCGAAATTGACCACGTCCGCCTCGGTGACCGTGCGGCGCGGGCTGAGCCATTGCCCGCCGGGTTCGAGGTCGTCGTAGTAGAGCGCCTCTTGCAGGTAGCGTTCGATGTCCATGCCGGCCTCAGGAGCGGCCGCCGGTGACGTGCACCGTCTCGCCTGTGATGAAGCCCGCCAGCGTCGAGGCCAGGAAGGCGACGGTGGCCGCCACGTCCTCCGGGTCGCCCAGGCGCGCGACCGGCGTGTTCTGCCTGGCCCGTTCGGTCAGCGTCTCGTAGTCGGCGCGCTGGCGCATCCGGGGCGTGGAGATCACGCCGGGGGCCACGGCGTTGGCCGTGATCCCGAACTTGCCCGACTCCAGGGCCAGAGAACGGGTGAAGCCGATCAGGCCGGCCTTGGCCGCCGAGTAATTGGTCTGGCCCGGGTTGCCGCGATGCGCGCGGGAGGCGATGTTGACGATGCGCCCGAACCTGTTCTGCATCATGCCGGGCAGCACGGCGCGCGAACAGTGGAAGGCGCCTTGCAGCGTGACGTCCAGCACGGCCTGCCAGTCTTCTTCCTTCATCCGGGTCAGGTAGGCATCGCGGGCGAAGCCGGCGTTGTTGACCAGGATGTCCACGCCGCCGAAGCGTTCCTGCGCCCGGGCCACGGCCGCGCCGACCTCGTCGCGCGAGGTGACATCGGCACGGCACCCCAGCACATGGGCGCCTTCGCCCTCCAGGATGCCCACGGCACGGGCAATGGCTTCTTCGTTGGCGTCGCAGATGACGATCCGGGCCTGTTCCCGGGCGAGGCGCTGAGCCACCGCCAGCCCCAGCGTGCCGGCGCCGCCGGTGATGAATGCGGTGCGGTCCTTGATTCCTAGATCCATGATTCCTGTCGCAAGTGTTGTAAAGAGTCGGGGTCGGGCAGGTTCAGTCGATACGGATCCTGGCCCGTTCGATCAATTCCTTGGCGGCCTTGCGTTCCTTGTCCAGGAACACGGCGAACTCGTCGGGAGTGCTGCCGACCAGCGGCGTATTGATGGAGGCGAAGCGTTCGCGCACGACCGGGTCCTTGAGCGTGTCGCGCAAGGCGGAGGCCAGCTTGTCGATGACGGGGCGCGGCGTTCCGGCCGGAACGACCACCGCCTGCCAGGTGGTGACGGAGAAGCCCGGCACGCCGGCCTCGGCCACGGTGGGCACGTCCGGCAGGTCTTCCACGCGCTTGGGACCGGTCAGGGCAAGCGCGCGCAGCGTGCCGCTCTTGATGTGCGGATTGGTGGTCGAGCGACTGTCGGCCATGAAATCCAGCCGGCCGGCCAACAGGTCCTGGATGGCGGGGCCGCTGCCCTTGTAAGGTACGTGAGTCATGGATCCGCCCAGCGCGAGGGCGAGCGAGGCGCCGGCGATGTGCATGGAGCTGCCGTTGCCCGCGGACCCGTAGGCCAGCGGCGTTCCTTTCCTGGCCGCGGCGATCAGGTCGCCCATGGTCTTGTAGGGCGAGTCCTTGGGAACCACCACCACCAGCGGCGAATCGGTCAGCTGGGTTACCGGCGCGAAGGCCTTGGCCGGATCGAGCTTGTTGCCGGCGTACAGGTACTGGTTGACCGCCAGCGGGCCGACGTTGGCCCACAGCACGGTGTAGCCGTCGGGCGCGGCGGCGGCCACCGTGTCGTTGGCGATATTGCCGTTCGCGCCGGGCTTGTATTCCGGCACCACGGGCTGGCCGAGCCGCTTGGACAGTTCGTCCTGCACCATGCGGAACGCGATGTCCGAGGCGCCGCCGGGGGCGAAGCCGATCACGACCCGCACGGGCTTGGCGGGATAGTCGGCCATGGCGGGCGCGGCGGCGGCCAGTGCGGCGCCGAGCAGCAGGGTCCGGTGGAAAGTGGTCATGCCTGTCTCCTTGTACTGGGGTGAAAGGGTGGGGCGCCGCGGGCAGCCCTCATAGCGAGGTGTCGTATTTCACGTTCTTGAGCTGGGTGTTCTCCAGGATGGCCTCCAGCCCCCGCTCCTTGCCGATGCCCGAGTGCTTGTAGCCGCCGAAGGGCGCGTCCACCGACGTCCTCACGCCGGTATTGACGGCCACGCTGCCGGATTCCAGGCGCCGGGCCATGCGCAGGGCGCGCCCACCGTCGCGGGTGAACACGACCGCGGCCAGTCCATAGCGCGTGTCGTTGGCGAGGCGCAGCGCCTGCGCCTCGTCCTTGAAGCCGATCAGCGACTGGACGGGACCGAAGATCTCTTCCTGCGACGTTCTCATGCCGTTGTCGGCCGTGGTCAGCAGCGTGGGCGGGACGTAGAAGCCGCGCGCCGTCTCCGGGCGGCTGGCCGGATCCGGGTAGGACCGTGGCGTGGCGCCTTCCTGCCGGGCGATGTCGAGGTAGGCACGCACGCGTTCGGCCTGGGCGCGGCTGACCAGCGGCCCCATCTGGGTCTGCGGGTCGGCCGGATCGCCCATCCGGATCGCGGCCAGGCGGGTTTCCAGTCTTGCCTGGAAGGCTTCGCGGATGCCGTCCTGCACCAGCAGCCGCGTGCAGGCGATGCAGACCTGGCCCGAATTCTTGACGATGTCGCCCACCGCCACGTCCACCGCCGCATCCAGCGCGGCGTCGTCGAACACGATCAGCGGCGACTTGCCGCCCAGCTCCAGCGTGACGCGCTTGACGTCGGCGGCGGCCGCGGCCTGGATCGCGGCGCCGGTGGCGGTGCCTCCGGTGAACGAGACGCGCGCGACGCCCGGATGCCGCACCAGCGCTTCGCCCACGCTGGCGCCGGAGCCGTTGACGACGTTCACCACGCCATCCGGAAAGCCTGCCTCGGCGAACAGCGCCGCCAGCGCCAGGGTGGAGAGCGGCGTGATCTCCGAGGGCTTGATCACCACCGTGTTGCCCGCCGCCAGCGCCGGCGCCAGCTTGTGCAGCGTCAGCGTCATGGGGTAGTTCCATGGCATGACCAGCGCGCACACGCCCAGCGGCTCGCGCAGCGTGAAATTCAACACGCTGGCGTGGTTGAGCATGGGAATGGTGTCGCCTCGTACCGCCGGGATGATGCCGGCGAAATAGTCCAGCGAGGCCGGCATGGCGGACAGCGATTCGCGCGAATGGGTGATGGGCTTGCCGACGTTGCGGGTCTCGATCCAGGCGAGCTTCTCCACTTCGCGCTCGAACAGCGCCGCAAGCCGGCGCAGCAGCCGGGCCCGTTCGCGCGGCGTCGTATCGCGCCAGTGTTCGTCGTAGGCGCGGCGTGCCGCGCGGACCGCCGTGTCCACGTCGCGCGCGGTGGCGGCGTGGACCTGTGCCAGGACGTCGCCCGTGGCGGGATCGTAGGTGGGGAACAGGGCGCCTTCGCCGCCGGCCTGCCAGCGGCCGTCGATCAGCATGCGATAGGGTTGGTCGTCGATGGGGTTCATGTCGCTACGGGGCGGGAAGGATGACGGTGGATGGGGCGGCTTGGCTGCGCGCGGCGATGTCCAGGTAGAGGCCGGCGATGTCGTCGCGGTCGAGGGCGCGCGGGTTGAGCCGGGTCGATGGGCTGAGCAGGGCCTGGTCGGCCAGCGCCAGGGCGTCGTCGCGTGTCAGCGCCAGCGGCGGCGGGCGGTCGGGCAGCCCGCCCAGGGCGCGCATGCGGCGTATCGCGTCCAGCAGGCGGCCGGCGGCCTGCGCGTCGTCTTCATCGGGGCCGGCCAGGCCGCAACGGCGCGCCGCACGGGCGTAGCTGGCGGCGGCTTTCCGGGCGGTGTGGTCCGCGATGGGATCGAAGATGGCGGCCAGGACTTCGGCATGGGCCATGTCCACCCGGCCTTCGAGCGGCGTGCACAATCCATGCACGGCATCCACGCGCTTCATTCCTATCGCGACGCCGGCCAGGTAGCTGGCCATCAGCATGGCGGCACGCGCGTCGGCATCGTCGGGCGTGGCCAGGACGCGCGGATAGGCATGAAGCGCCCGGACCAGGGATTCGGCGGCCAGGGCCGCGCCCACCGGAGCGTCGCAGTCGTTGACCAGGGCCCCCATGGCATGCAGCAGCGCGTCGAAGCCGCCGGCGGCAGTGGCCGCGCGCGGCAGCCCCAGCGTCAGTTCCGGGGCCAGGACCACGGCTCCCGGACGGCTGCGCGCGCTGCGGAACATCAGTTTGCGGCCGTGCTCGTCCTTGACGAGCGCGGCGGTGCTGCTTTCGCTGCCGGTGCCGGCGGTGGTGGGCACGGCCAGGAAGAGCGGGTCGTCGGCCTGCGGGGCGCCAGCCATCCAGGCATTGCCGGGGGCCAGCAGGTCGGCGGGGTCGGCCTGGCCGCCGAACACGGTGGCGTAGGCCACCTTGGCGGTGTCGATCGCGCTGCCGCCGCCGATCGCTACCAGCGCGTCGCATCGGTCCGCGCGGATCGCGGCCGCCGCGGCGCGAACCTCGTCCAGCGACGGATTGGGGCGCACGCCGTCGTACACGGCGGCGATGCGGCAGCCGGCCCGGTCCGCCGCGCGTTGCAGCGCCGGTGATGCCAGCGGCCAGACCCGCGGGTCGGCGATGACCGCCACGCGCCGCGCGCGGCGCAGGACCTGGGCCGCGAAGGGCCACGCCGCCTGGCCATGGCCGCAATGCCCGGGCCACAGGACGACTCGCTCCAGATCGGCAAGCACGGCGGCATCGCCAATGGCGGGCGCACTTGCGTTTGACATGCGTCTCCTTTATAATTTGCACAGCGAATTAGTAATTCGCTAAACGGATTCAGATTAACGTCCAAGCTTTCCGTCCGTCAATCCCTGGAGGCTGCATGGCCGACGCTCCCGCTCGCTCCGAACCCGAAGACCGCCAGTTCGTCGTGGCGCTGGCACGCGGGCTGGAGATCCTGCGCTGCTTCGACGCGGAACACCGCCAGCTCGGCACGACCGAGATCGCCGCCCGCACCGGGTTGCCCCAACCCACGGTGTGGCGGCTCGCCCATACCTTGCAGAAACTCGGCTACCTGGTCATGGAGTCCGGCGCGGACAAGCTGCGCCTGGGGCCCGCGGCCGTGGCGCTGGGGGGCGCCGCGCTGGCAGGCCAGGAGTCGCTGGACATCGCGCGGCCGCGCATGCAGGAATTGGCCGATCGCTACCAGGCGGCCGTCGCGCTGGGGCGGCGGGACGGCGACAGCATCGTGTACCTGGCGCGCTGCCAGGGCGACTCGCCGCTGCTGATGAACCTGCGGGTGGGGTCGCGCATCCCCCTGTACCGCAGCGCGATCGGCTGGGCCTACCTGGCCTCGGGAGCCGGCGGCGAACGAGACCTGGCGCTGGCCGAGGCGGGCGCGCCCGGGCCCGAGGCCCTGCAGGCGTTCCAGGACGCCGTGGACCTGTACGACGAGCGCGGTTTCGTCATCCATTGCCGGCCGCAGCATCACGTCAACACCGTCGCCACCGCCATCGTGGTACAGGGCAACGACCGCTATGCCATCAGTTGCGGCGGCCCGGCGTCGGCCCTGCCGGTGGAAGCCATCCTGGACGAAATCGGGCCCGCGCTGGTCAAGCTCGCGGCCGAACTGCAACCCATCTTCCTGCTCGGCAGGCGCTACGCATGAACTCCGCATCCGCTCCCCAGGCTCCGGCCATCGATACGCCCATTACTCGCCTCTTCGGCATCCGCTATCCCGTGCTGCTGGGCGGGATGATGTGGCTGTCGGACGCCTCGCTGGTGGCCGCGGCCGTCAATGCGGGAGCCATGGGCTTCATCACGTCCCGCTCCTCGGCCGATGTCGGCGCCTTCCGGGAACAACTCCAGAAATGCCGCGCGCTGACCTCGGGCAAGGCCTATGGCGTGAATCTCACGCTGTCGCGGCGCCAGGGCGCCAACGACATCGTGTCCGACATGCTGCGCGTCGCCCTGGACGAAGGCGTGCGCCATTTCGAGACCGCCGGCCTGCCGCCTTCCCCGCTGCTGCCCGCGCTGCGCGAGGCGGGCGCCGTGGTCGTGCACAAATGCGCCCACATCCGCCACGCCGTCGCGGCCGAACGCATGGGGGTCGACGCGGTCACCCTGGTTGGCATGGAAGAAGGCGGGCATCCCGGCTCCAACCCGTTGCCGACCTTCGTCAACGGCGCCTTCGCGCTGGACCGCCTGTCGATCCCGCTCGCGCTGGGAGGAGGCATCGGCCACGGCAGGCAGATCGCCGCCGCGCTGGCCATGGGGGCGGCGGGCGTGGTCATGGGCAGCCGCTTCACCACGGCGGCAGAGACACCGGCGCATCCGGCCTACAAGCAGCGCGTGGTCGAGGCGGACGAACACTGCTCGCGCACCGTGCTGTCCACGTTGGGCGATACCTGGCGCGTCCTGGACAACGAAAACGCGCGCCGCGTGGCGCGGTTGGAAAACGAAGGGGCCCGCAGCTACGAAGCCTTCGGCGAATGGATACGCGGCCATCGCGCACGTGACTACGCCTATGCCCAGGGCCTGCACGAGGAAGGCATGCTGTCGCTGGGGCCGGCCGCCGGCTTCTCGCGGGCGGTCGAGCCCTTCGCGCAGACGCTGCAGGCGCTCATGCTGCAGTGCCGGGAAGCCCTGCTGGGCGCCGGCAGGCTGGCGGGCGGGGGCGAAGCGCCGTGAGCTAACATCCTGGGACGTCCCGCCCACTCACGCCGCCCCTCCCATGCTGCAGCTCGAACGCGTATTTCCCGCATTGTCCGAACCCACGATGCGGCGCTACCTGATGGGGCAGGGGGTGTCGGTGCTGGGCAGCTGGACCCAGAACGTGACGCTCAACCTGGTCGTCTACCATCTGTCGGGCTCGGCCGCCGTGCTCGCCCTGCTCAATTTCCTGCTGTACGGACCGCAGCTGGTGATCGCGCCGCTGGCGGGGGCGCGGGTCAACGCGGGCAACGCGCGCCGGTCTACGCTGAGCGTGCTCTATTCCTCGATGACCGTCGCCTGCGTCCTCGCGGTGCTGTCGATGCTGCACTGGCTGACCTTGCCCATCATCCTGGCCCTGGCACTGTGCGCCGGCGTGCTGAACGCGATCGAGACCCCATCGCGCCAGGTCCTGCTGCTGACCGGCCTGGAGGATCCGGCGCTGCTGCCCAACGCCATCGCCATGAACACCATGGTCTACAACGTGGGGCGCATGGTCGGGCCGAGCATGGCCGCCATCATCTATCCCACGTTCGGCCAGGCGGCGGCCTTCCTGACCTATGCCGCCGCGCTGGTGTTCATGGCCTGGTGCGTGCGATCGATGCCGCGCCGCGCGACGGCGGCGGCATCGCCCTCGCACGACCGGGGAGGGCTGCGCAATGCACTGGTCTACGTGCTGGACGACCGCTTCACCGCCAAGTACCTGTCCATCCTGGCCTGCATGGGCCTGCTGGCAGGCAGCTACCAGACGCTCGTGCCGCTGCTGGCGGACCGGGTCTTCCACGACGCCGCCCGCTACACCGGCGTGTTCTTCGCCTGCGCGGGCATGGGGGCGCTGGCCGCCGCGGTCGTCCTGTCCTCGTCCATCGCGTCGCGCACCGCCAGTCTGCTGCGGTTCGCCCCCTGGATCGCGTGCGCGGCGCTGGCCCTGTTGTCCACGAGCTGGAGCAGCGTCGTCAGTGGAGCCGCCTTCGTGCTGCTGGGCTTCTGCCTGAGCTTCTCGGCCACCTCCACCAACGCGACCATCCAGCGGCGCTGCCCGGAGTCCGTCCGCGGCGCCCTGGTCGGCCTCTACGGCATGGCCTACAACGGCACCATGCCTTTCGGCTATCTGCTCGTGGGGTCGTTCTCGGAGGCCTTCACGGTGACCGGGGCGTTCGGCACCATGGCCGTGGTACTGGCTGCGTGCATCGGTTTCTTGACGCTGCTGTACTGGCGCAAGACCTGAAGGGAAAGCGCCGATCAGAGGGAGGATTCGCACGCTGGAGCATCGACTCCCGCCCGCCATGGCCGGTAGAATGGACTGCGCTTCGAGCAAGGTTCGTTTTTCTCCATGCGCGTGCTCCATATTTGCAGAGTCTATTTTCCCGATGGATGCGGCGTTGCCGAGCGTTCCGTCCACGGCATCGCTTCCAAGGGCGGCGCCCACGGGATCGACAGCCGCGTGTTGACCGTGTCGGCGCGTGGGGGCTGCGACGAGGCCGATCTGTCCGGATATCGCATCAAGCGCTATCCCGCATGGCGCAGTGGCGTTTCTCCCTCTTTCATCGCCAGGTTCCGCGGCGAGGCTGCGTGGGCCGACCTGCTGCACTTCCACTTTCCATGGCCATGCGCCCAATGGGCCTACCTGCTGGGCCGCGTGGCGGTGCCGGCCCTGGCGACGGTCCATGCCGATGCGGCGGGCGGCGGATTCCTGGCCCGGTCCGCGCGAGACGGTTTCCTGCACCGCATGCGGCGCATCATCGTGACTTCGCCGAATTACCTGGCGGGCAGTGCGGTCCTGCGCGGGCTGCAGCAGCGGACGGAAGTGGTGCCCACGGGCGTCGAGGATGTTCCTGCGCGCGATCCCGAGGCCGTGTGGCGCTGGCGGCAACGCATCGGCCAGCGCTTCTTCGTGTTCCTGGGGGGCTTGCGCGACTACAAGGGCCTGCATCACCTGCTGGACGCCATGGAAGGGCGCGATTACCCCCTGGCCGTCGCCGGAGACGGGCCCGAGCGGTCCTCGCTCGACGCCCATGCCCGGGCGGCAGGGCTGCGCAACATACGTTTCCTGGGACCGCTGGACGACGAGGACAAGCACGATCTGCTGGCCGCGGCATACGGCTTCGTCCTGCCGTCCTGTCGCCGCGACGAAGCCTACGGGCTGGCGCTGGTCGAGGCATCTGTCCATGGGTTGCCCATGATCTCCTGCGAAGTCGGAACGGGCACGAGCTACATCAACCTGAACGAGGAAACCGGCCTGGTCGTCCCTCCTGGCGATGCCCGTGCACTGGGAGCCGCGCTGGATCGATTCTGGCTGGAGCCCGGGCAGGTCCGGGCCTGGGGCGGCGCCGCCCGCCGGCGCTACGTGGAGCGGTTCACCGACGAGGCGATGGTTGCGCGACATGCCGCATGCTACGGCGAGATACTGGAGCAAGCCGCCTGACGCAGCGGGCGTCCGGGCGGCGGGCACGCGCATTGCTGATCGATGCAGTGATTCCAAGGAGACCACCATGCCCATCGACTCCAGGCGCGGCCAGCCCCCATCGTCCGCGCATCGCCCCGGCGGCCCCTCCGCCCCCGCCAACCTGCCCGAAGCCGCGGTGGACGAGACCGGCAATGAAGATCCGGGTGCCGAATTGACCGAACTGCCGGATCACGAACAGCAGGAACAGGCCGGCACCCCGCCGCGCGAGCGGGATGGGCAAGCCGGGCGCGAACGCACCATCGGCAATCATCCCGTGGATCCGAACAGCATGCCCTCGCGCATCGGACTGCCGGTGGGCGTCGATCGGGAGACCGCCGCCGACCCGGGAAACCAGACGCCAGACGCCCCGGAGACGGACAACCGGAGCTGAGCAACGCCGTGTCAGTCCGGGGACGGATCGTCGGGCAGCCATAAGGTGAAGGTGGTGCCCGATTCGGACGAGGCGACGGTCAGCGTGCCCCGGTGTGCCACCGCGATCTGCCGGGCGATGTACAGGCCGAGCCCCAGCCCCGTACGGCGTCGCTCGGTGCCGGGACGCTGTCCTCGCATCAGCGGGTCGAAGATCTGGTGCCGCATGTGAGGCGGGATCGGCGCTCCCTCGTTATGGACTTCGGCGATCACGCAGCCCTCGTCGCGGCGCACCCGCAGCGCGACCGGGCGGCCGGCGTAGCCATGCTGGACCGCGTTGCCCAGCAGGTTGGCCAGCAGCTGGGCGAGGCGATTGGCGTCCCAGCGGCCGGCAAGCCGTCCGTGGCATTCCAGCAGAAAAGTCTGCTCGGGATGGATGGCCCGGATCTCGTCCAGGGCGCGCGTGCAGATGTCTTCCAGGTTGGCGTTCGAGAGCGCCAGCGGCAGCGGACTGCCCAGGCGGGTACGGGTAAAGTCCAGCAGGTCGTCGATCATGCGCTGCATGCGCGAGCCGCTGTGTCCGATGCGCGTGGCGGCTTCCCGGCACCGGCCGGGCAGTTCGTCGGCGAGCATGAGCGCCTGCGCGGACATGGCGATGGCGCCCAGCGGCGTCCGCAAGTCGTGGGCGAGAATGCCGACGAACAGATCGCGCGCCCGCTCGAGGCCCGCTGAATAGCGGGAGATCGATTCCTTCAGCGCCTGGTCCAGCGCCTGGTTGAAGCGAACCAGGTCGTCGTGGGCTTGGGCGTCCATTTCACCGTTTTCGCGCGCCCATCGTTCCAGGATGTTGGCACGCAACGCGCAGAACTCCGACACCATCTCGGTCAGGGTAAAGCCGGCCCGCAGCCGGTTGCGGGCATGGACGTGCGCCAGGCGGGTGGCGCCGGACGGCCGGTGTCCGGCGGAGGGCTCGTGGGGCTGGGCCCGCAGGTCCGCGGCAAGCTGCCGCAGCAGCGACCGGGCCGAGGTCTGCAAGGCGTGCTCGGATACGGCCGTTCGCCGCAGGTCCAGTTGCCGGGCGAACGCGCGCCAGTCGCTTAGAAGCAGGTCCAGGTTCGCGTCGATGAAGTCGGCCAGTCTCATAGCCCCTCCCGGCATATATGGCCACGCGTGGGACAGCGCTGCACGGCAGGGCGCCAGCATGTCTGCCGGCAGATTGTAGATCCTAGGGCGGACTGGCGGCCGCATGAGCAAAGCTGGTTACAACGTTGGCGGCGGGAGCGGGTGCATGCTGGAAGAAATGCTCCCGGAAATAGTCCAGGGTGCGGCGCAGTCCTTCTTCCAGGGGCGTAGCCGGCTCCCATCCCAGCATGCGGCGGGCGAGATCGATGTCGGGGCAGCGCCTGACCGGATCGTCCTGGGGCAGCGGCCGCAGTTCGATGTCCGAAGCCGAGCCGGCCAGGCCGCGGATCGTGCGCGCGATATCGAGCACCGTGGTTTCGTGGGTGTTGCCCAGATTGACCGGCCCGTGGAAATCATCGGGGCTGTTCATCAGGCGCACCAGGCCGTCGATCAGGTCGTCCACGTAGCAGAATGACCGTGTCTGCCCGCCGTCGCCATAGACGGTCATGGGCTCGCCTGCAAGCGCCTGCATGATGAGATTGGATACCACGCGGCCGTCGTCGGGCCGCATGCGGGGACCGTAGGTGTTGAAGATGCGGGCGATCTTGACCTGCAGTCCGTACTGGCGCTGGTAATCGGCGAACAGTGTCTCCGCGCATCGCTTGCCTTCGTCGTAGCAGGCGCGTATCCCGTTGGGGTTGACGTGGCCCCAATAGTCCTCGCGCTGGGGATGGCGGTCGGGGTCGCCGTACACCTCGCTGGTCGACGCCTGCAGGATACGGGCGTTCAGCCTCCGGGCCAGGCCCAGCATGTTGATGGAGCCGTGCACGCAAGTCTTGGTGGTCTGCACGGGGTCGTGCTGGTAGTGCACCGGCGAGGCCGGGCAGGCGAGGTTGTAGATCTCGTCGGCCTCGATGTAGAGCGGGAAGGTGATGTCGTGGCGCAGCAGCTCGAACGAGGGGTGGCCGATCAGGTGCGCGATGTTGGCCTTGGTGCCGGTATAGAAATTGTCGACGCACAGGACTTCGTGCCCGGCCTCGATCAGGCGGGTGCACAGGTGCGATCCCAGGAAGCCGGCGCCTCCGGTGACGACGACGCGGCGTGGCAGGCGCGGGTTCATGATGACATCTCCTCGGGTTGGTCGACGTGCTCGGCGGCCGTGCGGGTCGCTTGTGCGAAGACGTCCATCCAGTCGCGCACGAAGCGGTCGATGCCGAAGCGCTGCAAGGCGCGCAGGCGCGCCTCCTGGCCCCAGGCGCGCGCCAGTTCGGGATCGGCCAGCAGCTCGTGCATGACATCGGCCAGGCAGTCCAGGCGCGTGTCCACGTAGCCGTTGACGCCGTTCTCGATCACCGTGCTCATCTCCGTGGTGGCCAGGCCGACGACGGGAACGCCGGCCATCATGGCTTCCACCACCGCCAGGCCCAGGCTGGTATAGCGTATGGGATTGAAGAAGAACCGATAGCGGGCCATGAGCGCCGGCAGCTCCAGGTTGGGCACTTCGCCCAGGCCGCCCAGCGACTGCGCATCCATGCCGGCCAGGTCCAGCGGAACGCGCGCACGCAGGGCATCGAAGACATCGGCCCCCAGGCGACGGCCGCGCCGTTTCAGGTGGTTCACGACGACGATCCCGCGCGGCGTCGTGCCCTGGTACTCGACGTCGGGCGGAAGCCGCACGCCATGCTCGACTACCCGCATGGGAGTGCAGCCGCTATCCCACATCAGGGCATTGAACGGCGTGACGTGCACCAGGGTTCCGCGCGGCTCCTGGAACCAGTGCACCGTGTTGGTCGGATGCAGCTGCGGCGGGTCGTGCTCCAGATAGATCTGGGGCAACTGGCGCTGCGCGGCCGACAGCAGTTGCTCCCTGTCCTCCAGGTAGGCCTGCTTGGACTGGTAGAGCACGCAGTCGAAGCGCATGTCGCGCACCTTGTCCGCGGAAACCTCGTGGACGTTGCGGCCCCAGGGCAGTCCGGGGCCCAGCGGCGCGTAGCCGGGGCCGCCCTCGGGGCGGATGACGACATGGAATTCGTGCGGCACCTGTGTCAGGTAGTAAAGATAGTTGCCGTGTACGTGCCAGGTCAGGATGCGCAGTGGCCGCGCGAGGGTTTCAGGCATGAGTGGGCTCCTTGCAAAGCATGCGTTCGGCCTGGAGGATCACGTCCGAGGCCTTGACTCCGAGCGCGCACGGGTGGCCGATCGGACAGTCGGGGAAGGCGCAGGGCCGGCAGGCGACGTGGTGCCAGAGCACCACGTGCCGCGAGCGGTCGGCCGGCGCCCAGCGATGTACGTCGCTGCCGCTGGCGATCACCACGCTGGGCGTGCGCATCGCCGCCGCCACATGGGAGACGCCGGTATCGTTGCAGACCAGCAGGCGGCTGCGTTCGAGCATCGCCGCCAGCGTGCCCAGGCCCGTGCGGCCGGTCAGGTCGCGCAGCGGCTCGCTGGCCAGCCGGGCCACCTGGCGCGTCAGGGGGCGTTCTTCGTCGGTTCCCGTCAACGCCACGTCGAAGCCTGTCCGGGCGATCGCGGAGGCCACGGCGGCATAGCGTTCGGCCGGCCAACGGCGCGACGACAGGCGGGCGCCGGGGTGGACGAGCACCGTGCGGCCCGGCCTGAGTCCTTCCTGCCCGGCCAGCATGGCGGCCGAATCGCGGTCTTCGTCCGTCAACGGGAACTCCAGCGTGGCGTCGGGGCAGGGAATGTCCAGGAACCGCATCAGCGCCAGATAGCGTTCGACTTCGGGCAGGTGGTCGGGCCAGGCCAGCCACCAGGCGTCGCGTTCGGAATCGCGCGCCTGTCCGGGCTGGAAGCCGGCGATGCGCGCCGCTCCCAGGCGGCGAACGATATCGTTGGTCAAGCGGCCGCTGCCGTGCAATTGCAGGGCGACGTCGAAGCGCTGCGCCCGGGCCCAGTCGAAGAAGGCAGGCAACGCGTCCTCGCGGAACGGCTGTTCCGGCATTCCTTCCATTCCCGGAAAGGGGGCCAGTTCATCGACATAGTTGGCGAAGCGTTGCTGGAACGCCTTTGCGCCGGCCAGGCCGATCAGGGTGATGCGGGCCCGGGGAAAGCGCGCGCGCAAGGCCCGCAACGCCGGCACGGTGCACAGCATGTCGCCCAGTTGCAGCGCGCGGAACACGGCGATGCGGCCGGGTTCGGGCTGCCACAGCGGATGGGAGCCGGGTACGCGCGTCATAGGAACCTCGCCTTGAAATGCCAGGCCCCGCGCAATCTCCAGAATAGCGAAAGCGGGGGAATGAGCACCGACGTGACCAGCATCTCGATCACGTGCGACGGCGCGAGCGACGCGCCGCGCAGCCGCGCGATGCAGAAATGCAGCGTCAGGGCCGACCAGATCGCCAGTCCGCCCCACGCGAGCCAGGCGAGACCGGCCGCCGCGCCCGTGACGGTGGCCAGTGCGCCGGCGACGATGGCGAAGTAATTCCAGGGCGGCCGGCGGCGTATGCGGGAGCGGTAGAGCGACGGATGTTTCTTGTAGAGAAGGGCATCGAAGAACACCTTGCGCTGCTGGCCCACGCTGATGCCGATGGGAGCGGGCCTGACGGGATGCAGGACGATGGCGTCCTCGGCCCTGGCGATGCGATGCCCGCGCGCCAGCAACATGAATTGCAGGTCGGAGTCCTCCCGCCAGGCCAGCGTGAACCGTTCGTCGAAGCCGCCGACGGCGACGAGCGCGCGCTTGCGCACCAGGCAGTTGGCCGTGGCGAATTCCGCCCGTTCCAGTCCTCCCGTATCTCGTTCGTGATCGCGCGGCCTGTCCGGCAGCGGTACGCGTATCCGGCCCACCACGGCATCGACCCCGTCCGTCATCGCATCCAGGCCATGGCGCAGCCAGGACGGGGTGGGAATCGTGTCGTCGTCGGTGAAGGCCACGACCGCCGCACGCGCCTGTTCCCAACCCCGGTTGCGCGCGCCCGACGGCCCCTGCGTGCCTTCCGCCTCGAGATAGCGCACGGTCAGTCCACGTGGGGCGTGTTCCCGCGCGAGCGTCTCCACCACGCGCCGGGTGTGGCGATCGGGCCCATCGTCGACCACCAGTATCTCGAAGCGGCGGGGATCGATGTCCTGCCACGTCAGCGCCCGCAGGCAGCGTTGCAGCATGTCGGGCCGGCGATACGTCGGCACGACCACCGACACCAACAAGTCCGAAATGCCGTTCATGCCGCTTTCTCCAGCAGGAAGGAGCCGATGGCCAGGGCATCGAGCGGGGAAGTCCAGAAGCATTCGATCGCATCGCGCGGCGAGCACACGACCGGTTCCCCGCGGGTATTGAAGGAGGTGTTCACCAGCACGGGCACCCCCGTGCGCCGCTCGAACGCCGCGATCAGGTCGTAGTACGCGGGATGCTGTTCGCGCCGCACCGTCTGCACCCGGGCGGTTCCGTCGGTGTGGCGCACGGCCGGGATGCGGTCGGCCTTGTCCGCCAGCACGTCGAAGACGAACAGCATGAAGGGCGCGACGATGGGGCCCGGGCGGGACGTGGCGAACCATTCTCGCGCGCGTTCTTCCATGACGACCGGCGCCACCGGGCGGAAATCCTCGCGGTCCTTGATCTCGTTGAGCCGGGATTGCATGTCCGGGGAGATGGGCGAGGCCAGGATGGACCGGGCGCCCAGGGCCCGGGGACCGAATTCCATGCGGCCCTGGAACCACCCTATGATCTTGTCCTGGGCCAGCAGCTCCGCGGTGGCCTCGGCGATGTCCGCCGGCTTGCGGTAGGGCAGCTTCGAGCGTTGCAGGAACGCCTCGATCTCGTCATCGTCGAACGCCGGCCCGAGGAAGGCATGATCCATGGTCCAGCTGCGGCCTTGTCCCGGGCGCTGCTGGCTGTCCACCCATAGCGCGGCGCCCAGGGACGTGCCGGAATCACCCGCGGCGGGTTGCACCCAGACCTCGCGAAAGGGACCGCGTTCGCGCAGGCGCGCGTTCATGACGCAGTTCAGCGCCACGCCGCCGGCCATGCAGAGATTGGGCGAGCCCGTCTCGCGATGCAGCCACCGTGCCATGCGCTCGACCGTCTGTTCCAGCGCGAACTGCAGCGACCTGGCCAGATCGTAGTGGTGCTGCTCCAGGGGGCCGCCGCGCAGTCGCGCCGGACCGAAGCGCTGCGCCAGCGACAGCGGCGATACCGTATAGCCGCCATCGTCGCCCACGCGCATGACCTCCTCGAAGAAATCCGCATGGCGCGGTTGGCCGAAGGAAGCCAGCGCCATCACCTTGTATTCGTCGGAAGAATGCAGGAATCCGAGATGGCGGGTGACTTCCTCGTAGAGCAGGCCCAGCGAGTGGGGAAGATCGATCTGCTTGATCCGGCGGTAGCTGCCGTCGACGTAGTGCCCGTAGCTGGTGGTTGCGCGCTCGCCCCGGCCGTCCATCGTCAGGACCGCGGTATCGTCGAAGGGAGCGGCCAGGAAGGCGCTGGCCTCGTGCGCCAGGTGGTGCTCGACGAAGTGCCAGCGGCGCTGGATGTCGCCGGACGTGGCTCCGCGAAAGCGTTCCTGCAGGTGATGCGGGGCGCCGTCGGCCAGTTGCCGCGGCGCGTTGACCACGTAGGACAGGAACAGGGGGTCCCAAGGAGAACTCGTGGCCGTGGGGCTGCCGCTGCGCGAGGGCTCCAGCGGCAGGGTGATGTGGCCGTCCGCGGCCTGCTCCTGCAGCAGCAGGGACGGGTCGTACGAGTAGGCGAAGTGGTCGACCTGGTGGATGTCGATGCCCGCCTGCGCCAGGCAGTAGTCGATGGCGTGGAAGGGCAGTTGCCATGTCGTGAACGGCAGCGGGCGCTTGCCATGCTTGACGCGGGAGAACCGCTCCTCTTCCGCCGCCGCCAGCACCACGCCGTCGCGGACCAGCGTGGCGGAACAGTCGTGGTAGACCGCGTTGATTCCCAGTGTGTACATGGACGGACTCCTTGAAAGGTGTTCAGGCGGCCTGTGTGGCGGCGGGGGAGTGACGCCGCCACGCCAGCAGTTCGTGCGCTGCCTGGACGACGGCCGCGGGGTCGACGCCCGTCAGGCAGGCGTGATGGCCTTCCGGGCAGACGCTGCGGTAGCAGTACTTGCACGGCACGTCGCGATTCAGCAGCCGATGCTCGACCCCCCAGGGCGCGTGCTGGGGATTGGTCAGCGCATACAGGTCGGCCACCGGCGTGCCGACGGCCGCGGCCAGGTGCACGGGTCCGCTGTTGTTCGATACCAGTACCGCCGCGTCGGCCAATAGCGCGCCCAGTTCCCCCAGGCCCAGCTCGCCCGACATGTCGGTCGCGCGTCCGCCCGCCAGGACGTTGACGTGCCCGGCCAGCGGCCGTTCGCCGGCATCCCCGGTCAAGACGACGGGAGCGGCGGCGGACAATTCGCGGACGACCTGCGCGAACAACTCGGGCGGATAGCGCCGCGAGGGCGCGCTGGCGCCCGGATGGACCACGATGCACGAGGCCACGTCGGCGATGCCGCGCGCGGCAAGCTTTCCCCGCATGGTCTCGCGGTCGGCCGGCCGCACGGCGAACTCCAGTCCTTCGGCGGCCGGGCGCACGCCGATCGATGCCACCAGATCGAGTTGCCGGCGGGTTTCATGGCGCCCGCCGTCCATGGGGGCGTCGTCCTTGACCCACTGCGTGACCAGCCGGTAGGGGTTCTCGCGCGCGTGGGCCAGGATGCGAGGGATGCCGGCCAGCCTGCACATCAGGGCCGCGGGCAGCGCGCTCTGGCTATAGACCGTGAAGATCACCGCCGCATCGAAGTTCCCGGCGCGCAATCGTTCGATCATCGCCAGGTCGGGGGCGGGGTTGGCGGTGCGCAGGTTCTTCACCCAGGGCGCGTCGTAGGCGATCGCCGCATCCACGCTGGGCAGGTAGGGGGCCAGGCGCGCGCCCGCCGGCGAGCACAGCAGCGTGATGCGCCGGCCGGCCGTGGCGCCCTTCAGGGCACGTACCGCCGGTGTGGTCATCAGCACGTCGCCCAGGTTGTCCAGCCGGACACACAGGACGTTCGCCGCCCGGTCCCAATCCGCGCGGGCCGTGTCCTCGTCCAGGCGCTGCGCGACGTCGTCGCCATGAATGGCCGCGTTCATGCCACCTCCCTGGCGCGCAGCGCCACCGCCACGATGGCCGCGGCCTGTTCGAATCCGTCCACGATGTAGTCGGGCTCGCGGAACGGGCCGCGCACCCATTCGGTCTCGTGGCCGTTGTTCAGCAGCACGGTGCGGCAGCCGGCGCGCCGGCCGGCCTCCACGTCGTCCAGGATGTCGCCGATGAACCAGGAGCGTTCCAGGTCCAGGTCCAGGTCGCGCGCGGCCTGGCGCAGCAGTCCGGGCTGGGGCTTGCGGCAGGTGCAGGGCAGGGCGTAGGGGCGGCGCACCCCGCGTGCCAGGTGGGGGCAGTAATAGAATCCGTGCAGCCTCGCATGGGCGTTCTCGAACATGCGGGCGAGCTGGAGATGCACGCCGATCAGCGCCTCTTCCTCGAACAGTCCCAGCGCGACGCCCGGCTGGTTGGTGATGACGACCATCGGGGCGCCCGTGCTTCCCAGGCGGCGCAGCCCCGCTTCCACGCCTTCATCCAGCCGCATCCGCGCGGGATCGACGTTGTAGGCGTCGTTCACCAGCAGCGTGCCGTCCTTGTCCAGGAATACCGCCGGTTTCAAGGCCATGACGTTTCTCGCATCGGCAGTACCATCACCTCCGGTATGACGGTTTCATCGGGTTGCAGCAGGACGAAGCGCACGGTGCGCGCCACGTTGGCCGGATCCTGGAGCGTGCCCGCGTCGATGTCGGGAAAGCGGTCCAGCAGGAAAGGCGTGCGCATGCCGCCGGCGACCACCGCCGAGACCTTGATGCCCTGGGGGCGAAGCTCGGCGTGCAGCGCATGCGACAGGCCCAGCAGGCCCCATTTGGTGGCGTGGTACACGGCGGCGTTGGGCCAGGCGCGCTTGGACGCCGTCGAGGCGATATTGACGATATGGCCATGCCCGCGTTCCTTCATGTGGGCGCACGCGTGCCGGGACACCAGGAAGGGGCCGGTCAGGTTGGTGCGCAGGATGCGCTCCCAGTCCGCCAATCCCAGCTCGTCTATGGGGACGGTCAGGTCGATCGCGGCATTGTTGACCACGGCATCCAGGTGGCCGAAGCGCGAAATCGCGCGATCGATGGCCGCCCGCACGTCGCTTTCGTTGCCCACGTCGAAACCGATCGCGTCGGTGTGCGCGCCGATGCGCCGGGCCATCGCATGGGCCTTGCCCTCGTCGATGTCGCCGATCAGCACATGGGCTCCGTCGGCGGCGAGTTCCTGGCATATCGCCGCGCCCAGCCCCTGGCCGCCGCCTGTCACCAGTACCGTCCTGCCCGCCATGTTCGTAGGTGTCCGGGATGTCATGCATTTCTCCTTGAAGTCATTTGGCGGCCAGCGCGGGCTCGGCCATGGGTTCCCGCCGCATGCGGCGGGACGCGGTCGGCGCCTGGGTCAGGCCGGCGTAGGCGCGCAGCATGTCGCGGGCAACGAAGGTCCAGGTGAACATCTTCTGCGCGCGCCGCAGGCCATTGCGCCCCAGTCGCCTGGCGGTCTGTTCGTGCCGCGCCAGAAAGGCCAGGCGTTCGGCCAGCGCCTCGGGGTCGCGGGGCGGGACGAGATAGCCGGTCTTGCCATCGATGACGGTCGACCGTATGCCGCCCACCGCGGCGCCCACCACCGGCCGCGCGCAGGCCATGGCCTCGACCGGCGTGATGCCGAAGGGCTCGTACCAGGGCGTGGTGACGAACACGTCGCAGGCTCCGTAGAACATCGACAGGCGGTCGCGGTCGCACCTTCCGCAGAAGTGCACCGCCTCGCTCACGCCTTTCTCGTCCGCGATGCCGCGCAGCCGTCCCAGTTCGGGCGTGGCCAGGTCGTCGGGCCGCACCGCGTCGCCTCCCACCACGCGCAGGACGGCGTCCACGCCATGGCGGCGGCGCAGGATGGCAAGTGCGCGGATGACGTTGTCCACGCCCTTGCGCGGCACCATGCGGCCGAGCTGGAGCAGCGTGAACCGTCCCGGCTCCCATCCCAGGGCCATGCGCGCGGCGGTCCGGTCCATGGGGGCGAGCTCGGTGGCGTCGAAGCCGCAGGGAATGATGTCTATCTTCGCCGGGTCGGCGGCATAGTGCTCGACCAGGTCTTCCAGGTCCTGCGGGCATTCGGCGATCAGCTTCTCGGCCCGGCGCACGAGCTCGAGCTCGATGGCATAGCGTTCCGCGGGAAACTGGTCGGCACTGCCCTGATGCTTGCGGCGCACGCGGTCCAGCGCATGGAAGGTCATGACCAGCGGCACGCCGAATTCCCGCGTGACCGGCAGGGCCGCCAGCCCGGACATGAAGAAATTGGCGTGGACGACGTCGTAGATTGGCCAGTTGTTGCGGAAGTAGTGAAGCAGGAACTCCGAGAAGTGCCCCATGTATGGCAGCAGCGCTTCCTTGGGGATCGGGCGCGCCGGTCCGGCGGGAACATGGATGACCCGCACGCCGGGCTGCCAGGCCAGCGTGCGGGGGAGCGAGGGATCGTCCTGGCGGGTGAATACGTCGACCCGGTTGCCCTGGGCCGCGAGTTCGCGCGCCAGGTGGGCGACATAGATGTTCTGGCCGCCGCTGTCCACGCTGCCGGGAGGAGCCAGCGGGGAAGCATGTTCACTGACGAGGGCGATGGTGCGCATGGTGATGTCCCTTTCGTTGATCAGCACAACTACAGGGGCAGCCATGGCATCTTCCGTTCCCGGCCCGAGAAGCGGCTCCAGTGCCCATGGGGCTCCCGGCTTCACCAGTAAGGTCTACACAAGCGTGAACTTCTTGCCGGGTTTGCCTACAGGACCAGTCCTCGGGACTCCGACAGCGCGCGGCCCTTGACGATCGCCCGCAGGCAGGCCGCGACCGTCATCGCGAAGGCTTCGTCGTACCAAGGGTTGACGCCGCTGGACGCGACCACGTAGCCGTCCAGGCACGCGGTGCCCCACAGCGTGGAGTCGTTCTTCTGCAACAGGTGCGGATAGGCGGTCTGCACGAGATGGCTTTCGAGTCCCGTGCGCCAGCTGATCCGGGCCTTGCCGCGCGCGAAGGCGGCATAGTCGGCGTCCCACTGCTCCGGGTCGCCCACCGCGTGCTCGTAGAGGATGGCTTCTTCGAACTGGTCGCGATCGGGACAACTGGCCGGGTCCATGATGACGAGATAAAGAAAGCCGCTGTCGCCGACGTGGGGATCGCGCATCGCGGCTTCGATCATCGGCATCGCCATGCGGACGGCCTGCGCCGCGGCCTGCCTGTCCGCGTAGAAGCTCGGCGCGGACACCGTGGGGGCCGAGGCCAGGAAGGGATTGCCGTTCATGGGGATACTCCTCTGTCGTGGGAATGTCGGACAAGCTCAGGCGGCCGGGCCGGGCGGGGGAGCGGGCCGGGCGTGGTCGCGCGCCAGCGTGGCGACCGTGGCGGCCAGTTCGTCGGGGTTCACGGGCTTGGCCAGGTGAACCTGGAATCCCGCCAGCAGCGCGCGCATGCGGTCCATGGGTTGGGTGCGCCCCGTCAACGCGACGGCCGGCATGAGGTCCGGCAGCGAGATCGAGCGCCGGGATTCGAGGGCCCGGATCTCCTGCAGGACCTGGTGGCCGTCCTCGTCGCCCAGCGACAGGTCGCACAACAGTACGTCCGGCCATTGTTCCGAAGGGGTGCGTTCCAGGTACGACAGGGCGGCGCGGCCGGAGTCCATGGGCAGGACCTTCGCGCGGTAGGTCTCCAGCACGGCGCCGATCTGCTCCAGCACCTCGGCCTGGTCATCGACCGCCATCACTGTGATGCCGTCCAGCAAGACCTCGCCCGCCTTGCCGTGCGCGGGGGGCGTTTCCTCGGCGACTGCGCGCAGGGGCAGGCTGAGCACCCGCGTCTCGCCCCGGCCGGTGCGGACGGCGTGCGTCGTGAGCTTGCCGCCCTGGCCCTCGACCACCGCCCGGATGTGCATGGGGTCGAAGACCGCCGAGCCGTCCGGCGGCAAGGGCGGCGGCGCGGCGCCGTGCTCCAGTGCGACGATGGCCTCGTCATCGCGCCCGTCGGTGATGGACAACTGCGCGTTGCCGTCCGTCGTATCCAGCCGCAGTTCCATGCGGCCGCCAGGGGGGCTGACGGCGATGGCGTTCATGCAAAGCTCGGACACGACTTGCTGCAAGGTGCTGGGGTCGCCGGTGACCCGATAGGGATGGGATCCCATGAAGGTGTAGAGCTCGATGGCGCGTTCCTCGATCAGCGGACGCAGGCCGTCCAGCACGCTGGCGACCAGCGCCACCATGTTGACGGGCTGCCTGCTGAGCTGGCGGCTGGTGCGTTCCAGCTCGCTCTGTTTGAGTTGCAGGTTCCACATCTGGGCATACATGCCCTGGCCGGCCAGCAGGGCTTCGTGCGTACCCCGCTCGACGATGCGGCCCTGGTCCAGCACCAGGATCTCGTCGGCATCGACCACGGTGGACAGCCGGTGGGCGATGATGAGCGTGGTCCGGTCGCGCGAGAGCTGCGCGAGCTCGGTCTGGATGGCGCGTTCGGCCATGGTGTCCAGCGCCGAGGTCGCCTCGTCGAAGATGAGAATGGGAGGATTCTTCAGGATCGCGCGGGCGATCGCGATGCGCTGGCGCTCGCCGCCGGACAGCTTCACGCCGCGTTCGCCCACCATCGTGTCGTACTGGGCGGGCAGGGCATTGATGAACTCGTGGATGCGCGCGGCCCGCGCCGCTTCGATGATTTCCGCCATCGAGGCGCCGGGCCGTCCGTAGGCGATGTTGTAGGCCACGGTCTCGTTGAACAGCGCGGTGTCCTGCGGCACCATGCCGATATGGGCGCGCAGGCTCTTCTGGTCGACGCCGGCCAGGTCCTGATCGTCGATGGTGATCCGGCCGGTGTCGGGTTCGTAGAAGCGGAACAGCAGTCGCGCCAGCGTCGATTTCCCCGAGCCGCTGCCGCCCACCACGGCCACCGTCGCGCCGGGCGGGATCCGGAAGTCCACGTTCCAGAGTATCTGCCGGCCGGGCTCGTAGCTGAAATCGACCGATTCGAACCGTACCTCGCCCCGCTTGAAATCCAGCGGCGGCAACTGGCGCGCCTCGTCCGCTTCGGGCGGCGTGTCCAGCAGCGCGAACAGGCGTTCCGCGTTGATGATGGCGTCCTTGGACTGGCGGAACACCATGCCCAGCGTATTGAGCGGCAGGCTGATCTGGATGATGTAGGCATTCACCAGAACCAGGCTGCCCACGGTCATGTGGTCCAGGACCACCTCGCGGCCGGCCAGCAGCATGACCGAGGCCACGCCCATCGCGATGATGGCGCTCTGGCCGACGTGCAGCACGGACAGGGCGTGCTGGTTGGCCACGCCCGCCTGGCGCCATCGTTCCAGCAGCTTGCGAAAACGCACCAGCTCGTAGCGTTCGTTGGTGTAGAACTTGACGGTTTCGTAGTTCAGCAGGGTATCGACCAGGCGTCCGCTGGTGGCCGAATCCGCAACGTTCATCTCCCGCTGCAGCGCGGCCCGGCGTTCGGTCAGCGCGAAGGTGAAGATGCCGTAGCCCAGCAACGCCAGCACCACGATGACGGTGAACCAGATGTCGTAGCCGATGGACAGGACGACCGCGACCACGCCGATCTCGAACAGGGTCGGCACGACGGTGAACAGCGTGGTGCCGAGCAGGAACGTGATTCCCGCCGAGCCGCGGTCCACGTCGCGCGCCAGCGATCCTGTCTGGCGTGCGATGTGGAAGCGCGGCCCCAGGCGGTGCAGATGCGCGAACGTGCGCTCGTTGAACTCGGCCACCACCTGGTGCAGCACCGGCGAAAACACCACGTCTCGCAGTTCGTTGAACAGGGTGCCCAGGAAGCGCAGCAGCGCATAGGCCAGCAGCAGGAAGACGGGCAGCACCAGGGGATGGGTGGGCTGGCTCAATTCGTCCACGACGCTCTTGAGCACCATGGGAACCGCGACCATGACCAGCTTGGCCAGGATGAGCAGGGCAAGCGCCGTGAGCACCCGCCGTCGCGCCGCCCATATGGGCGGCCCCAGCGTGCGGGCGAGTTGTTGAACGAGGGGCTTGGCGCTCGGGTCCTGGGCCATGGACGACGGACTCCCGTGGCGGCGCGGTCGCGCCGGAACGCGGCCCACAGCAATATGCATACCCGGGGAATCCGGGTAGCGTCAGCGTTCGCGCGAGGATGGGGCCGAGCGCCGGCCCGGCAGCGGCACGGGGCCCGCGCCGGCCTGCGCATCGTGCGCCAGCGTCCGCCGCATGGCCAGGACTTGCGGCGGAACGACCCGGCGCTGGCCGGGAATCCACAGCAGTCCCCGCAACGCCGACCAGGCAACGCCAAGGCGGGCGGTTCCCCGCAGGCCGCGCAGGATACGCAGGGTTTCACGGCCTGCCTCGGCCAGGGGCAGGCGCAGCCACGCCGTCCAGATCTCGTTGCGGGCCAGCAGTTGCCGCCGCAGCGGAGCGTCGCGCCGGGCAGATGGGTAGTGGCGTGTGAAGATGCGCGGGCAATAGACCATGCGCCAGCCTGCCGCCGCGAAGTCCAGGGCCATCAACGCTTCCTCGGCCCCGATGAAGAAGGCGGGATGATAGCCCCCGGTCTCGAGGAAGGCGCAGGTCCGCATGACGGCGGCACCGGCCAGGAAGCCGAGCAGGGCCTTGCCCGGCATCCCGCGCGACGGCAGCGGACTGCGCGCCATGCGCTCGCATGCGGGATCGGGCCGTCCGTCGTCACCCACCTGTACCTGTGCGCAAAGCACGGCGATGTCCGGATGGCGGTCCAGGATGTCGGCGGCCAGGTCCAGCGAATGAGGCTGCCAGCAGGTGTCGTCGTCGCAGAACGCGACGTAGGGCGTGCGGGCCCACCGTACGCCCAGGTTGCGCCCGGCGGCGCCCAGGTTGCCGCCGGCCTCGATGACGTGCACGCCGGGAAAGGCCGCGCGCAGCGCGTCCGCGCTTCCGTCCCGGCTGCCGTTGTCCACCACGCACCGCCGTACCCTGTCGGGCAGTGCGCTCAGTCCGCCGACCGTGCGCAGCACTTCGTCGCACCTGTCATGAGTCAGTACCACGACGGTGACGCGGGGTTCAGCCGATGTCATGGCGCTCCAGCCTCCAGAGTCGTTCAGGCAGGTCCGTATCCTCGTAGCCGCCTTCGCCGAAGGCGCGCAACTGGCTCGCATAGGCCCTTACGGCGCGCGCCTTGGCGCCTGACGCGGAGGTTGGCGCGATGACCGGCGTGAGCCGCCATCCCGATCGCAGCAGCGAGGCCAGGCGGTCCTGCAGCAGGCCCGGCAGTCGGCGGTACAAGGCGTCCTCGTAGCACAGCCACTCGAGTTCCGGATGCCCCGCATGCAGGCGCAGGCACGCCTCATGGACCACCTGATGATCGGAGTGGAACAGGCCCAGCGGCACGGCCACCATGCCGCCGCGCCGGCGGTCCAGGCAGGGGGCGAGATGCTGCTCGATGTCCTCCGGCCGATAGGCGCCGCCGTACTGCGCGTCCAGCAGGTCCAGCCATACCGGGCTGGCGCCCAGCATCGCCAGCGCCTTGGCGTCCTCGGTCCGGCGCGCCTGCATGGCTGCTTGCGCGCTTGCGAAGCCGCATTGCCGATCCCAGTCGGTCAGCGGGGCGTCCCGGGGCGTTCCGGCGAAAACGGTGACGACCGTGGCCCCGGGTGTCCGCTCGAGCAACGTGCCGCAGCTGAACACGGCATCGTCCAGGTGCGGGGAAACGATGGTCAGGGAAGAGAGTGATGGGCTCATGGCGGCTACCTTGCCACCGGCCGGCGGGAACAGGTGTAACCAGATTGAGGCGTTCGCCGGGGGAATGGAACTTGCTGGATGGGGGTACCGATATCCAAAGGGAGCAAGGCCATGAATCTCGCCGTCATCGGCGCCGGCTATGTGGGACTCGTGACCGGAGCCTGCCTGGCCGACGTGGGCAACCGGGTGCATTGCGTGGATCGCGACGCCGCCCGGCTGCATCTGCTGCGGGGCGGCCACCTGCCCATCTATGAACCCGGGCTGGACACGCTCGTCGCGCGCAATGCGGCGGCGGGCAGGCTGGTGTTCACCGACGACCTGCCGGCTGCCGTGGCGGATGCCGACGCCGTCTTCATCGCGGTGGGTACGCCCTCGAGGGAGGATGGCGCGGCGGACATCGGCCAGGTGTTGCAGGCGGCGGGAGACGTCGCGCGCTCGGCCACGCGCGACCTGCTGGTGGTGGTCAAGTCCACCGTCCCGGTGGGCACGTGCGACCGCGTGCGCGAAGTCGTCGAAGCCGAGCTGGCTCGTCGCGGCGCGCCGTGCGAATTGCGGGTGGCCTCCAATCCGGAGTTCCTGAAGGAAGGCCACGCGGTCGAGGACTTCCAGCGGCCGGACCGCATCGTGATCGGCACGTCCGACGACGATGACGGCGCCTTGCTGCGCGCGCTCTACGCGCCCTACAACCGCAACCACGACCGGCTCATCTGCATGGACATCCGGTCGGCCGAGTTCACCAAGTACGCCTCGAACGCGATGCTGGCGGCCCGGATCTCGCTGATGAACGAACTCGCCTGCCTGGCCGAGAAAGTCGACGCCGACATCGAATCGGTGCGTCGGGGCACCGGCGCGGATCCCCGCATCGGCTACGACTTCCTGTATGCCGGGGCGGGATACGGCGGGTCCTGCCTGCCCAAGGATGTGCGCGCGTTGATACGGCTGGCCGACGAGTATGGCGCGGCGGCCGATATATTGGGCAGCGTGCAGGCGGTCAACCTCCGCCAGCGGACGCTGTTGTACGAAAAACTCGAACGCTTTTTCCGGGGCCGCCTGGCCGGCCGCACCATCGCGGTATGGGGGCTGGCCTTCAAGCCGGCCACCGACGACATCCGAGAGGCGCCCTCCATCGACCTGATCGGACGTCTGTTGCGCGCCGGCGCTTCGGTGCGCGGCTACGACCCCGTGGCCGGTGCGAACGCGCTGCGCGCCCTGGGGCAGGACGGATTCTCCATCGCCGACGATGCCCGCGCCGCGTGCCGCGGCGCCGACGCGCTCGTGGTCATGACCGAATGGCGCGAATTCAAGTCGCCCGATTTCCGCGGCCTTGCCCAGACCCTGCGCGCGCGGGCCGTATTCGACGCCCGCAATCTGTACGATCCTGCCTACGTGAGGTCCTGCGGCCTGCACTACGAGGGCGTGGGGCGGGCCGCCGGCCGCCCCGCG
>NZ_JAOCLR010000032.1:0-55952 GCF_029845405.1 Pigmentiphaga sp. GD03639
CTCTGGTGCCTCAATGCATGCAAACCTCGCGCCACCTCTCGACTTATTCAGCGCAGCCTTAAAGAGTGCGAGCTCGCGAACCCGGCCTTGCATCTGAAGGCGTACGCGCAGGGCCCAAACGTCTTTGACCTTGAAGGGTGCCTTCTGCCCAACTATCTTCCCCTTGTTCCATGGCTCGTGATGAACGCAATTGCCAGAGCTTTCCATGATGGTCTCCCATTGAGTTGAGGGCCCCTTAGCTGTCGCATCCCGGATGATCGTAGCGGCGCTTGACAAACAAATCAGGCCTTTTAGCGTACCAGTCCGTCATGGCCTGTAAAGGCGTTCTGGAGTCCAGCACCTTGGTTTACGTTCAACTCCAAGCAACTTTCGACACTGACTGTTGAATGGCAGCACTTCACCACAAACCGGCCGCTGGTTTCCAAGGCCGCCACGCCAAATGGGGCACCGAATTCGGTCAACGAAGGCCAGGAAAAGTTGCACTCACTGATGACGGCAACCGCTGCACTGGCGTCTTTGATGGAGCCGTTCGTTGACCGGGTTGATGTGCAGGCGACCCGCGGCTGCACCAGGCGCTCATGCACCGCGTCGCCCGAGTTCAGCAGCATCCGGTCGGTCAGCGGCCCGATGTTGGGCCGGGCTATGCCCATCTGGCGGCGCATCACTTCCGACGTGTAACCCAGCTTCCACCCGACCACGCGCTCGCCGGCGGCCAGGCGCAGGCCGAGCAGCGCGCGCTGGATGGCGTAGGCGGTGGCGAGGTCGGGCGAGCCGACGGTGGCGTCGGCGTCCAGCGTGCGCCCGGCCTGGCGGGCGGCCCAGATCGCTTCGGCAAGTTGGGCCACCGTCTTCATCCCAGCCGCCCTCAGCCGATGGCACCGCCGCCCACGAACAGCACCTGGCCGGTGATGTACGAGGCTTCGGGCGCGCCCAGGAAGCCGATGGCCGCGGCGATCTCCTCCGGTGTGCCGAGGCGGTTCATCGGCGTGTCGCGCAGCGACTGCGTGTAGATGGCTTTCATCCAGCCGGTTTCGGCTTCGCTCAGCGGCTGCTGGTTGCGCGGCACGATTCGCTGGCCGTTGTCGATGGCACCGGGTGAGACGCAGTTGACGCGCACGCCGAATTCGGCGAGTTCCATCGCCATGGCCACCGTCATCGCGTGCACGCCGCCCTTGGCCGCGGCGTAGGGCACGCGGTAGATGCCGCGGGTGGCGATGGAGCCGACGTTGACGATGGCGCCATCGCCCTGGCGCTTCATCAGCGCCGCCATTTCGCGGCAGCACCACAGCGTGGGCCAGAACGAGCGGTTGATCTCGCGCTGCATCTCGTCGGGCGTGTATTCCCAGAACGGCTTGGCCCAGATGGTGCCGCCCACGTTGTGCACCGACACGTCGATGCGGCCGTGGGCCTGCAGGGCCGCCTGCACCACGGCCTGCGCGCCTTCGTGCTGCTCCAGGTCGGCGGCCACCAGCAGGCCCTCGCCGCCTGCAGCGGTGATCTGGTCGCGCACCGCTTCGCAGGGGCCGGCGGCGCGGTCCACCAGCACCACGCGCGCGCCCTCGGCCGCCATGCGCAGCGCGCAGGCTCGGCCGATGCCCTGCGCGGCGCCGGTCACGACGACCACGCGCCCCTGGTAGCGCTAGGCGGCGATTCCGGTCCTGGTCAGCGGCCGAGGTCTTTGGCGCTGACGCCCGCGATGCCCCAGTTCTCCTTGGGCATTTCGTGGATCCAGACGCGGATGGTTTCCTTCTTCGCGCCGATGGCCTCGTGCAGCGCCTGGGTGACCTTCTCGATCACGGCCTTCTTCTGCTCGGGCGTGCGGCCTTCGAGGATGTAGATCTGTGCGAACGGCATGGTGGTGGTCTCCCGGGGTCAGTTGGCTTTGATGTCCAGCTTGCGGATCAGGGAGCCCCAGCGGTTGTTCTCGGCCTTGATGAAGGCGCCGAACTCCTGGGGCGTGGTGACGCGCAGGTTGCCGGAGATGTTGTCGAACGCGGCCTGGGCCTCGGCGGTCTTGGCGCCCTTGGCCCAGGCGTCGTGCAGCTTCTGCACGACGGCGGCCGGGGTGGCGGCGGGGGCGACCAGGCCGAACCAGGTCTCCACCGCGAAGCCGGGGTAGCCGGACTCGGCCACCGTCGGCACGTCCGGCAGGTCCTTGGCGCGCGTGGGCGAGGTGACGGCCAGCGCCTTGAGCTTGCCGCTGCGGATGTGCTGCAAGGTGGTGGCCAACGAGCTTTCCATGCTCATGATCACCGTGCCCGAGAGCAGGTCCGGCACGATCTGGCTCGACCCCTTGTAGGGGATGTTGGTGAGTTCGATGCCGGCCACCGACTGCAGCAGCTCGGCCGCCAGGTGGTTGCTGGTGCCGATGCCGGACGTGGCGTAGCCGAGCTTGCCCGGGTTGGCCTTGGCGTAGGCGACCAAGCCCTTGAGGTCGGCGAACGGTGCGCTCGGGTGCACGACGATCACGCAGGGCGTGGTGCCCACCAGCGAGATCGGGGCGAAGTCCTTTTCCACCTGGAACGGCAGGTTGTCGTAGAGGTAGAGCGCGATGGCCAGGCTGCTGATGGCCGACAGCCCGATGGTGTAGCCGTCCGGCGCGGCCTTGGCCACCGCGTCGGTGCCGATGTTGCCGCCGGCGCCGGCCTTGTTCTCGACCACGAAGGACTGGCCCAGGGCGTCGCCCATGGCCTTGGCCGCGGTGCGGCCCATGATGTCGGTGGGTCCACCCGGCGGGAAGGGCACGATGAGCTTGACGGGACGGGCGGGGTAGGCGTCCTGCGACCAACCAGCGGCGGGTGCCAGGGCCAGGCCGGCCCCCACGGAGGCGATGAAATCTCTGCGTTGCATGGGCTGTGTTCCTCAGGCGGCTTTTTTCTGCTCGCGCGCATCTCGCGCGCGGGCCATGGTCATGGCGGTGTCTTCGATCATGTCTTCCTGGCCACCGACCATCTTCTTGCGGCCCAGTTCGACCAGGATGTCGCGCGCCGACAGGCCGTACTTGACGGCGGCGCGCTTGGCGAACAGCAGGAAGCTGCCGTACACGCCGGCGTAGCCCAGCGTGAGCGCGTCGCGGTCGATGCGGATCGGGAAGTCCATGATGGGCGTGACCAGGTCTTCGGCCACGTCCTGGATCTTCCAGACGTCCACACCGGTCTGCACGTCCATGCGGTCGAGCACGGCGACCAGCACTTCCATCGGCGTGTTGCCTGCGCCCGCGCCCAGGCCGGCGGCGGCGGCGTCGATGCGGGTGGCGCCACACTCAATGGCGGCGACCGAGTTGGCCACGCCCATAGCAAGGTTGTGGTGGCCGTGGAAGCCCAGCTCGGTCTCGGGCTTGAGCGCGTCGCGCACGGCCTGCAGGCGGGCCTTCACGTCGGCGGGCAGCATGTAGCCGGCCGAGTCGGTGATGTAGATGCAGTTGGCGCCGTAGCCCTCCATCAGCTTGGCCTGTTTCACCAGGCCTTCGGGGCTGTTCATGTGGGCCATCATCAGGAAGCCCACGGTGTCCATGTCGAGCTTTCGGGCGTAGGTGATGTGCTGCTCGCTCACGTCGGCTTCGGTGCAGTGCGTGGCCACGCGGATGGTGTGCACGCCCAGGCCGTGCGCCATCTTCAGGTGGTCGACGGTGCCGATGCCGGGCAGCAGCAGGGCCGAGACCTTGGCCTGCTTCATCAGCGGGATCACGGTGCCCAGGTACTCCTCGTCGGAGTGGGCCGGGAAGCCGTAGTTGACGCTGGAGCCGCCCAGGCCGTCGCCGTGGGTGACCTCGATCAGCGGCACGCCGGCGGCGTCCAGGCCGCAGGCGATGCTCTTCATCTGGTCGAGCGTCATCAGGTGGCGCTTGGGGTGCATCCCGTCGCGCAGGGTCATGTCGTGCAGGGTGATTTTTTGCTGGCTCATGGTGGGGCTCCGGGTCAGGCGGCGACGGGTTCGAGCACGAGCTCGCCCTTCAGGATTTCTTCGGCAAACATCTCGGCGGTGCGCGCGGCGGCGGCGGTCATGATGTCCAGGTTGCCGGCGTACTTGGGCAGGTAGTCGCCCAGGCCCTCGACCTCCATGAAGACCGAGACGCGGTTGCCGTCGAAGACGGGGCCGTTGACCAGCTTGTAGCCCGGCACGTACTTCTGCACTTCCAGGATCATGTCGTGCACCGACTTCGTGATCGCGGCCTCGTCGGGCGTGCCTTCGACCAGGCAGTGCACCGTGTCGCGCATGATCAGCGGCGGCTCGGCCGGGTTGATCACGATGATGGCCTTGCCCTTCTTCGCGCCGCCCACCTTCTCGACCGCGCCGGCCGTGGTGCGGGTGAACTCGTCGATGTTCTTGCGCGTGCCGGGACCGACCGATTTGCTGGACACGGTGGCGACGATCTCGCCGTAGCTCACCGGCTGCACGCGGCTGACCGCGTAGACCATGGGGATGGTGGCCTGGCCGCCGCAGGTGACCATGTTCACATTCATCTCGCGCTGACCGACGTGCTGCTTGAGGTTCACGGGCGGCACGCAGTAGGGGCCGATGGCGGCGGGCGTGAGGTCGATCATAATCGCGCCTTGTTCGTTGACCTTGCGCGAGTTCTCGGCGTGCACGTAGGCGCTGGTGGCGTCGAACACGATCTGCACGCCGTCGGCCTTCATGTGCGGAATCAGGCCGTCCACACCCTCGGCGGTGGTCTTGATGCCCATCTCCTTGGCGCGCTTGAGGCCGTCGGAGTTGGGATCGATGCCCACCATCCACACGGGTTCGAGCACGGGGCTGCGCTGCAGCTTGGCCAGCAGGTCGGTGCCGATGTTGCCGGGCCCGATGAGGGCGCACTTGATTTTTTTCGTCATGGGTTGACTCCTGGGGGAAGAAGAAAAAAGGTTCAGGTGAGCGTGCGCACCACGCCACCGTCGACCCGCAGCGCGGCGCCGGTGGTGGCGCTGGCCTGCGGGCTGCAGAGGTAGGCCACCATCGCGGCGACTTCGTCGGGGCGGATAAAGCGGCGCAGCAGCGAGGTGGGCCGCGCTTCCCGGAAGAAGCGGGCCGCGGCTTCGTCGAAGCTCAGGCCCTGCTGTGTGGCGAGCGTGTCGAAGAAAGCGCGTGCGCCTTCGGTCAGCGTGGGGCCGGGCAGCACGCTGTTGACCGTGACGGCGGTGCCGGCGCAGCACTCGGCCAGGCCGCGTGCCACGGACAGCTGGGCCGACTTGCTCATGCCGTAGTGCACCATTTCGGCCGGCGGACAGATGCCCGACTCGCTGGAGATGAAGACGATGCGGCCGCGGTTGCGCGCCAGCATGCCCGGCAAGGCGGCGCGTGAAAGTCGCACGCCGCTCATCACGTTGACCTCGAAAAGGTGCTGCCAGTCGGCGTCGGCGATCTGCTCAAAGGGCTTGGGCTCGAAGATGCCGAGGTTGTTGACCAGGATGTCCACCTGGGCCAGCCTGGTCGCCACCTGCTCGCAGCCGGCGGCGATGCCCAGGTCGGCGGCGATGCCGGACACCTCGGCCTGCGGGCGCTGTTCGCGCAGGGTGTGCAGCGCGCGCAGCACCGATGCTTCGCTGCGGCCGTTGATGATCACGTGGGCACCGTCGGCCAGCAGGGCCTGGGCGATGGCCAGGCCGATACCGGCGGTCGAGCCCGAGACGAAGGCGGTCTGTCCCGCCAGGGGGCGTGGTGCCAGACTCATGGGCGCTCTCCTGCGGGCGGTTGGGCGTGCAGCCAGCCGGCCAGCCAGCGGGTCAGGCGCGGCGCCACCACCCAGGTCATGAGGACCACCACCAGCACGGTGATGACCATGGTGCGCGGCACCAGCGGCCAGTCGGCCAGCAGCGGCGCCACGGTGAGGAACAGCAGCAGCACGGTCGGGAAGATGCCCAGCCAGGTCACAACCGCCACCTTCCAGCGCGGCGGCGCCTTGGTGGTGCTGCCCGCCGGCGCGAACCATTAGTCCAGCCCGCTGACGCGGCGCATCTCCTGCGCGCCGATGGTGTGCGGGGCGACTTGCGCGAGCCAGTGCGAGCGCTCGGGCGAGTCCTGCCAGGCGGCCAGGTGCGCGTCGTTGTCGAACGCGAAGACCACGTGGTAGAGCAGGGGCTCGTCACCGCTGCCGGCCTCGCCGGGGCGCACCAGCTGGCCGCCGAGGTGGCCGGGAAAGTGCGTTGCCGCCTCGATCATGCCGGCCATGGCCGCCTCGAAGCCGGCCACCGCACCGGGCGCGACCCGGCGCGTGACCAGCACGGTCACGGCGCGCGACGGGGTGGCGGGTGCGTTCATGGGCGCAGGCTTCGCAGGGCGGTGCTCAGACGAAGCGCATGCCCACCGTGCCCAGGTCCTGGAAGCGCACGTTCACGCTGTCACCAGCCTGCACCGCGATGGCTTCGGTCACGCCACCGGTCATGATGAAGCTGCCGGCCGGGATTTCCTGGCCGCGCGCACCCAGGTGGTTGGCCAGGGCGGCGATGGCGGCGGCCGGGTGGCCCATCACGGCCGCACCGGCGGCCATGGCCACGATCTGGCCGTTCTTCTCCAGCACCACGCCCAGCGTGCGCAGGTCCAGCTCGTCCACGCGGCGGGCACGGCCTCCGATCACGAAGCGCGAGGCCGAGGTGTTGTCGGCGATCACGCTCTTGAGGTCGAACTTGAAGTCGCGGTAGCGGCTGTCGATGATCTCCACGCCGGGGATCACGAAGTCGATGGCGGCCATCACGGCGCCGACGTGGCAGCCCGGGCCCTTGAGCGGCGCCTTGGTGACGACGCAGATCTCGGCCTCGACCTTGGGGTGGATGAGTTCGGAGGTCTTGATGTCGCTGCCTTCGGCGCAGGCCATGTAGTCGCTGACGAAGCCGAAGACCGGCGTGTCCACGCCCATCTGCTTCATCTTGGCGTAGGAGGTCAGGCCGCACTTAAGGCCCACGGTCTTGTTGCCGCGGCCTTCCTTGCGCGCGCGGATGATGTCCTGGATCGCGTAGGCGTCGTCCCAGTCCATGTCCGGGTGGTCGTCGGTGATCTTGGTGACGTCGTGCGCCTTCAGCTCGGCTTTTTCCAGGTGCTCGGCGAGCTGGGCGAGGGTGTTCTTGTCGAGTTTCATGTGGTTGTTTCCTTCCCGCTCAGGCGACGAAACGCACCGACGTGCCGCCCAGGCCGCCGACGCTGCAATACAGGCTGTCGCCCGCGACCACCGGCACCAGCGGCGACTGCGAGCCCGAGAGGATGATGTCGCCGGCCTTCAGGCCGATGCCCAGGCGGCCCAGCGTGTTGGCCAGCCAGGCCACCGCGTTGACCGGCGAGCCCTGCACCGATGCGCCGCAGGACGTGCTGATGATTTCGCCGTTCTTCTCCAGCACCATGCCGGCCAGCGCGAGGTCGAGGTCGCGCGGGCTCTTGCGCAGGCCGCCGAGCGTGAGCACGCCGCAGGAGGCGTTGTCGGCCACAGTGTCCTGGATCTTGATCTTCCAGTCCTTGATGCGCGATTCGACGATCTCGAAGCACGGCATCACGCAGTCGGTGGCGCGCAGCACGTCGGCCGCGGTGACGCCGGGGCCTTCGAGGTCGCGCGCCAGGATGAAGGCGACCTCTGCCTCGGCCTTGGGCGCGATCATGGTGCCCACCGGGATAGGCTGGCCTTCGTTGTAGACCATGCCCGAGAGCAGGTGGCCGAAGTCGGGCTGGTTGACCTTGAGCATGTCCATCACGACCTTGCTGGTCACGCCGATTTTCTTGCCCACCACGCGCTCGCCCGCGTCCAGGCAGCGCTGGATCATGCGCAGCTGGATCTGGTAGGCGTCCTCGATGGTGATGTCCGCTTCGCGGTCGGTCAGCGGAGCGACGGGTTGGCGGTCGAGCAGCGACTGGTAGAGCTCGTCGCCGTAGTGCTGGATCTTGGAGTTGTCCATGGTGTTCTGTGTGGGAAAAGGGGTCAGGCGGACGCGGCGCCCTGCGCGTCGGCTTCGGCGAGGAAGTTCGACACCAGTTGGACGAAGCGCGCGGCGTGTTCGATCTGTGTCCAGTGGCCGCAGTGGCCGAACACGTGCAGCTGGCTGTTGGGAATCCACTGGCTCAGCGTCAGCGAGGTCTGCAGCGGGATCACCTGGTCTTCGCGGCCGTGCACGATGAGCGTCTCGTGCGGCAGCGCGCGAATCGCGGCCTCGGGGCTGGCCATGGCGTCGACCCAGCGCTGGCGCGGGGCGGGGAACATGGCCGAAAACGATTCCTGGAAGCCGGGGCGGACGCTGGCCTGGTAGCGCAGTTCGGCCAGCTCGTCGGTGATCAAGCCCCGGTTGTGTGCGAACACGTCCATGATGCGCTTCATATTGTCCAGCGAAGCCTCGTAGCCCCAGACCGCGTCCAGGCCCGGCGTGATCGGGAAGGGCACACCGACCGAGCCCATGAGCACCAGGCGGCGCACGCGCTGCGGCGCGCGGATCGCCAGCGCCAACGAGAGCGCACCGCCAAAGCTGTTGCCGACCACGTCGGCTTTCTCGACGCCCATCGCGTCCATGACATCCAGCGCCTGCTGCACCCAGGTGTCCATGTTGTAGGTCATGCCGGCGGGGCGGTCGGTGTAGCCGAAGCCCACCATGTCGGGCGCGATCACGCGGCGGTCCTTTGCGATGACCGGCATGGCGAGGCGCCAGTTGGCCCAGGCGCTCACACCCGGACCGGAGCCGTGGATGAACAGCACCGGAGGCTGTCCCGGCTTGGAGCTGCCGAGGTCGTGCACGTTGGTGTTGAAGCTGCCTGTGCGAACGCTCAGCGCAATTTCAGGGTTGTGTGGGGCATTCATGTGTCTTGTCCTTGAGGTCTTTGCGTTGAAGGGGCGGCGAGTGGGCCGGGACGACTGGTTCCGTTCATGTCCCCCGTCGGTCGCTGCGCGCCCGCCTCCTCCTTTACTTCACTGCACCAGTCGCCCCGGCCCACTCGCTGTCGGCGCACGAGGCCGTTCTTCCAGGGCGCAGCGGCGCAGGGGGGAGATCACAGCTTCACCATCACGTTGCGGAGCTCGGTATAGAACTCCAGCGAGTGCACGCCGCCTTCGCGGCCGATGCCCGAGGCCTTGCTGCCGCCGAAGGCGGTGCGCAGGTCACGCAGGAACCAGCTGTTGATCCAGCACAGGCCGACCTCGATGGCCGCGGCCATGCGGTGCGCCTTGCCCAGATCCTGCGTCCACACGGTGGTGGCCAGGCCGTAGTCGGTGGCGTTGGCCAGCGCAATCGCTTCCTCTTCGGTGTCGAAGGGCGCGATGTGGCAGCAGGGGCCGAAGATCTCTTCGCGGATCACGCTGGCGCTTTCGGGCAGGCCGGTCCAGATGGTCGGTTGGACGAAGTGGCCGTTGGCGTACTCGCCCGTCATGGCCGGTTCGCCGCCGCCGGTGACGACGGTCGCCCCCTCGGCCCTGGCCTTGGCGTAGTAGCCCATGACCTTCTGCTTGTGTTCGGCCGAGATCAGCGGGCCGATGCCCACGCCCGGCATGTCGGGGCCGCCGATCTTCAGGCCTTCGGCCTTGGCTTTCAGTGCCGCGACGAACTTGTCGAAGATCGGGCGCTGCACGTAGACGCGCTCGGTGCCCAGGCAGACCTGGCCGCAGTTCTCGAAGGCGCTGCGCGTGATGCCGGCGATCGCCTTGTCGAAGTCGGCGTCGGCGAACACGATGCCGGCGTTCTTGCCGCCGAGTTCGAACGACACCGGGCGCACACCCTTGGCGGCGGCGGCCATGATGGCTTCACCGGTGCGGGTCTCGCCGGTGAAGGTGATGCCGTTGACACCCGGGTGCTTGGTGATGAATTCGCCGGCCGAGCCTGGGCCGAAGCCGTGCAGCACCTGGTACACGCCCTTGGGCACGCCGACCGCGTTCATCACCTCGCCCAGCAGGGTCGCGGTGGCGGGGGTTTCCTCCGAGGGTTTGACGATGACGGTGTTGCCGCAGGCCAGGGCCGGGCCGACCTTCCAGGTCATCAGCAGCAGCGGCAGGTTCCAGGGGCAGATCACGCCGACCACGCCCAGGGGCGTGCGCAGACCGTAGCTGATGGCCGTGCCGCCGTCGGGCGTGGTCATCTGGAAGCTCTCGGTCGGCACGTTCTTGACGATGTCCGCGAAGATCTTGAAGTTGGCCGCGCCGCGTGGGATGTCGATGTGCGAGGCCAGCGAACGCGGCTTGCCGGTGTCGGCCAGTTCGGCGGCCAGGAAGTCGTCGAAGCGGCGGTTGATCTCGTCGGCCACCGCGTGCAGCAGCTCGGCGCGCTTGACCACGCTCATCTGGCCCCACTCGCCCTTGAGCGCGGCACGGCCCGCGGCCACGGCGGCGTCGACCTCGGCCTGGCCGGCCTCGTGCACCTGGCCGACCACTTCATTGGTGGCCGGGTTGCGGTTGTCGAAGGTCTTGGCGGTGGCGACAAATTCGCCGTTGATGAAGTTCAGGAACTGTTTCATGGTGCGTGAGTGAGATGAAAAATCAGTCGAGGCCCAGGGCTTTCAGGCCGGCGCGGGCGCAGGCCTCGTCCTGCTCGGCCGAGCCACCGGAAACACCGATACCGCCAATGCGCTGGCCGTCGGTCACGACCGGCAGGCCGCCGCCGAACAGCACCAGGCGCTGGCGCTGGTTCAGGCCGATGCGCAGCAGCTCGTCGTCACCGATGACGCCGCCCCATTGCGAGGTGGGAAAGCCGAAGCTCGCGGCGGTGTAGGCCTTGTCGATCGCGATGTCGATCGAATGCAGGAAGGCATTGGGCATGCGCAGAAAAGCGGCCAGCGTGCCCGAGGCATCGGTGACGGCCACGTTGATGCGAATGCCCGATGCCTCCGCATGCGCCACCGCCGCCTGGCAGGCCAGCGAAGCCGCAGATGCGGAGATGACGGCAGAAGGAACAGAAAGAGCGGTTGTCATCAGAAGAACAATGAGAAGGAGGGGGAGCCAGTTCGAGGGGCACCGAGGAACCGGCTCCGCCGGGCCTCAGGTGCCGTCCCCCCTCCAAGCGCCGAAGGCGCGCCAGAGAGGGGGGGAAGCCGCGTCAGTGGCGCAGGGGGGTGATCACGTGTACACCTCGGTGAAAGACGGCACCAGATAGCCCGTGTGATAGAAGATCCCGCTGCCCAGTTGGTCTTCGGTCCAGGTCGTCACCGGCCGGTCGCGCTGGGCCAGATAGCCCAGGCCGGCGAAGGTCTCGTTGCGATTGCCGCTCGGGTCGAAGAAGTAGATCGTCTCGCCGCGCGTGATGCCGTGGCGGGTGGGGGCCACGTCGATGCGCGTCTTGGTCTTGGCCATCACGTCGGCGGACTTGAGCACGTCGTGCCACGAGTCCAGGAAGAAGGCGATGTGGTGCAGGCCGCTGCGCGGCCCACCGACGAAGGCGATGTCGTGCGGCGTGGTGGTGCGGGCCATCCAGGTCGCCGCCTGCATGTTGCCTTCGGGTCCGACCAGCACCTGCTCGGTCAGGAAGAAGTCCAGCGCCTCGGTCATGAAGCGGGTGTTGTCGGCCACGGTGTTGATGCCGGCCTCGGGATTCATCTCGCACATCAGCAGGCAGTGGTCCAGCCAGTGAGCGCCCGCGCCCTTGAGGCCGTCGGGCCAGGGGTCGGGATTGATGTTGCCCACGTCGGTGCCGACAAACTCCTTGCTGGCATACAGGCGCATTTCGTGCCCGCTGGGCAGTTTGAACTGCAGCATGCGGCCGGTCGAGGGCAAGGTGCCTTCGTCGAGCATGGTGGTCTTCACACCCCAGGCCTCGATCTTCTGCTGCAGCGCTTCAAGGTCGGCTTCCTTCTCGACCTTGTAGGCCAGGTGGTTCATGCCGGCCTGGTCCGACGGGGTCAGGATGACCGAGTACTTGTCCCATTCGTCCCAGCACTTGAGGTAGACGTTGCCCGCCTTGTCCTTCATGGTGGTCTTCATGCCCAGCACGTTCTCGTAGTGCCGGACGGCGGCGTCCATGTCCATCACTTTCAGGCTCGCGTGCCCGATGCGCATCACACCCATGTTGTGTCTCCTGGTGGTTGGTTACTGCTGCTGAATCGAAGGGCTGGCAGTCGCAGACTCTGCGCGCCCCTTGGAAAACGGTTTGCTCAACTTGCCGGCCACTTCGAGGTTCACCGGCGTCTGGGGCGCCACGCGGCATGCCAGCGTGTAGCCCTGGTTCTCTTCGTCGAGCGTCACGTGTGCACGGCTGATCGGCCCCAGGGCCTTGATCTGTCCCTCGACGATGCGGACCTTGCAGACCCCGCAGCCGCCGTTGACGCAACCCACCGGGATGCCCTTGCGGCCCAGGCGGACCATGCCGGTGAGCAGGCTTTCATTGCCGGCGCAGGGAAAGGTCTCGTCCGTCTGGGCCACGTGCACTGCGAACTTGGGGCGGGAATCAAACAGGGACATGTCTCAGTTCTTCTTCAACGCAGCAGCTTCAGCTGCCAAAGATAGGGCGGAGCGGTCATACCGTCCAATACCGAATTTTTGCGACCCTATACTGGTGAGGTATTGCAAGCCGAACCAGGAGGCCCCATGGATCTCAAAGACATGCGCCAGTTTCTGGCGGTCGCCGAAGAGCGCAACTTCACCCGCGCGGCCGAGCGCCTGCACATGGCGCAGCCGCCGCTGTCGCGCCAGATCAAGGCGCTGGAAGACGAGATGGGGGCGCGCCGCTGTTCCTGCGCACACCGGCCGGCGTGGAGCTGACCGAGGCGGGCCAGACGCTGCTGGACGAGGTGCCCAACCTGCTGCACCTGGCGCAGCGCGCGGCCGAGCGCACGCGGCGCGCGGCGCAGGGCCTGACCGGACAGCTCGACGTGGGCATCTACGGCTCGGGCGTGCTGGACGTCATTCCCCGTGTGCTCGCGAAGTTCCACGCGCAGCGGCCCGAGGTGCGCATCGCGCTGCACAACCTCACCAAGTCCGAGCAGCTGCAGGCGCTGCGCGAACGTCGCATCAGAGTGGGCTTCAACCGACTGGTCCCGCCCGAGCCGGACCTGGTGGTCGAGTCGGTGCTGCGCGAGCCGCTGCTGGTGGCGATGCACGAAGCGCACCCGCTGGCGCAACGCCAGCAGGTCGGGATGGCCGACCTCGACGGGCTGCCCATGATCCTCTACCCCAACGAGGCCATCCACGGGCTGGCGCAGGAAGTGGCCGAGGCCTTCCGCCAGGAAGGCGTGCGGCTGGCGGTCGAGCAGGACGTCGAGGACGTGGTGACGGCCGTGGCCCTGGTGGCCAGTGGCTTCGGGCTGACCATCGCCACCCGGTCGGCCGCCAGCCTGCGCCTGCCGGGCGTGGTGTTCGTGCCCTTGCGCAGCCGCCACCTCAAGGACCTGGAGTTGAGCTGCCTCTACCGGCGCGGCGATCCGTCGCCGGTGCTGGCCATGTTCCTGGAGGTGGTGCGTGCGCATGGGAAGAGCGAAACGAAGGGCGGCAACGGCCTCAGACCTGCCTGAACAGCGGGCTGCGGGCGGCCTGCGCGTCGGCCGCCGAGAGGAACTTCTCGGTGTAGATGTCGCGCTCGAACAGGCGGCCCTGCATCAGGGTGGAGATGCAGGCCTCGATCATGGGCGGCGGCCCGCACAGGTAGGCCTTCTGGCCCGCAAAGCTGCCGCCGAAATGCGCCTTGGCCGCTTCGTGCACGAAGCCGCGGAAGCCGTCCCAGTCCGAGCCCTCTGGCTCGTGCGAGAGCGCCGGCACGTACGTGAAGTTGGCGTGCTGTTCGGCGAGCGCGCGGAACTCGGCGTCGTAGTACAGCTCCTCGTGCGAACGCTGGCCGTAGACCAGGGTGATGGGCAGCGTGCACCCGCCCGCGAAAGGTGCTGGTCGCTCGCCAGACTCCCAGATCAGCGCGGGAGTCCTTGGGCTTGGGCAGCTGACTCTCATGTGCAACATAGACCCAGACCTTTTCCAGATCTGGCGTTGCTCGAGTTCGAACAGATCGGGGTCGACGAAGATGCGCCGATCGACGGCGCGCTGCCCGTCTTCGTGGTGAACGTCGTCGTCGAGCAGAGTTTGGGGTGCAGCGTCCATGTGAGGCTCCTTCAGGAAGTGGATTCGTCGGCACGCGTGCCCGCGTCCAGTGCGGCGTAGACCTCGTCGCCTTCGACCTTGACCGGGTAGATCATCAGTGCCTTGACGCACGGAAACGCGGTGGCGGCGCCGGTGCGGATGTCGAACCGGCCGCTGTGGAACGGGCACTCGATCTCGCAGCCAACGATGTCGCCCTCGGACAACGACGCCGCACCATGGGTGCAAGTGTCGTCGATGACGAAATAGCCTTCGTCTAGGCGCACCAGCGCCACCGGCTCGCGGCCTTCGACAGGCACCTGAAGGGCGTAGCCGGCCTCGACATCGTCGATGCGGGCGATGAATGTCATCGTCTTGGAGTCGCTCATGCAAGGGTCCTCTCGTTGGGCAAGGGCTGCTGACATGTCAGTGCAGGGTCGGGAAGGCGCGCCCGGCAGCCAGCGAGCTGGCGGTCACGATGGCGTTCAGGATCATCGAATGGTCGGCAATACCGCGGCCGACGATGTCGAAAGCGAAGACGTGATAGTCGGGCCGGCCGATAAGCCAGCACTTTCTTCGCATAGGCCTCCAGGTGGCCGCCGATGCCGTGCATCAGGAGCAGCGCTTCGGGCTTGCCCACGCCAGTCTCGACGATGCGGATGTTGCCGAAGCTTGGAGTGTCGACGTGGCGCACGGTGGCGCCCAGCAGATCCAGCCACAGACTCATGCGGCAGTCTCCGTTGCTTCGACGCCGAGCCCGAGATAGGCCTCGCGCACCATGGGGTCGTTCATCAGATCGGGGATGGGCAGCACAACGTAAGCACTTTCCCACGAGCAGCCTTCGACTTGACCGCTCGCTGCACAGCATGGCGACGCTCTGCAAACCTTCCTCCCGCCAGAGGAGAAACCAGCACTGCCCGTGACAGCCGGCGCAGCGGGTCAGAGCGCATAGAAATCCATCGCCGCGGGAACCAGGTCGTTCTGCAAATGAATCTTCTTGCGCGCAATCAACCACTGCCCGTCCTTATGTTTCATCTGTAGTTCGTACCAGCCAAAATGAACGTGCTGCTTGGCGGTCCGGGGATCGTAGACGCGCACCATCCAGCTCGACTGGGCCTCGATCGTCTCTGCCCCGGCCGGGCTCGCCATGACATTGCTCACAAAATGCGTCGTGCGCGGCAGTGGCATGGCGGTAACCGATTTTCGCGATTGAATTCGACTGATTCTCTCCTCAAGGCCGATGCGCGAATCGTGATAGATGAAAGAGATCTCGGTATCCGGATCGTCGATCTCGTCGTACTCGTTGCGCCAGGCCGGAACCCAATACACCGCATCGGGCGCATACAAACCAACCCACTCCTTCCATCTGCGCCGGTCCAGATACATCCCCTCCCGGAACAAGATCTCCGTGGCGACTGCCGTGGCCTCGTGATTCATCATGGCGACTTCCTCAAACTCATCATGGCGACTTCCTCAAACTCATCATGGCGACTTCCTCAAACTCATCATGGCGACTTCCTCAAACCCGTCGCGACGGCGTCGTCAACGACGGGTCGCTCAACCGCCGTCGCTTGGCCGGCAGCGCGCGGGCTGTGGACGATGACGGAACTCCTGGAGTCCTCGGCGAGCAGCAGGCGTTGCCATTCCCGATAACCTGCATGAAAACAGGTTTCATTGCCAAACGTGATCGATCCAAACGCCGATTCACAGTCGTCGATATTCAGCTCCGCGGCGTGCTCCATGCCATTGGTCTGCAACTCGCCCAAACCGCGCAGATAGCCCTGCGTCGGGCCCGCCGCGATGGCCCTGAACCCGCTCTGGCAAAACTCGTACATGACATTGTCATCGGAAGTCGCGAGCCCACTGGGGTTGAAGAAGTCCTCGTACGCGCGGATGCGCGACCGTCGCTCGCCGCGAGCCTCGCCGACCGGAGCGAGGCAATGCGAGCTTATTCGCGTCTTGTCAACCGCAAGCGGCTGCCAAGTGCGCAGCTGAAGTGACAGCTTCATCGACTGGATATCGATGATCTGCAGATTGGGAAAGATCGTGAGGTTGCGCTGGCGCATGCGCCACTTTCTCCTGACGCCCTCGTCCCCCTCAGCGGCAGGCGACGGCGCATCACCGACATCGCCCGCAGCATGCTGAGCCTGACCCGGCCGAAGGGTGGACCACATCACCGAGTGCCCGCGCGGAAAACTGAACGTCCCCTGACCGGTGAGCGCCGACTCCTGTTTGACTGCGGAAGACGTCGGACCCGGCGTCGCCGAGGGTTGGATGCGACGATTCAGGATGTCGACATACGAACTATGGGTCGACGCGAAGTGATAGAAATCGAGCCCATTCTCGAACTGAAGCTTCCAGTTGGCATCGAAGGTGTAGTCAATGGCCCCGGCGACGTACTCCAGGCCGTTCGGCGCTTGATCGGCAACGATATCCAGAAACACATGTGCACCGCCCAGATGCTCGCGCAGGCCGGGAACGTTCGGCGACAGGCTGGCAAATACGAAACCGCGATAGCTCTCCAGCCGGGCAACCGGCACGAGATCATGGTCGCCGCTTGCAAACGAATCTGGATACTGACCCTCCTGTTGGTCGGTGATGCCGACATTTCGACCCGAGCTGTCGTAAACCCATCCATGGTAACGACACACGTGAAATTTCTGGTTGCCGCCGCTGAACGGACAGAGCAGCGGGCCCCGGTGACGGCAGCTGTTGAGAAAGCAGCCCAGCGTTCCGCCGGCCGTCCTTGTGAGGATGATCGGCTGGCGACCAATGTGGCTGGTGATGAAATCGTGCGGCCTCGCGACTTGGCTCTCGAGCCCGATGAAGACCCAGGTTGACTCGAACACCTTCGACATCTCGAGTTCAAAGATACCAGGGTCGAGGAAGGCGCTCCGATGGACACGGAATATTCCTTCGGCGCGCCGATCATCGATCAGCTCTTCGACGCCAATGTGGCTGCGATTCATCGCATCGGCCGGCGTGGATTCAGGTTTGTTCATTGCAGTATTCCTCAAGGGTAAAGATGGGCTACACGCGACCCCGTCCCGAATGCGCGAAAGTCCGCGCGTATGCGCTCGCTGCACCGTGCCGGACAGCACCCCGGGCGCACGCAGCGAACTGCGCCAATCCAGTCGGGCCGGTGGTGCGCGATCGATCAGCGCCCGTGCACCGCAGATCGATCGAGGTTGGACAAACTGCCGTTAGAGGACCCTTCGAACCGACGGCATCGAAAAAGAGCTCGGCCATCCGAATCTGGCCGCATAGCGCGCAGCGGAGAGCCTGGTGATCAATCGGCCTGAATTCCGAGTTCCTTGATGACCTGCGTCATCCTCTGCAACTCCGCGGCATTGAGCTTCGCGAGAGCGCTCGGCGGACCGCCGACAGGGATCGCACCAAAGACGGCCATCTTCTCCACCACATCCGGCATCCGGATGATTTCGTTCAAGTGCGAGTTGAGCAGTGCAACCACTTCGGGCGGAGTTCCTTTCGGTGCGAAGAAACCATGCCAGGCGCCGACGACGGCGTCTTTGTAGCCCAACTCGGACAGTGTCGGAACGTTCGGCAGCAACGACGAGCGCTTCGTATCGGTGACCGCGAGCGCCACCAACTTGCCCGTGTTGATGTACTGGGCAACCGGACCCAGGGTGATATACGCCAGCGGCAGATGCCCCGCCACGACATCATTGACGGCCGGAGCGGTCCCCCGATAGGGGGCGTGCTGAATCTTGATGCCTGCCGCTCGGTTTAGCAGTTCGCCGCTGATATGCATCGGGGAACCGGCACCGGGGGTGCCGTAGTTAAGAGGCTTGCCACTCTTGGCCGAAGCGATCATGTCTTTCACGCTGGTAAAGCCCGAGGACGGGTTGGCGACCAGCAGCAACACTTGGTCGCCCGTGTGGATGATGGGTTCGAAACCATCGAGCACGTCGTACCTGGTCGACCCCGACACCTTCATCACCAGCTGCGCGATAGTGAACGAATTGGGCGTGAACAGCAAGGTATAGCCGTCGGCCGCAGCGCGACTGGCCAGGCTGTTTGCGATGATGGTGCCGGCACCCGGCTTGTTTTCAATGATGACCGGCTGTGCGAGCCGCGCCGCCAGTTTTTCGGAAAACAGCCGCGCCATGGCATCGGTATCCCCCCCGGGCGGATAGCCGACGATCACCTTGATCGGCTTGTTCGGATAACCCTGGGCGAAGGCGGTACCTATCCATACGCCGAACGAGAGAATGGCTACAGCGATACGTTTGCAATGGTGGGCATTCATGGTTCTTTCTCAATCTTTCTCAATCTTTCTCAATCAAGGTTCAAGGATAGGCTCCGGCACGACCGGACGATTATTTAATATCGAGATTATCATGAATATTGATGTACATGCCTATGGTGTAAACCCTTAACTTTCATCGAGATTTTTGCTGATGGCAGCGTGAACAGTTCCGTCCCCACCGCCAACCCAGAATCTCACTTCCCGCCACGTCACTCGCCGACGCTGATGTCTTGGACGCCCATGAAGCCGCAGATGAGCCTCGAACGCTGATCGTGTCGTCAGTGCGTTTCATAAGCTGTCCTTGGCCGTCTGCCCGGCTATGCCCCAGTTCTCCTTGGGCACGTCGTAGATCCACACACGCACCTTCTCCTTCGGCGCGCCGATCGCCTCGTGCAGCGCCTGCGTCACCTTCTCGATCACCGCACGCTTTTGCTCCTCGGTGCGGCCTTCGAGCATGTAGCTCTGGGCGAACGGCATGTGTTTCTTCTGTCGTCAGACGAACCGAATTTCGACGCTGATCGACGGTGCCGATGCCGGGGATCAGCAGCGCCGAGACCTTGGCCTGCTTCATCAGCGGGATCACCGTGCCGAGGTATTCCTTGTCGGTGTGCGCCGGGAAGCCGTAGTTAGAGGCTTGTCCATGGTCTCGATTTCAAGGCTGCGTGAAAAGGCTCCGAAGCGCGGTGCCGGGGTTCCTGCGGGTCTGACAGACCAGTCTGCGACTCAGGTGTAGACCTCGGTGAACGAGCCCGGCAGCACGCCGGTGTGGTAAAAAATCCCTCGCGCCGCCTGGTCCTCGGTCCAGGTGGTCACGGGCCGGTCGGGCTGGGCCTGGTAGCCCAGTCCGGCGAAGGTCTCGTTGCGGTTGCCGCTCGGGTCGAAGAAGTAGATGGTCTCGCCGCGCGTGATGCCGTGGCGCGTGGGCGCCACGTCGATGCGAACTTTGTTCTTGGCCATCACGTCGCCAGCCTTGAGGATGTCATGCCACGAGTCGAGGAAGAACGAGATGTGGTGCAGGCCGGGGGTCGGGCCGCCGACGAACGCAATGTCGTGCGGCTTGCTCGAGCACGAGACGAACGAGGCCAGCTGGAACGCGCCGCCCGGCCCCACGGTGATCTGCTCGGTCTGGAAGAAGCCGAGCACTTCCATGAAGAACTTTGTGTTCTCGGCCACCTTGTTGACGCCCTGACCAGGATCGAATGGACACATCAGCAGCACGTGGTCGAGCCAATGCGCACCAGCCCCCTTCAGACCATCGGGCCAGGGGTCCGGATTGATGGAGCCGACCTCGGTGCCGACGCATTCCTTCATCGCATACAGCCGCATCTCGTGCCCGCTGGGCAGCGTGAATTGCAACATCCGGCCAGTCGACGGCAGCGTGCCTTCGGGCAACACCTGGGTCTTGATGCCGCTGGCTTCGACCTTGAGCTTCAGAACATCGAGATCCGCATCGCTCTTGACCTTGTAGGCCACGTGGTTCAGGCCCGCCTGATCGGACGGGGTCAGGATCACGGAGTACTTGTCCCATTCGTCCCAGCACTTGAGGCACACGTTGCCGTGTTTGTCTTCCATCGTCAGCTTCATGCCCAGCACGTTCTCGTAGTGCTTCACCACCGCCGCCATGTCCATCACTTTGATGCTGACATGCCCGATTCTCATCACACTCATTTCATGTCTCCTTCGACTGATTCGTTTCGCCAGCCGCGCCGCTTCGGGACGAAGCGCCGGCACCCCACTGAAAGCTAAACGCCTTCTTCATCTTGCCCACTACCTCGACCTCGACGCCTTGGAGCGGTGACACCCGACAGGCCAGGCAGACCCCACGCGCCTCTTCCTCGGCCGACACGTGAGCCCGGCTCATCGCGCCCACCTTGCGCACGCTGCCCACGCGCACGCTGATCTTGCAGACTCCGCAGCCGCCATTCACACAGCCAACCGGAATGCCCTTGCGACCGATCCTCACCATGCCCTGCAACAGGGTCTCCGATTCGGCGCAGTCATAGGACTCCCCGGTCTGGGTGAGGCGAACGAGGTGCTGGCATCCACCGGCGACCGGCACCGCAGCTGTAGACGCAGACTTTGTCGGGTCCATCGCGCGTTCAGGCAGCGTCGGCCTCGGCCAGGAAATTGCCGGCGAGCTGGGCGAAGCGCTGCGCGTGCTCGATCTGGGTCCAGTGCCCGCAGCGTCCATACACGTGGAGTTGCGAGCGCAGGATCAGCTGTGAAAGCCGGATCGAATTCGACAGCGGCAGCACCTGGTCCTCGCGGCCATGAATGATCAGTGCCTCTTGCGGCAGCTTGCGGATGTCGTCGTCGCTGCTGGCCAGCGACTCAACCCAGCGTTGCCGCGGTGCCGGGAACATCGCCGCATACGACTCCTGGAAGCCCGGGCGGTTGCTCGCCTCGTAGCGCAGCTGCGCCAGTTCGTCGCTGACCAGGTTGCGGTCGTAGGCAAACCAGTCCATGACCTTGCGCATGTTCTCGAACGACGGCGTGTAGCCCCAGACCGCATCGAGCGGGGGGGTCAGCTCGAAGTTCACACCGGCGGCGCCCATCAGCACGAGGCGGCGGACCCGGTCGGGATGACGGATCGCGAGCGCTAGCGACAACGCCCCGCCGAATGAGCGAGCGCTAGCGACAACGCCCCGCCGAATGAATTACTCACCAGATCGACCTGCGCCAGATCGAGGGCGTCGATCAGACCGATCCCCTGCGCGACCCAGCCGTCCATCGTGTAAACAGCGCTGGCTGGACGGTCGGTAAAGCCGAATCCGGCCATGTCGGGCGCGATGACACGCCGATCCTTGGCAAGCTCGGGCATCACCAGGCGCCAGTTCGCATAGGCACTGACGCCAGGGCCAGACCCGTGGATCATCAGCACCGGAAAGCCCTGGCCGAGATCGTGGTAGTTGGTGCGCAACCCTGCCGCGACAATGCTCTTGCCGATCTCGGGAGACGGAGGTGCAGTCATTGCGATCCGATCAAAAAGAGGAATGGCCGTCCGAGCTGTTGGCACCCAGTCCCGACAGGTTCATTTAATATCGAGATTATTGTGAATAGATGGTCGGAACGCGCATGGTGCAAACCCTTAACTTCATCGAGATTTTTTCTGATATCATCGTGATCAGTTCCGTCCCCACCGTCAACCCAGAATCTCATTTCCCGCCATGTCACTCGCCGACGCTGATGTCTTGGAAGCCCATGAAGCCGCAGATAAGCCTCGAACGCTGATCGAGACGGCGTATCGCCAGCTGCGCCGGGACATCATCAATGGGGGCCACCAAGCCGGACAGAAGCTGCGCGTCGAACATCTGAAGGCGACCTATCAGGTCAGCGCGGGGACGCTGCGCGAGGCGCTGGCATTGTTGGTGTCCGATTCCCTCGTCGTGGCGCAAGGCCAGCGCGGATTCCGTGTGGCGCCGATGTCGCTCGCCGACCTCGAAGACCTGACGCGCATGCGCACTCTGCTCGAATGCGAAGCGGTGCGCGAGAGCATCGCACTCGGCAAGGACGACTGGGAAGCGAGTGTCGTCAGTGCGTTTCATAAGCTGTCCTTGGCCGAGCAACGCCTGCGCGTCGATCCCCAAGGCGCGTTCGACGGCTGGGAGGTCTGCAACCGCCATTTCCACGAAATGCTGGTGGCGGCCTGCACGTCGCAGTGGATGCTCAGGTTTCGCGGACTGCTGTACCAGCAGTCCGAACGTTATCGCCGCGTCTCGGTCACCAAGGGGCCGCCGCCGGTCGAAGTGCACGACGAGCACAGGGCGATCTTCGAGGCCGTGATGGCGCGCAATGCCGACCTCGCCGGTGCCGTGTTGACGTCGCATGTGCACCGGGCGCTGACAGTGATCCGCAAGGACGGCCTGCTCAAATGACCGAGGCTGTGCTGCAAGGCCCCGTGGTCGTGCTGGGCGGTGGCCTGGCCGCCGTGTCGTTCGTCGGCGGATTGCGCTCCGGCGGGTTCGGTGGCGGCATTGTCGTCGTCAGCGACGAAGTCGAGACTCCCTACGACCGCCCGCCCCTGTCCAAGGAGTTCCTGCGCGAGGGTGTCGCCGACAAGATCCGCCTCGATCTGAGCCGCGCGCGCGATGTGGAGTGGCTGCGCGGCACGCCGGCGTGCAAGGTCGACACGCCGCGGCGTGAAGTGCTGCTGGCCGACGGCCGCAGCCTCGGCTACGGGACCCTGGTGTTCGCCACCGGCGCCACGCCCCGCCGCCTGCCGGCGCTGCAGGACGCCCCGATGCCGGTCATCACGCTGCGCACCCTGGACGACGCGCAACGCATTCGCGCCGGGCTCGCGCCGGGCGCCCGGCTGGTGGTGATCGGCGGCGGGGTAATCGGGCTCGAACTCGCGGCCACGGCGCGTGGCCTCGGTGCCACGGTCACCGTCATCGAAGCCCTCGATCGGCTGATGAACCGCTGCGCATCGGGGACTCTTGCAGCCGTCGTCGCACGGTCGCACCTCGAACGAGGCGTCGACATTCGTCTGGGCCGTCAGGTGACCGGGTTCGACGGTCACGCGATCGTGCTCGACGACGGCGCTCGGCTGGAGGCCGACCTGGTGGTCGTAGGCATCGGCGTCGTCGCCAACGACGAACTGGCGCGCGCCGCCGACATTGCCTGCGACGACGGCATCTTCGTCGATCGCCTTGGCCGCACGACCTGTCCCGGCGTCTATGCCATTGGTGACGTGACCCGCCAGCGCAACCCGGTCAGCGGGCGCTTCGAACGCATCGAGACTTGGTCAAACGCCCAGAATCAAGGGCTGGCTGTCGCGCGCACCTTGCTTGACCCGACGGCAACGCCCTATGCCGACATCCCCTGGTATTGGTCAGACCAATACGATCTGCACATCCAGGTGGCCGGAGTTTCGATGGGCGACGACGAGATCGTGCGTGGAGATGCATCGGTCGGCGCCAAGTTTTCGCTGATCCAATTGCATCGGGGTCGCGTGGTCGGCGTGACCTGCATGAACAACGTGCGTGAGTTTTCGTCGCTCAAGCGACTGCTGGGTAACGAGGCGCTGCCGGACCGCGCTGTGCTCGCCGACCCCGGCACGGATCTGCGCAAACTGCTTGCGGCGCGCCGCATTTTTTGAGGCAGATCCCCGAGTTGGCAGGCCAGCGTGGTCCGGATCATCCGTAAGGCACTGCTGCCGAACCCGTCGGAGGTACGTCATGCCGTCGTCGTAGCTGCCCTGCCAAAACACCAGGGTCTGATTTAAGGCTACGCTGAATAAGCCCCGCCAAAGAGCCCGTTCGGGTTCGTGACGGGTCGAGGTAGCTCCAGCAGGTGGCCGAACGCCCTTTCTGCGGCCCCCGGGAGCCTGTTTCTCGGGCCTTTCGGCCCATTTGCAGCCCTCATGGTCATGGGCGCACCTGTGTCATCAACCTTGATCGGCTCAGGTAGATGTTGGCCAGCGCCAGGGCCGTGAATGCGCGCGTGGCGTTCTTGGCAAGACCCCGGTAGCGCACCTTGCTAAAGCCCCATAGCCGCTTGACCACGCCAAACACGTGCTCCACCCGCGCGCGGATGCGCGACTTGTTGCGGTTCTTCGTGTTGGCGCCGATTCAAATCTGACCAGATGGTCAGTTTTCGGTCGGCGTCAACAAGGGGATGTCACCTGCGCATCGCCTTGCAGATCCAGCGCACTGTGGGCCAGGTGTGGACGCCCGCGGTTGTCGTAAATGTTGAAGATGGTGACCTCGTCCGGCCTCATGCCCGAGGTGTAGAACCACTCATGTTCCGGGTTGGCGGCAACGCCCAGAATCTGTCCCATACGGTCGGGGTAGACGAGACCGATGTCCATCCAATCCTCGGGACGCATCGAGCGGGGCCAGATGAAGCCGAGCGGGCTGGAACGGATGACCCGCTCAACCGGCCGCCAGACATTGACGAAGCCGAAGCCCGCCGCGTGGAAAGCCCGGGCGCGGCTTTCGCCAACGATATCAACCAGCCGTTGCTCTGCGCCGGTTCGGCTGTAGTCGTTGTGAACGTTGCGAGCCGGGCGGCGGGCGGCGCCCGAGTCATCGATGCGAACCGTGTGGTCGAAGACGATCACTTCCTTCGCGCCAATCTGTGCTTTCAGCAGCTCGTCGAGTTCCTGCTCGTAGGCGGCTTGCCATTCGGTGCCGCTTTCAAAGTCGGTCACACAGGAGGGACTGGATACAAAAGCGATCCCGTCGTCTCTGAAGTTGGGTTGCAGGGCGCTGCCCCGCAGGTCAGCCACGCACACCGTAATGGACACCAGTTCGGGGGACTTGAGATGGCCCACGACGCCGTCGACATCGAATTCGAACGCCTGCGGAGCATCCTTTCTGACGTGGTAGTTGACGGTGGCTTTGGTCGACATGCTCGGGTCTTTCGGGTTCGGTGGGCGGGCCGATCAGCCCGGCAAAGGGTCAGATCTCCACGACGACCTTGCCGATGGCCTGCCCGCTGCCCAGTCGCGCATACGCCCGACCGACGTCGGCGAGGCCGAAGCGCGGCTCGTCCAGCAAGGGCTTGAGCGCGCCTGCGTCCACGATCGCGGCCAGCTTGGCCAGGATTGTCCGCGCCGAAGTAGAACTGAGCCACCGCGCCGCTTGAATCGTGAGCCAGGGGTGGAAGCCGACGTTGTGATGGTCGGCTGTGGATAAGAGCGTATATGGACGCCCCGGTTTGCCAAGCCTCCACTTCGTGATGGCGGGAAGGTCAAGATTGCACGCGTATATCCGGACTGGTGCGGCAGCTCACTGCCACGGTCCCTGATGGAATTCGCTGGCCAAGGTCCCATCGGCTACTGCGACAGCCATTCATAGCGAACGGTTCTGTTAAAGCGCTCCACATAGGCATTTTGCTGAGGCTTACCTGGCTGGATGTATTCCAGGCAGATACCTTTGGCGCTCGCCCAGTTTTCCAGTATTGCGCTGATGTACTCAGGCCCGTTGTCACAGCGAATGACTTGGGGTTTGCCACGCCACTGCATGATTTGCTCCAAGACCCGAATCACACGTAGCGAGGGCAATGAGAAGTCCACCTCAATGCGTGGAAATCAACAGCAAGACCACGGCATGCTCCAGCCCACCTCGGACGGCAAAGCGGTCTGGCGCGCGACCGTGACCAGCACGACCGGCTGGTCCCATTTGTTCACCCTGTTGCGTCTCGCTACCTCACCGGCTGGATCGGCCGCGCGCCCATCGTTGCGAACCGCGACAAGGCTGCGGTCTTCGTAGGAATACATGAACTACCTCCAGGTAGTCCAAGTTTTTAGCCGCACCCCCGCCTGGTCAGATTTGAATCGGCGCCAACAATCCCCTCGAAAAAGCATCGAGAGCCGCACCCTTGTGCGCTACGCCCGACCCTGAAAGGCCATCAAACCATGTCCACATCTCCACTGACCCAAGCGCGCCAACTCGCCCTGCCGAGCCGCGAAGCCATGCTCATGCGGCACCCCGCCGTCCAGGCCTTCTGGGACCAGAACGCACAGCTGTTTGAAGCCGCGTGGCAGGAATGGCAAGCCAACGGTGAACACGGGCACATCGGCCTGGACCGGTCGATGTACGACCCCCGTCTGCGCAACGCCGTCGAGCGCAGCTGGGCCGACCCGAGCCAGGAGGGCGAGGTGAAGACGGAGGTCTTTCCCAACGTCTACAAGGCCCAGTTCCTTGATCCTGAACGCCTCAAAGAGCTCCGCCATTTCATGGGCCGTGTCGCTGATGCGGGCATTCCACTGCGCCCTCCCTACGGGATCGTGCTCAACCGTGGTGGCGCCATGCTGGATCCCCGCTCCGAGGGTTACCTGGCCGCACCCGAGTTCCAGAAGTTCTACCGCGACCTGATGGACCACTTCATGCGGCCGATTTCGCGACTGCTGTTCCCCGATGTCTATGGCTACGACAGCCAGACCTTTGGATTTTCCATCCAGTGGCAGGCCGGCAAAGACACCTCCTTGCGCCCTCATACGGACGCCTCGGCGGTGACGCTCAACATCAACCTGAACCTGCCCGGCGAAGCGTTTTCTGGATCCGGGGTTCGCTTCATGGATCGTGTTTCTGGGAAGTCCGAGAGCCTGAGCTTCGAGCCCGGCACCGCCCTCATCCACCACGGCAGCGTCCCGCATGCCTCGGAGCCCATCACCGAAGGCGAGCGCCACAACCTCGTGCTCTGGCTTTACGGCGAGGGTAACCAGATCCCTCTGCACGGCGCCCACCACAACACCATCAGTCCGCAGGAACGCTGGACCATCCCGAAAGCCCGGACCGACGCCTTCGCGCCGTTTTAAACGGTTCAGCCAGACTTCACTGTTGATCACAAGGAACACAAGCCATGCCCAAGACCATCCTCATCACCGGTGCCACAGACGGCATCGGCCTGGCCACCGCACAAACGCTGGTGGCGCGAGGCCACACCGTGCTGATCCATGGACGCAACGCGGCCAAGCTCGCTGAGGTGCACAAGGCATTGACCGCGCTGCCAGGCGCAGGGTCGGTGGAAAGCTTTGTGGCCGATCTCTCGCGCTTGACCGAGGTGGAGGCAATGGCTAAAGCTGTCGTGGCACAGCACAAGAGCCTCGACGTGTTGATCAACAACGCCGGTGTGCTCAAGACCCCTCAAACCCGCACGCCCGAGGGCTTGGATGTGCGCTTCGTGGTCAACACCCTCGCACCCTACCTGCTGACCCAGCGCCTGTTGCCGCTGCTGGGCGCGGGCAGCCGGGTCGTCAACCTGTCGTCTGCAGCGCAAGCGCCGGTGGACCTCGAAGCCCTGGCCGGCCGCACCCGGCTGGGCGACATGCCCGCCTACGCGCAGAGCAAACTGGCGATCACCATGTGGTCGCGCCAGATGGCCACAGCCCTGGGTGACAAGGGCCCGATGGTCGTCTCCGTGAACCCGGGTTCCTTGCTGGCCACCAAGATGGCGAAAGAAGGGTTTGGCGTGGCCGGACACGACATCCGCATCGGCGCCGACATCCTCGTGCGCGCAGCGCTGTCCGACGAGTTCGCACAGGCCAGCGGCCAGTACTTCGACAACGACGCGCGCCGCTTCGCCCCGCCCCACCCCGACGCGCTCGACCCACGCAAGACCTCGCAGCTTGTGAAGGCCATCGAGGCCCTGCTGCGCGACCCAGCCTGAACCACCGATCCATCCCGATCTACCACATGAGCACCACGACCATGAAAGCCGTCGCCTACCGGACCCCCGGCCCCATCGAGCGCGGAGACGCGCTGCAGGACATCACCCTCGAAAAACCCCAGGCCACCGGACGCGACCTGCTGGTCAAGGTCCATGCCGTCTCGGTGAACCCGGTGGACGCCAAGCTGCGCGTGCGCCGTGCACCAGCGGCCGGCGAGTGGGGCATCCTCGGCTTCGACGCCGCCGGCGTGGTCGAGGCCGTCGGGCCCGATGTGAAGGACTTCAAGGCCGGAGATGCCGTCTTCTATGCCGGCTCCATCACCCGGCCCGGCACCAACAGCGAGTACCACCTCGTTGACGAACGCATCGTCGGCCGAAAGCCCACCAGCCTTAGCGACCCCGAGGCAGCGGCGCTGCCGCTCACCGCGATCACGGCATGGGAGATGCTTTTCGACCGGCTCGACGTGAAGCGCCCGACGGCGCAGGGCGGCCAGCTCATCCTGGTCATCGGCGGCGCTGGCGGCGTGGGCTCGATCACCATCCAGCTGCTGCGCGCGCTGACCGACCTGACCGTGATCGCCACCGCGTCGCGGCCCGATACGCAGGCCTGGGTGCGCGAGTGCGGTGCCCACCACGTGATCGACCACCGCCAGCCGCTGGCGCCGCAGGTGCAGGCGCTTGGCCTCGGCGCGCCTGGCTTCGTGTTCTCCACCACTCAGACCGACCACCACTACGCCGACATCGTCGAGCTGATCGCGCCGCAGGGCCGCTTCGGCCTGATCGACGACCCGGCCGAGCTCAGCGCGCTGCCGCTGAAGGGCAAGGCCGTGTCGTTGCACTGGGAGCTGATGTTCACGCGCTCGATGTTCGGCACGCCGGACATGGCGCGCCAGGGGCAGTTGCTGAACGAGGTGGCGGCGCTGGTGGATGCCGGGCGCATCCGGTCGACCGCCACCGAAACCGCCGGCAGGATCGATGCGGCGACATTGCGCCGGGTGCACGCGCAAATCGAAAGCGGCACGGCGCGCGGCAAGATCGTGCTCGAAGGGTTCTGAAGGGCCGCAACGAATACGATTGACAGGTCGGCCTCGGACTGCCGCCAGAACCGGATGATCTGCTCTTCTTCATGTCCGTCTTTCTCCTGGTGGTTGACGGACTTCACTAACCTCCGCTTGGTACGGTTGGTGAATGGCAGGTCAAATCCCGAGATGGTCATTTTGCAGCGACGGTTTCCTGAAGCGAGGCGCCTAGCCCCAAGGTCTTCAGTTTCGAGGTGACGGGCTCGACCTCGCCGTCATGCACGACCTTCAGCCGGCGGTTCGACAAGTCGAAGGACAGCGCCCGAATCTCCTCAAAGCCGTTCAGGGCTAGGCGAATCATTCGTTCTTCTGATGGACAGTCCATCTTCGGCACGGCATAAACACTGACCCATCTCCCTGGCGCCTCGGAGGAGGCCTGTATATCGGTATCCGCTGCGGACGTTGCATCACCGCCACAGGCGCCACCACAGGATTTGCTCATGATACGACTCCACTTGAACAATGTTGTGGTACCATTTAGAACTATAAAGCTACTATAAGGTCAATAGAGTAAAGAATCCGTTGGGGAGGAGGCTGATGCGCATTGGTCAGTTGGCGCAGTTGGTAGGGGTCGAAACACAGACGATCCGCTTCTATGAACAGCAGGGCTTGTTGCCGCCGCCTGATCGGCAGGACAACGGTTACCGTGTCTATACCGAGAAGCATGGTGAGGGGCTGGCCTTCATCCGTCGCTGCAGAATCCTGGGCCTGTCACTGGCTGAGATTCACGAACTACAGAGCTATCAGGACGACCCTCATCAGCCTTGTACCGCCGTCAACGCCTTGCTCGATGATCACATCTCTCATGTGCGGTCGCAGATAACCGCTCTGCAAGCGCTTGAGAAACAACTCGTTTCACTGAGAGCGAGTTGCAACGATGACCGGGAAGTTGAGGCGTGCGGGGTTCTTGCTGGAATTAGCGAAGGAAACATGCACCAGCAGTAGGTGAAGCATCAACCAGATAATCCGATGAGATGCCGGTCTGTCTCACTCTCATGCAAAGGTAAGATCAACCATTTAATCCGCTTACCCATTTTTTCGAGCTTCGGACCTATCATTGAGCGTGCAAAGGCTAACGGTGTCGCGGTGAGGCTGCGGCAGAGCTTGTAGGTCTCGCCACATTGCGACAGACACGACCGCCTGGATGAAACCGCCCTGATGCGGGCGCCAGGAGAAAAAAGCCAGGAGACAAACATGGCATTCAGCAGCCACTGGAGTGCACCCGGTCATGAGGCCACCTCGGACATGTCCTGGCGTGCAGACGACGTGATCGAGCGCTCAAGGCAGCGGTCGATGGGCGTTCACAGGCTCGACCCGGGACGCAGTGACCCGCCGCGCGTCCTCACCGCGACTGCCCTGCAAGACCATCGCTTGCCGATGGAAGACCTGCTGGATGTTGCGCGCAGCGGCATGGAGTCGTTGTTCCTGCAGATACGTGACGCCGGGTATGTGATCCTGCTCACGGATGTCTATGAGCGCTCGGGCGCGGAACAGCTCGGGCTGTACCTACTCCGGTTGACGGCACGCATGCAGAGCCCCGCCCGCGTGGCCGAAATCAGGTGCTTGATGTGCGAGTTGACCAGCGCTCGTGTGCCACCGTCGCCAGGCTTGCTCGGTGAACACGCCTTGGATGGGCCATTTAGAGCGGCTAACAAAACGGTGGGAGATGGCGAATGCAGATAACGCAGCAGGCCAGCGAGAGCAACGCGACATGAATGTCGATGCGGCGCTCGAAACGAGTACGCAGCTTCTCGTGCGCCGGAGACTTGCCCTGGGCGACGGCCTTCTTGGCATCCAGCAGCTTTTCGCGGGCCATCGCCAGAGAAATGCCCGCCGGCCCGTAGCGGCCAATGGTCAGGGTCTCGCGGCGGCCGTTGAGACGGTAATCGAAGCGGAAGGTGACGGTACCGCTGGGCGATACCGTCACGTACATTCCATCCCGGTCAGAAGCCTTATAAGTCAAGGACTTAGGCTTCAAATTGCGCAGTGCGGTGTCGGTAAGCATCGAGGTTTTTCCTCCTGTTCGTGACGGCTTTTACCGTCAGGGGTCAGGAGACCTGCTGATACCCGGAAAGCCGCATGAAACAAGCTTCCCAGAGGAGCGATTTACCGTCAAAGACCGATTTGGTCTCGATAGTAAACAAGGAGGTCTTAATCCGGCCTCCGGTTTCTACCGTCACCTCTACCGTCAATCCGTTTCGCTGCCCGGCGATAGTCACCGATAGCTGCCGTGACGTATTTCCTTTGAAATCAACACGTTACGGTGGATTTTCGATAAGTGGCGATAGTCCCCGAAGGACCTGATTTCACTCCCATTCAAGGAAGTACAACCATGAACTCCTCGACCACGCTGCGCCAGCTCAACGGACTGGACCCCACACCGGCCACGTTAGACGGTGCCACCTTGATCCTCGTGGACTATCAGAACACCTACACGCGCGGCGTCATGGAACTGGCCGGCTGGCAGCCGGCGCTGGCTTCGGCATCTGAACTGTTGACCCGGGCGCGCGCCGCCGACACCAACATCATCCATGTCGTTCACGACGGTGGAGAGGGCTCGCCCTACGACCTCGCCGCCGAGATCGGTCAGATTCATCCCGCCGTCGCGCCGCTGCCCAACGAGCCCGTGGTCGTCAAGACGGCGCCCAATGCATTCGTCGGCACCGATTTGGGCGAGCGCGTTGAGGCGGCCGGTAACAAACAGGTCATCGTCATGGGATTCATGACCCACATGTGCGTGACGTTCACCGCCGAGGGTGCATTTCTACGCGGCAACCAGCCCACCGTGGTGGCCGATGCCTGCGCGACGCGGGCCATCCGCACGGACGTGGTGAATGTGGAAGCCGCGGCCCTGCATGAGGGCGCTTTGGCGACGATCGCCGATCTCTACGCGGTCGTGGTGCGTTCGGGTACGTCGATCCGATAGAGGCCTCGCCCGGCTAACGCGCTGGCGTCACTCGCGCTCGATAACTCGAAGCAAAGCCGTTCGACGCTTCGACATGGGTCCGAAGGCCCTCGTGACATCTTCAACGCTTTTCTCCGACTTCAATGCGTCGAGGATGTCGGCCCAGTCCTGCATGATCACCTTGCGCGATTCCACGAACTTCGTGTGGTCGTATGGAGCGCGCGAGGAGTCCTTGTTCTTCTTCGAGTGTGCGAGTTGGAGATCGACCCGCTTTTCGGGATACCCAAGCAACCCAAGGATCGTCGTGGCGGTCGAACGGAAGCCATGGGACGAAAACCGCCCGCCATAACCCATGCGCTTGAGTGCTTGATTGAGCGTCGTTGCCGACATCACTTGTCCCGGCTTCCTGTAGCTCGGGAACAATACTTTGCCGCCGCCAGTTAGAGCATGTAGCTCCCTAAGAGCGGCCACCGCCTGCCGTGACAGGGGAACCAAATGGGGGCGTCGCATCTTCATACGCTCGGACGGAATCGACCACATGGCGTTGTCCAGGTCGAACTCTTCCCAGGAGGCCTTGCGCAGTTCTACGGTGCGCACGTAGGTCAAGGCCATCAGCTTGAGGGCGAGGACTGTCGTCTGATAACCCCCTTCGTTGTCCACCCGATTGAGAAAGTCCGGGATCTCTGCCCATGTCAAAGGAGGGTTGTGGCGGACCTGAGGGCGCTTGACCAGTCCCTTGAGCAAGGCGGCAGGATCGAATTCGCAGAGACCTTGGGCAGCCGCATAACTGAAGATTTGCCCACACCACTGGCGAATGAGGATCGCCACAGTCTTCGCGCCACGAGCCGCCACATCCTTGATGATGGGGCGCAGATGTGGAGCCCTGATGCTGCTGATCGGCAACTTGCCAATCCGGGGGAAAACATCCTTCTCAAGGTAGCTGGTGACTTGGTTGGTGTAGTACTCGCTCCAGTGAGCATTGCTGACGATCCACTCCCGAGCAACGGTCTCGAACGTGCGTTCGTATGTGTCGGCCTGGAGGGCGATCGCCGCCTTCTTCTCTACGATGGGGTCGAGTCCCTTCTTGACCAACGCCTTTGCCCGGTCCCGTTCCGCACGGGCCGCCTCCAGCGTGATTTTTGGGTATACCCCGATCGAGTACACCTGTTCAGCGCCGCCCAGCCGGTAGCGGTACCACCAGAGCTTGGAGCCGTTAGGCTGAACGCGCAAAAAGAGGCTGCCTCCGTCCCGGAGTTGGTACACCTTGGGCCTGGGCTGCGCCGTTTCCACTTTGCGCGCCGAGAGAAGATTGAGTGCTGTGAGTGCCATGTGTATAACGCCTCCAAATTGGCCCGTTACACACTCCATTACACACATGAGCACTGGATTTGTCCAGCTTTCAGAATCGCTCGATGGACGATCAACCCTTTAAAAACAAGGACTTAGAGTTTCTCCGTGGAGGTTGATGGAAGCCAGTGGACCTCAATCGTAGTTATCCACCATCAGCAGCATGTCGGTCATCCCTTGGAATCGAGCCGGCCATGGGCCGGGAACACATCGGCGATCGCGCCGTCCGCGAACGGGCGCCGCCACGCGAACGACGAGCCGCGGCAGGCATGCGCGGGGGTTCGGCTAGCAAGGGGAAGTACTGCTGGATGCACGGGCAATCTCCTGGATCGGGAGCCGCCGTGCCGGGGAGCTGTGTGAATTCGCGACCTGCCACCGGGTACGGCGGCAGGGTGCAGTTTCGAACCGCAACGACGTGCCGCTTCCTAGCGGAAGCGCCACCACTGAGCTGCTTGATTCGGAACGATGCGGTTCATGTCTTTCTGGCGCGAGTTGGGAGCCGCGGCAAGGTTGCGCGTTTCTGCTCCGGGGCGATTCTATCGCGACCGCGATTCGCTTGTCGAACGGAAGAAATGGGGACGGAACAATCGGCGGCCACGGGCCCCGCAGGCCCGGCCCGTCAAATGCCCGCTGCCCGGGCCAGGGCCTCGCGATGCTCGGGCGCCGCGATCGCCAGCATGCGCTGCGCCCGCTGGCGCAGCGTCAATCCGCGCAGGTCGGCCGCGCCGTGCTCGGTCACGACGATGCCGGCGTCGCTTCTGGGCAGGGTGACGGGGCCGGACAAGCTCGCGACGATACGACTGGCCCCGCCCGCCGTCGCGGGCAGCGCAATGACGGGGACCCCGTCCCGGCTCCTGCCGGCGGCCCGCATGAAGTCGGCTATCCCCCCCACCGCGCCGACATAGCGGCCGCCGGCCACCTCGGAATTGACCTGGCCGGTCAGATCCACCTCGACCGCGGAGTTGATGGCGACGAACCGGCCCAGGCGGTCCAGGACCGGGCCCGCATGGGTGTAGCCTGTCTCGCGCAACCGCACCGCCGGGTTCTTGTGCACGAAGCGCCGCACCCGCTCTCCGCCGAACAACAGGCCGCCCACAGTCACGCCGGTGTCGATCGGCTTGCGCCGGTTGGTGATCACGCCAGCCTCGGTCAGCCACACCATGCGCTCGCTCAGGCTGCCCGAGTGGACGCCCAGGTCCCGGTGATCCCCGAGCGCGGCCAGGACGGCATCGGGAATCGTGCCGATCCCGGTCTGGATCGTGGCGCCGTCCGGCACCAGGCCGGCCACGTGGCGGCCGATCCGCTGCGCCGTTGCGTCGGGTTCGGCCGGCGCTCCGGGCACCGCCGGTCCGCACGAAGCAGGCACCAGTAGGTCGACGTCGCCTTCGCGCAGATAAGGGCCGCCGAAGGTCCAGGGCACGTCCTCGTCCACTTCCGCGATCACCGTCCGGGCCGCGTCCAGCGCGGACACCAGGTAGTCGCGGGCCATCCCCAGGCTGTAGCGCCCCGCCTCGTCGGGTTTCGACAACTGCAGGAACAGCACGTCGACCTTGAGCCGCCCTGCGCGAATCATCCGGTCCATCTCGGAGTAGTGCGCCGGCAGGATGTCCATGACGCCCGAGCGCAGCAGCGTCCGGTTGGAGCCCGCGCCGCAGTATCCGACGAAATCCATGTCGTCCGCCAGCTCGGGCGCCAGGACCGGCTCGAGGCCATGGCCGATACCCAGGAAGACGCGCACCCGCCCGACGCGGCGGCGCTGCTCCACCAGCGCGCGGATCAGCGTCAGGGGCTGCGCCTGCGCCTGCCCCCACAGCACGGTGTCCCCGGGCCGGATGTGCGGCGCGAGGTCGAACACGGCGGGCTCCATGGCGGCGGTCACGGGATCGATCGCGCGCGGGCGCCTCAGCGCCCGCCCATCGCGCGGACCATGTTGCGCGCGATGACGGTCTGCTGGATCTGCGTCGTGCCTTCGTAGATGCGGAACAGCCGCACGTCGCGGTAGAAGCGTTCGATGCCGTATTCGCTCATGTAGCCGGCGCCGCCGAATATCTGCACGGCGCGGTCGGCCACGCGGCCGCACATCTCCGAGGCGAACATCTTGGCGCACGACGCCTCGGTGCTTACCGGCAGTCCGTCGTCCCGGCGGCGGGCCGCGTCCAGCACCATGCAGCGGGCGGCATAGATCTCGGCCTTGCTGTCGGCCAGCATGGCCTGCACCAGCTGGAAACCGGCGATCGGCTGGCCGAACTGCCTGCGCTCCATGGCATAGCCGAGCGCCATGTCCAGCATGCGCTCGGCCACCCCGACACAGACGGCGGCGATGTGGATGCGTCCCTTTTCCAGCACCTTCATGGCGGTCTTGAAGCCCTGGCCTTCCTTGCCGATCAGGTTCCCGGCAGGCACGCGCACGTTGTCGAAGATGACGTCGCAGGTGTGCGCGCCCTTCTGGCCCATTTTCCTGTCGCGCTTGCCGAAGCCGATGCCGGGCGAGTCCGCATCGACGATGAAGGCGGACACGCCCTGCGCCCCCTTGTCGGCGGGATCGGTGCGCGCCATCAACGTGAAGATGCCGGCCTGCGGCGCGTTGGTGATGAAGCGCTTGGTGCCATTGACCACGTAATGGTCGCCCTCCCGGATGGCGGTGGTGCGCAGCGATGCCGCGTCGGAGCCGGCCTCGGGCTCGGTCAGCGCGAAAGAGGCGGCCAGCTCGCCGGTCGCCAGGCGCGGCAGGTACTTCTGCTGCTGCTCGGGCGTGCCGTCGAACAGGATGCCCTGCGAACCGATGCCCACCGTGGTGCCGATGAGCGAGCGGAACGCCGGCGAGGCGCGGCACAGCTCGAACACGACCAGCGCCTCTTCTTCCATCGTGAGTTCCAGGCCGCCGAAGCGTTCGGGAATGGTCAGCCCGAACAGGCCCATGGACTTCATGTCGGCAACGATGTCCGCGGGAATTTCATCGGTCTCGGCGACGATGTCCTCGTTGGGAATGAGGCGCTCGCGCACGAAACGGGCAATGGTGCCGAGCAGGCCGTTCAGGGTTTCTTGATCGCGGATCATGGTGGCCAACGGATTCGGTGGGAACGCTGCATCCTGGGCGGGCCGGCGCGATGGCGTCAATGCTCCATCCGATCATGTTCCGTACATCGGTTTGCGCGGCCCGGAGCGCCCCCCGGGCCATCGATGCGCCCACGCTTCCGTCTTGCGCCGTAATTCCGACGTACGGAACAAAGGGAACGGCCTCATTGACGATGCCCGCGGGTCGGCCGCAAGGTGGGGGCCTGCTGCGGACACCTCGACGATGCCTACCTCGATCTCCCCCACCGCGCTTCTGTCGCGCCGGTTCGGCACGATGGAACATGCCTACACGGCCCGTGATACCCAGCTCTACGCGCTCGGCATCGGCATGGGCTTCGACCCGCTCGATGCCGGCCAGCTGGACTACGTCTACGAGGGCGTGGACGGCCTCGCCCTGAAGGCCATGCCCACCCTGGCGAACGTGCTGGCCTATCCGGGCTTCTGGGCGCGCGAACCCGACACCGGCATCGACTGGCGCAGGGTGGTCCATGCGGAGCAGGCCATCGAGTGGCACGCTCCCCTGCCGGCGAGCGGCCGGGTGCTGGGGACCAACCAGGTCAGCGGGCTCTGGGACCGGGGCGCAGGCAAAGGCGCCTTCCTGCAACAGCGCCGCGATATCCGAGACGCGGCCAGCGGCCGGCTGCTGGCCACCGTGACCCAGCTCAGCCTGCTGCGGGGCGACGGCGGCTTCGGCCAGGGCGGCAGCGCAGGCGGACCGCCGCCGGCGCACGCCATGCCGGATCGCCCCGCCGACGCCGTGTGCGACCTGCCCACGCTGCCGCAGGCCGCCCTCATCTACCGTTTGAGCGGCGATTCCAATCCTTTGCATGCGGCGCCCGACGCCGCGCGCGCGGCCGGCTTCGACCGGCCCATCCTGCATGGCATGGCCACCATGGGCGTTGCCGCCCACGCGGTCCTGCGCACGTGGCTGGGCTACGACGCCGGCCGGCTCACGGGAATGCGGGTGCGGTTCACGGCCCCCGCCTTTCCCGGCGACACCCTGCGTACCGAGATGTGGGCGGACGGCCGCGTCATCTCGCTGCGCACCACCGCCATCGAGCGCGGCGTCGCCGTGCTCGACAACGCCTGCGCCACCCTCGACTGACGCCAAGGAAGACATCATGGATCTGGGATTGAAAGACAAAGTGGCCATCGTGACCGGCTCGGCGCGCGGCCTGGGGGCGGCCGCCGCAAGGCGCCTGGCCGAGGAAGGCGCGCGGGTGGTCGTGACCGACATCCAGGGCGAACTGGCCGAGGCGACGGCGGCATCGTTGCGCGACGCGGGGCTGGCGGCGCACTGCGTCATCGGCGACATCACCCGGCCCGGCGACGTCCAGCGCCTGGTGGACGAAACCGTGGCCACCTTCGGCGGCGTCCACATCCTGGTCAACAATGCCGGCTTTCCGCGCGACAAGCACCTGGTCAAGATGAGCGAAGACGATTGGGACCGGGTCATGGAGGTCATGCTCAAGGGCGCGTTTCTCGCCTCGCGCGCGGTCATGCCCCACCTGATCGCGCAAGGCTGGGGGCGCGTGATCAACATCAGCTCGCGCGCCCACCTGGGCAATCCCACTCAGGCCAACTACTCCGCGGCCAAGGCCGGCCTGATCGGCATGGCCAAGGCCCTGTCCATGGAAGAGGGGCGCTACGGCATCACGGTCAACTGCGTGGCGCCCGGCTTCATGGAAACGGAGATGGTGCAGGCGCTGCCGACCTATGACATCATCAAGGAGCGGGCCGTCCAGATGCAGCCCATCAAGCGCGCCGGGCAGCCCGGCGACGTCGCCGACGCGGTGGCGTTCCTGGCCAGCGAAAGGGCCGGATTCATCAGCGGCGAGGTCCTGCACGTCACGGGCGGCCGGTTCGGCTGATCCCCAGGGAATTCGAGCATGAGAAGAGCTGCCATCGTTTCCCCGCTGCGCACCCCCGTCGGTGCGTTCGGCGGCGCGTTCAGAACCGTCCCGGTCGAGGAACTGGGCGCCGTCGTCGCCCGCGCCATCGTCGAGCGCACGGGCCTGGATCCGCAACGCCTCGACGACGTGGTGTTCGCGCACAGCTACATGAGCGGCGAAACGCCTTGCACGGGCCGCTGGATCGCCCTGCAGGCGGGCCTGCCGGTCGACGTGCCCGGCATGCAGCTGGACCGGCGCTGCGGCGGCGGCCTGCAGGCCATCGCCACGGCCGCCATGATGGTGCAGACCGGCGCGGCCGACGTAGTCATGGCCGGCGGCGTGGAAAGCATGAGCAACGTGGAGTACTACACCACGCGGATGCGCTGGGGCAGCCGGGCGGGGTCCGTCCGCTTGCACGACCGGCTGGACCGCGGGCGCGAGCGCTCCCAGCCGGAACACCGCTTCGGCCGGATCAGCGGCATGATAGAAACCGCCGAGAACCTGGCGCGCGACTACGGCATCGGCCGCGAAGCGTGCGATCGGTTCGCCGCGCGCAGCCACCGGCGGGCCGCGGCGGCCTGGGAAGCCGGCCACTTCAGGGACGAGATCGTTCCCGTGGCCGTGCCCCAGCGCAAGGGCGATCCGGTGATCGTCGAACGGGACGAAGGCGTGCGCGGCGGCACCACCGCCGAGGACCTGGCCCGGCTCAAGCCCATCTTGCGCGACGGCGTCGTCACGGCGGGCAACGCCTGCCAGCAGAACGACGCGGCCTCGGCCTGCCTGATCGTGGCCGAAGACAAGCTGCGCGAATTCGGGCTGGAACCCATGGGCTGGCTGGTCGGCTGGGCCGCCGCCGGCTGCGAACCGTCCCGCATGGGCATCGGGCCGGTGCCGGCGACCCGGAAGGTGCTGGCGCGCACTGGCCTCGGCCTGGACCAGATGGACCTGATCGAGCTGAACGAGGCATTCGCCTGCCAGGCGCTGGCCTGCGTCCAGGGCTGGGGCCGTTCGATGGACGAACTCGAAGACCGGCTCAACGTCAACGGCTCCGGCATTTCCCTGGGGCATCCGGTCGGCGCCACGGGCGTGCGCATCATGACGACCCTGCTGCACGAACTGCGGCGCCGCAAGGGCCGGTATGCGCTGGAAACCATGTGCATCGGCGGGGGCCAGGGCCTCGCCGCCATCGTTGAGCGCGCCTGACATTCCGCGCTCGCGGGGCCCGCGGCCGTTCGTCGCGCCCCTGGCCCGGGCGCTGGACGTGCTGGCCGCGTTCGGCATCCGCGACCGCGCGCTCGGCAACCGGGAACTGGCCGCGCGCACCGGCCTGCCGCCCTCAACGGTAAGCCGGATCACGCGAACGCTCCTGGCCCTGGGCTACCTGCTGCACGACGGGCCGGCGCGCCGGTACCGCCTGGCGCCCGCCGTGCTGTCCCTGGGCTACGGCGCCGCCGCGGACTCGAACATCCCGCAGGCGGCGGCGCCGCGCATGCAGGCCTTCGCCGCTCGGCACGACACCCTCGTGACGCTGCACGCGCGCGATCGCCTGCAAATGGTCCTGGTCGGGCGCTTCCAGCCTGCGCCATCCTCCGCCCCGCCGCTCCTCGAGGCAGGCATGCGGGTCGGCCTCGCCTCGTTTCCGATAGGCGGCACCCTGCTCGCGGCGCTTCCCGAAACCGAGCGCTACTACTTGTTCGAAAAGATCGAGCGGCGCGCGCGGCGCGATTGGCAGACGCTCAGGCGCCTGCTGGGCGAATCCATCTCGCAAGTCCACGACAAGGGCTTCTGCGCCGGCCCGGCGCAGTGGGATCCGAACCTGGGCATCGTGTCCGCACCGCTCGCGGCGGTCGGCCAGGCGCCGCTCGTGCTGTCGTGCATCGGCCCGGCCGCCCGCCTGTCGCGCATCCGCGTGGAGCGGGAACTGGGGCCGCACCTCGCGGCCATGAGCAGAGAAATCTGCCAGTCGCTTCTGACGCCATGAACGCCCCCCACCCCGACCGGGAAACCGGCGAGCCCGCCTTGCTGACCGTCGCGCGGGGCCTGCAGGTGCTGCGCGCGTTCCGCTCGGACCGCCAGGCGCTTTCCAACGCCGAACTCGTGCGCCGCACGGGCCTGCCCAAGGCGACGGTGTCCCGGCTGACCAGCACGCTGCTGCAAACGGGATTCCTGCGGCAGTCGCCCGGCCGGCGGACGTTCGAACTGGGGCCCATGCCCCTCGGCATCGGCCACGCCTACGTCTCGTCGAGCGAACTCATCGGCCTTGCGAACCCCCTGCTCCAGGACCTTGCCGACCGGCTCGACGTGTCGGTCGCCCTGGCCGCGCGCGACCAGCTCGACATGCTCTATCTGGGATACCGGGCCAGCCACAAGGTGGCCACGCTAAGGATGGGCCTGGGTTCGCTGCTGCCCATGGGGCGCACGGCCATCGGCCACGCCTACCTGTGGGGCCTGCCCGCCAGGCAGCGCGCGTCGCTCGTCCGGGCATTGCAGAAACAGGCCGCCGATCCGGCCCGCCTGAAGGCGCGGATCCACGCCAGTTTCACGGAGCTCGACGCTACCGGAACCTGCGCCGTGCTGGGCGACTACCAGCGCGACGCCTACGCCGTGGCATTGCCGGTCGCCATCGGCCGCCGGCGCATCCTCCTGGCGCTGAGCTGCGGAAAAGTGCTGTTGCGGCCCAGGGCCGCCGAAGCCGAACGCAGGCGCATCGCCCCGGCCTTGATCGAGGCGGCGGCGCGGCTGGAAAAGCTCCTGCGGGGATTCGACGGCGAACCGTGATCCCGGCAGGCGTTCAGGCCAATCGTTCGAATATCGCCGCGAGCCCCTGGCCGCCGCCGATGCACATGGTTTCCAGCGCGTAGCGCCCTGCCCGGCGATCCAGCTCGCGCAGCATCGTCGCCAGGATGCGCACGCCCGTGGCGCCGACCGGGTGCCCCAGGGATATGCCGGAACCATTGACGTTCAAGCGATCGAAATCGCCCGGCTGGAACGACAGCGCGGCCGTGCACGCCAGCACCTGGGCCGCGAAGGCCTCGTTCAGCTCGATCAGGTCCATGTCTTTCAGGGACAAGCGCGCGCGCCGCAGCGCCCGCTCCGTCGCGGGAACCGGCCCGATGCCCATGCGCTCGGGCTCGACGCCCGCGGCCGCCCAGGCGACCAGCCGCGCAAGCGGACGGATCCCCAGGCTTTCGGCCTTCTCGCGCGTGGTGACGATGCACGCGGCGGCGCCGTCGTTCTGTCCGCTGGCATTGCCTGCGGTCACCGTGGCCTGCGCATCCACGGCAAGCCGGACAGGCTTCAGGGCCGCCATGTCCTCCAGCGAGGCATCCGCGCGGGGATGCTCGTCGATCGCCACCACGTGCGACCCGCGCCTGCCCTCGACCGTCACCGGCACGATCTCGGCGTCGAAGCGGCCGCTGTCGCGGGCCTGGACGGCATGCACATGCGAGCGCAGCGCCAACCGATCCTGGTCTGCCCGGGAGATGCCGAATTCCCGCCGCAGATTCTCGGCCGTCTCCAGCATGCCGCCCGGGACCGGGTGATACTTGCCGCCGGAGGTGATCCGCCCGCGCGCGATCCGATCCCAGAACGGCGTCGAATCGCCCCGCACCCCCCAGCGGGCGCCGAGCGAATAGTGCTCAGCCTGGCTCATGCTTTCGGCGCCGCCGGCGACCACGAAGTCCGCCACACCGGTCTGTACCCGCATGGCGGCATCCAGCACCGCCTGCAGGCCCGAGCCGCAGCGCCGGTCCAGCTGCAGGCCGGGCGTCTGCGCGCCGAAACCGGCGTTCAGGGCGACGATGCGTCCGATGGCCGGCGCCTCGCCGTTCGGATAGCACTGGCCGAAGATGACCTCGTCCACCGCGGCGGGGTCGAATCCGGCGCGGTCCCGCAGCGCCCGGAGCACGGCCTCGCCCAGATCGGCCGCCGGCACATCGCGGAACACACCGCCATATCGTCCGACCGGTGTGCGGATCGGCTCGCATATCACTGCTTCTCTCATGGCATGACACTCGCCGTAGATCCGCGGATCCCGCTATGTCCGGCCGCGCGCGGCCCGGAAGTCGGGCTTGCGCTTCTCGCGAAAGGCCCTGGCGCCTTCCTTCGATTCCTCGGTCTGGTAGAAAAGCGCGAGCGCTTCCAGGCCCGTATTGCTGATGCCGCGGATATTGTCGCTGTCGGCATTGAACGAACGCTTGGCGATGGCCAGGGCGGTGGGACTGCGCTCGAGCAGCTCCGCGCACCAGGCATCCACGGTGGCATCCAGTTGGTCGTGCGGCACGACCACGTTCACGAGCCCCATCGCTTCAGCCTGGACCGCGGTATAGCGGCGACAGAAGTACCAAATCTCGCGCGCCTTCTTTTCGCCGACCAGCCGCGCCAGATAGGCGGTTCCCCACCCCGGGTCCACCGATCCGACCTTGGGCCCCACCTGGCCGAACACCGCCTTCTCGGAAGCGATGGTGATGTCGCTCAGCGTGGCGAGCACGTTGCCTCCGCCGATGGCATAGCCCTGCACGCGCGCGATGACCGGCACGCGGCAGTCGCGCATCGCCGAATGCAGCTCCTCCACGGGCAGGCCGACCACGCCCCGCCCGCCATAGCTGCCTTCGTGCGAACTCTGGTCGCCGCCGGTGCAGAATGCCCGTTCGCCTGCGCCGGCCAGCACCACCACGCCTATCTGCGGGTCGTGGTCGGCATCGCGGAAGGCGTCGATCATCTCCTCCACGGTCTCGGCGCGGAATGCATTCATCACCTTTTCCCGATTGATGGTGATGCGCGCGACCCCCTGGCGCTTGTCGTAGACGATGTCCTGGAACGTCATGTTCTTTCCCTTTTCGTAGGCCGATGAGCGGCCGCTTCAGAATTCCCACGGGCGCACGGCGCAGCCCCCCGCGATGCCGCCGTCCCAGCGCGCGCGCAAGGCGTCCGTGGCCTTGCTGATCGGGAAGACGCGCGAGACATGCGGCGCGATCTTGCCCTGCGCGGCCCATTCGAGGATATGGGACTTGCGGGGCTCGCGCTTTCGCGGGTCGCGCTCGACCGTGATGACGGCCGGGCAGCCCAGCACATCCAGGCCCTTCATCTGGATGAGATTGGTCGGAAGCTGATTGGCGCGCGGCGACCCGCGGCGACCCTTGCCGTCGGCCACGTCGGGGGTCGACGTCCAGCCGACGATCAGGAAACGCGCGCCGAAGGCCACGCAGCGCAGGCTTTCGAGCGACACCTCGCCGCCGACCGCGTCGTAGACCGCGTCGACGCCACGGCCGCCGGTCAGATCCTTCACCTCGTCGCGAAACGGGCGCAGGCCCGAAGACGGATCGCCGCCGCGCAGGTTGATCACCGCATCCGCGCCCTGGGACCGGACCAGCGCCAGCTTTTCATCCGAGCGGCCGGTGGCGATGACGCGAACGCCCAGCATCCGGCAGATCTGCACCGCGGCCAGGCCCGAGGCGCCGGACGCCCCGTGTATCAGGACCGTCTCGCCCGCCTGCACGCGGCCGCGCGTGATCAGGCAATGGTAGGCGGTCTCGTAGCTCGCGAGCAGGTTGGCGGCCTGGTCGAAATTCAGCCTTTCCGGGATCCGCGCCAGCGCCGAGGCGGGCACCACGGCGTAGCCGGCAAAGCCGCCCGCGCTCTGGTAATCAGTCTTGGAACGCGGGCCGGCGGCGATGAAATCGCTCAGGACACGGTCGCCGACGGCGATTTGCTCCGGATCGACTTCGTCTCCCGTCCACTCGACCACGCCGCTGTATTCCACGCCCGGAATGTAGGGCGGATGGCAGCGGTGCTGATACTGGCCGCTGGCCATGACCAGATCGATCCAAGACACGGCGGAGCTCTCGATGCGGACGATGACTTCATGCGGCTTGCAGCCACGGGGATCCGGCGGCGGCTGTTCCTCGACCCGCAAGAAGTTCTGCAGCGCGTCCATGGGATCTTCGCCCAGTTCGGTGAAGACCGCCCGCCGCCCGGCCTTCCACGCAGATGCCCCGGTATCGCTTGCCCTGTTCATTGCTCTTCTCCTTTTTGCGCTTGCGCCGCCGTGCCGAAGTACCGGCCGAGCGCGGCGACACTTTCCGGATTCACGCAGGACGACAGGTCGCCGACGGGCAGGCTCAGGTAGGCCGCCCTGACCACGCGGCGCATGATCTTCATGTTTCTCGTCCTGGGAAGATCGTCCACGATGTACACGTGCTTGGGCCGATATGCCGCGCCCATGCGGGCGCGCAGCGCATCCGACAGCCTGGCGCCCAGGGCCTCGTCGCCCGCCGCCCCCTTCATCGGCACGCAGACGCAGACGATGGCCGAGCCGCTCTTGTCGTCCGGGACGCCGATCACCGCGGCCTCGATCACCTCGCCGGTGTTGGTCAGGACCGATTCGAGCTCGGCCGGGCCGGTGCGCTTGCCGGATACCTTGATCGTGTCGTCGCTGCGGCCGAGTACGTAATAAAGGCCGTGGCGATCGCGCACCGCCAGGTCCCCGTGCACCCACACGCCCGGCAAGGTCCGCCAATAGGTATCCAGATAGCGCTCGTCGTCGCCCCAGATGCTCTTGGTCATGCCGATGCCGGGGTTGCGCAGCACCAGTTCGCCCACGACGCCATCCGCCACGGGGCTCCCCTGTTCATCGACGATATCCACCCCGCACCCCAGCCCGCGCGCCGAGAACGAGCCCGGCTGCATGGGATGGCACACGGTGCCGACGAAGTTGCAGCCGCACACTTCGGTACCGCCCACCAGATTGACGATGGGGATCCGGCGCCGGCAGACGTGCTCGAAGAACCAGAGCCAGGCGGCATCGTTCCACGGTTCGCCGCCCGAGCAGGTGATGCGCAGACGGCTCAGCGCAAGCCGGTCCACGCTTTCCGGGCCGTACCGCATGAGGCCGCGCACGATGGTGGGCGAGACGCCGAGATAACTGACCGCATGGCCGTCGGCCAGGTTCCAGAATCGATCGGGCCGGGGATAGTCCGGCACGCCTTCGGCGAGCAGGACGCTGGCGCCGAAATAGGACGGCAGCAGCGCGCTCATCGGCCCCACCATCCACCCCATGTCGCTCATGAAGAAAAGCCGGTCGTCCTGGCGAAAGTCGCCGCAGATGTGCACGTCGCGCAGCGCCATCGACGCAAGAAAGCTGACCTGCGTCCAGACGCATCCCTTGGGCTTGCCGGTCGTTCCGGAGGTATACAGCAGGATCGCGGGCGCCTCCGCGGGCAGCTCGGCGGTGTCCGGAATGGCCTGCTGGGCGGCGAGCAGCGTGTCCCAATCGCGGTCCCTGCCCGGTGTCATCGGAGCTTGCGGGCTGTTCTGCCGGCCGACCACGACCACGCTCGACACGCCGGGAACCTCCTCCAGGGCCGCGTCGAGCACCGCTTTCATCGGCACGAAAGATCCCCGGCGCCACGTGCCGCCGGCGGTGATGACCGCCTGCGCGCCGGCGTCCCGCAGGCGCGAAACCAGCGGCTCGACGCCGAAGCCGGAGAACAGGGGTACCGCGATCGCGCCGATCTTGATGACCGCGAACAGCGCGACGAAGGCTTCCGGGATGTTGGGCAGATAGAGGGCGACACGATCGGCCTGCCGTATGCCCAGCGCGAGCAGCGCCGCCGCAAGCCGGCCTACCTGCCGGTCGAACTCGCCGTAGGTGAAGCGGCGGACCTGCCCGTCCTCGCCTTCCCAGACGAGGAATTCCTTGTCCCATATGGCCGTCCCGCGGTGGCGGTCCAGGCAGTTCAGCACGATATTCGTCGTGCCGCCCACGCACCAGTCGGCGCGCTCGATGCCGCGGCTCGTATCCAGAATCCGCGCATAGGGCCGATAGAAGCGAAAGTCGCAGAACCGCAGGACCTGCTCGGTCAGCCATCCCGGGTCCGCGTCCGCGCGCCGTTCGAGCTCGGCGAAATCGGCCATCCCGGTGTGCCCCAGGAAGCGGGCAAGAACGGACCGCGCCATCTGTTCCGCGCTGGGCACCCAGGCGAAAGAGGCCGCATCATGGCTGGGAATCCGCATGGTGCTGGCTCAGTTGCCCGCCCACACGGGAGCACGCCCTTCGGCAAACGCGCGCGGCCCTTCCTGCGCATCGTTGCTCGCGTACACGTTGCGATAAATGTGGAAGGCCGCTTCGGCGGCGTTGTCGCAGCCGACGCTCATCGCGGTCAGGATCGCGCGCTTGCCCGCGGCCACCGAAAGCGGCGCATTGTCGCGGATGCGCTCCGCCAGCTGCCGGGCCCGCGCGTGGACACTGGCGGCATCGGGTTCGAGATAGTTGACGAAGCCCAGCTTTTCCAGCTTCTCGATCGGATACATGTCGCCGGTCATCGTCATTTCCATGAGTATGGGCTCGGGCAGCATCCAGACCAGCGGCATGCCCCACGGCGATCCGCGTCCGATCTTCGTTTCGGTGATGCCGATCCGCGCGCCCGCCAGCCCCACGCGAATGTCGGCGTTCAGGCTCAACAGCATGCCGCCCGCCGCCACGTGCCCCGTCATCGCCGCGATGATGGGCACCCTGACCCGGCGCATGCGGGTCTGGAACGGGTCCCGATGAAACGTCAATATGTCCTCCCCCGTTTCCGCCTTCATGCGTGCGGCTTCCTTCAGGTCCAGGCCGGCGCAGAAGGTTCCGCACTCCGCCGACGTCAGGATGACCACGCGGATGGACGGGGTCTCGTCGATCTTCTGCCACAGCTTCGCCAGGCCGTTCGAGACCGAGATCGACAGCGCGTTGCGCTGCTTCGGCCTGTTGATCGTCACCGTGGCGATGCCTTCGTCGACAGTGAAGAGGAGATCGTCTTGCTGTTCCATGGAATATCTCTCCAGTTCAGGAAACCAGTTGCTTGCGTGCGGGCCGGCCGGCGTGCATCAGCTTGCCGGCCAGGGGACGGCCGATGATCTGCTCGGCGCAAAGCGCCGCCTCGATGAGCGCGTCGAGATCCAGGCCCGTCGCAATGCCCATCTCCTCGCACATGAAGGCCATGTCTTCCGTGCAGATGTTGCCGGCGCCCTGCGCATTGGCGTGCTTCGCGAAAGGGCAGCCGCCCAGGCCCGCGACCGAACTGTCGAACAGGTCGACCCCCATCTGCAGCGCGGCCAGGACATTGGCGGCGCCGATGCCGCGGGTGTCGTGCAGGTGCGTGCCGATGCGCGCCTCGGGCAGCAGCGTCCGCACGGCGCCGACCACCCGGCGTATGGCCTCGGGATCGGCCCAGCCCACGGTGTCGGCCAGGTAGATCGCCGGCAGCGGAACGGCCAGCTCCTTGCAAAGCCCGACCAGGAAGCGCACGTTCTCCAGCACCCGCTCCAGCGGCACCGCTCCTTCGTAGTTACATCCGAAGGAGGTGATCACATAGGCTTTTTCGAGCGGCACGCCGGCGTCCACGTACATGCGCGCCCATGCGGCCTGCCGCTCGCGCTGCTGCGCCGCCGTGCAGTTGTTGTTCATCAGGCAGAACGTATCGGTCGTATAGAAGATCAGCTTGCCGTCGAGATCGACGCCCGGCGTGGCCGAGGCCCGGCGGAATCCCGTTTCGTTCAGCCACAGCGCGGTGTACCTGACGCCGTCGCGCTTGCGGATGGCGCCGAACAATTCGGCCGTGTCCGCCATCGCGGGCACCGCCTTCGGACTCACGAACGAACCGACCTGCACCTGTTTCAGGCCGCTAGCCGCAAGCCGCTCCACCAGCCTGGCCCGCTGTTCGAGCGGATAAATGGCGGGTTCGATCTGAAAACCCTCGCGCGGCCCTTCCTCGTGAAACTCGACCGCTCTTGGCAAATCGCTCATGGTTCCTGTCCTGATTCTCGTCGGTCAAAGATCGTTCCCGGCGCCCGGGGATCCCCGGTGCGCATGACTCGCCCCGCAATCGAACAGGGCCTGGATGTCATCGGGCGCATAGCCAAGCTCCTTCAGGATTTCCTCGCTGTGCTCGCCCAGGCTGGGCGCATGGCGCCGGTGCTCCGGTACGCTCCGGGACCAGTCCGTCGGCACGTTCATCGTCCGGATCAGGCCCTCGGTCGGATGCCGGGAATCGACGAAGAATCCCTCGTCCTTCAGATGCGGGTCGTCCTGGATGGACTCCAGGGTATGGATCGGCATGGCGGCGATGTCGGCCGCCAGCAGCTTGTCGAGCCATTCGGCGGTGGAGCCCCGCGACAAGGCCTCGGCGAACGCGTCGTAGAGCTCGTCGATATGCCCGGCGATATCCAGCTGCGTGTCATAGCGGCCCGACGCCGCCATGTCCGGCCGGCCGGCAATGTCGAAGAAGCGATGCCACTGGTCGCGCGTATAGGGGCCGCCGCAAATGTGCCCGTCGCTCGTGGCGTGGACGCGGCGCTCGAACAGCCGCTTGTAGCCGGCCGGATGCGTCGGCGGCTGCAGGGTGTGCGCGCACAGATGAGGCGTCATGACGAACTGCACCATGGACTCGAACATCGGCACCTCGACGTGCTGGCCCAGCCCCGTCGCCTCTCTTTCCAGAAGGGCGGCCAGCACCGTGTGGACGGCGACCAGCCCGACCGTCTGGTCGGCGATCCAGGCCGGCACGAGCTGCGGCGATCCGTGGGTGCGCGCGTGCAGGCCCGCCAGTCCGGACACTCCCTGGATGATGTCGTCGAACGCCGGCCTGCCGGCATAGCGGCCCTTGCTGCCGAAGCCGACCAGGGAGCAGTACACCAGCCTGGGGTTGCAGTGCCTGACCGACTCGTAATCCACGCCCAGCTTGCTCAACGCGCCGGGGCGTATGTTGGTGATCAATGCGTCGGCATCGCGGATCAGCCGGAGCAGGACTTCGCGGCCCCGCGGGGACTTCAGATTCAGCACCAGGCTGCGCTTGTTCCGGTTCAGCGTCAGGAACAGCGGCGACATGCCTGGGTTTCTGCCTTGCGCCTGCGCGCGCATCATGTCGCCGCCGCCGGGCTCCTCGATCTTGATGATATCCGCCCCCAGGTCGCCCATGATCTGGGTGGCATAAGGCCCCATCCCTATCGTGCTGAGGTCGAGGATTCGATACTTGGACAATGGACCGGTCATGAATCACTCAGGCTTGATGCCTGCCTTCCTTGCATAGTTTCCCCACGCCTCGAGCTGGCTGGAGACGAAGGCAGTCACCGCATCCAGGCTCATGTAGTTCGGCTTCAGGCCCATGCCCAGGAAGCGCGACGAAACATTTTCCTGGTTCACGATTTCTTTCAGCGCGGCGTTCAACCGCTCGACGATCTCTACCGGCGTGCCGGCGGGCGCGGCCACGCCCATCCAGCCGGAAATGCCGAGGGGCCGATAGCCGCTCTCGGCCAGCGTGGGAACGGTCGGAACGGCGGACAGCCGGGTCGACGTGCTGATGACGAGCGGGCGCACCTTCTTCCCTTCGACGAACGGCTGCGCGGCCGGAACATCGGCCACCGCCACGTCCAGCCGGCCGCCGACCAGATCGGTCAAGGTCTGCGGCTGGCTTTTGTAGGGAATGCCTTCGGCATGGATGCCCAGCAGATCCGCAAAGGCGGCAAACAGGACCTGCGACGTGGGACTGCCGTACCCGTAGGTAAGCCGGTCGCCCTTGCTGGCCGCATAACTCACGAATTCCGACAGCGACTTGGCGGGACTGGTCTCGCCGACCAGCAACAGGTAGTTGGCCTCGACAAGAACCGTGACATGGGAAAAATCCGCCTTGGGGTCGTAGCTGATCTTGTTGACCAGCCACGGCGCGGCCGAATGCGTCGCGCTGGAAGTGATCAGCAGCGTATAGCCATCCGGCTTGGCGCGCGCCACCGCGCTCGAGCCGATCGCCCCGGATGCGCCCGGCTTGTTGTCGACGATGAACGAACCACCCAGTTTCTTGCCGAGTTCCTCGGCGACGATTCGGCCGAAGATGTCCGTCCCGCTGCCCGCGGCGAATGGAACGATGATCGTTACCGGCCGCTGCGGATACGCCTCGGCGTAGGCATTGCCGGCAACCAGCACGGAGGCCGAGAACAAGTGCAACAAAGGCTTGAACAGACGATTCATGAGCACCACCTATGGGCCTGGATGACAGGCCAGTTGTCTCGTTTGCGCGTATGATGTTATGGTATCCGCGTAGTGGTGCAGTCTAGACGGAGGCTCTCCAAATGGAAGGTCGTACGAATACCCAGTTCATCCCGCGCGGAGTCGCCGACATGATGAGTCTGGCTGCTCTTGCGTCCCTTTTCTCCCCGGTGCCGACCTGTCTCACCACCCGACGCAGCGTTCTGTGGTGCAACGACCGATTCGCCGAACTACTGGACTACGAGCTTCCCGAAATAAGCGGCCAGAGCCTCCGCTCGTTCTACGACAATGAATCGGAATACGACGCCCGCGGAAGGCAGGGCATCGTCGCATTTGCGGCGTCGCCGCATTGCGAAACGATCGTCCATTGGCGCACCCGCACGGGCTCGGCCCTGCTCATCAAGGCGTTCGGCCGCAGCCTGGACGCCAAGGATCCCTTTGCGAAGATGGTATGGGCGCTCTATCCGGCCCAGCAGGACACGAGCATGGGCGGCCTGCCCCGGCGGCAGAAAGAGGTCCTGGCGCTGCTGAGAAAGGGGCTGACCAGCAAGGAAATCGCCCGGACCCTGCAAATCAGTCCGCGCACCGTGGAAAAGCACCGCGCGCAGCTGCTCGAGCGAGCCGGGGTGGCCAATACTGCGGCGTTGATATCCAGGTTCGCGTAGGTAGCGGGCTCGTCGGCAGGGGATCGGCGCCATGTTCGCCGCCCTGCCGCCACGAAGACAGGCCGCCCGGTTCACCAACCGGGCGGCCTTTGCACCGGACGATCCTCATACCGGATCGTCCAGTCCCAGCTGCACCTGCTCGGCCGCCCGCAGCACCGCCCGCGCCTTGGCCTCCGTCTCCAGCCATTCCTTCTCGGGTTCCGAATCCGCCACCACGCCGGCGGCCGCCTGCGCGTACAGCATGCCGTTCTTGATCACGCCGGTGCGGATGGCGATGGCCAGGTCCATTTCGCCGCCGTAGCTCAGGTAGCCCGCCGCCCCGCCGTATACGCAGCGCCGTACGGGCTCCAGTTCGTCGATCAGTTCCAGCGCCCGCACCTTGGGGGCACCCGACAGCGTGCCGGCCGGGAAGGTCGCGCGCAGCACGTCCATGGAACTCATGTCCCGGCGCAGCAGCCCGGTGACGTTGGACACCAGGTGCATGACGTGTGAATAGCGCTCGATCGCCAACTGGTCGGTCACCTGCACCGAGCCGATTTCGGCGATGCGGCCGACGTCGTTGCGGGCCAGGTCGATCAGCATGACATGCTCGGCGATCTCCTTGGGATCGGCGCGCAGTTCCTCGGCCAGTGCCAGATCTTCCTCGGGCGTGCCGCCACGCGGCCGGGTGCCCGCCAGCGGCCGGATGGTGACCCGGCTGCGGGTCTCGCCCTGTTCCTGCACCGCCTCCTGCCGCACCAGGATCTCGGGCGAGGAACCGACGACGTGGAAATCGCCGAAGTTCCAGAAGTACATGTACGGCGACGGATTGAGCGAGCGCAGCGCGCGGTACAGCGACAGCGGCGAATCGCGGAAGGGCTTGGCGATGACCTGGCCCACCTGGACCTGCATCAGGTCGCCGGCGGCGATGTATTCCTTGGCCTTGCGCACCGCAGCCAGGTAGTCCGGCTTCTGGAAGTCGCGCCGCGCCTCGGTGACCATGCTGGCCTGGCTGTACGGAATCTCGACCGGGCGGCGCAACTGCGTGCGCAGGTCCAGCAGGCGGGTGCGGGCGCGGGCATAGGCTTCCCGCTGGGAGGGGTCGGCGTAGACCATCAGGTAAAGCCGTCCGCTCAGGTTGTCGATGATGGCCAGTTCGTCGATCAGGAGCAGCAGCAGGTCGGGCACCGGGTCGCCCATGCCGACGGGGTCGGGCTTGGTGCAGGGGCCCAGGCGCGGCTCGATGTGGCGGACCATGTCGTGGCCGAAGTAGCCGGCCAGCCCACCCACGAAACGGGGCATTCCGGGGCGCAGGGCAACCTTGAAGCGCTTCTGGTATTCGGCGATGAAAGCGAGCGGATCGCCCTCGTGGCGCTCGACCACCTGGTCGTCGGTCACCACTTCCACGCTGCGGCCGCGGGCGCGGATGAAGGAGCGCGCCGGCAGGCCGATGAACGAATAGCGTCCGAAGCGTTCGCCGCCCACCACCGACTCGAGCAGGCAGCTCATGGCACCGCGCCGCGGACCGTTCTGCGCCAGCTTCAGGTAGAGCCCGAGCGGGGTGTCGAGATCGGCGTAGGTCTCGGATACCAGCGGAATGCGGTTGTATCCCTGGGCGGCCAGGGCCTGGAATTCGACTTCGGTCATGTTTGCCTCGTATCGCGTGGAATGTTGCGGCTCCGCCGGAGGCCGTGTCCGGAACGCACGAGCAGACATGCCCCGACGATCCGGCAGGACTCGGGCGGGGAGATTCGTATCGGAATGCTTGCTTGTGTGGCCGGTCAGCGCGCTGACGTACGGCCGGAAAGAATCACCACTACCCGGCGGACGAACGCCACCAGCGCCACCAGGCGCAGGATTGGGCGAACGGCTGAGTCATGGCAACCATTTTGTGCGGGAAAGACCCTGGGAAGAAACTAGAACGAAGGCGGTGTAACCACCGTGGTCCGGGACAGGACCTGGGACTGCGCAATCCACTGCGCCGCGTCCAAAAGCGAGGAAACTATACCATCGGACTCGATCGCCTGCACGTCGCGCCCCTCGTTGTAGCCATAGGGCACCAGCAGCACGCGGCACCCGGCGGCCTTGGCGGCCGAGGCGTCGTTCATCGAGTCGCCCACCACCACCGCCTCGACGGGTTCGACGCCCAGCAGCCCGCAGGCGTGCAGCATGGGCATGGGGTCGGGTTTCTTGCGGGCCACGCTGTCGCCGCTGATCACCGCGTCGAAGTACGCGCGCAGGCCGATCCGTTCCAGCAGCGGGCCGGTGAACTCGGCCGGCTTGTTGGTCACGACGGCGATCCGCAAGCCCTGTGCCTTCATGGCCTGCAAGCCCTCGATCACGCCGCCGAAAATGCGCGCCTTCTCGCCGTTGACCACATGGTAGGCGTTGCGGAAGGTCTGCAGCGCCTGCGCGAAACGCTCCTGGCCGGCCAGGCCTTCCAGGCTGCCCGACAGCGCGCGATGGACCAGGTTCTCCATGCCCTTGCCGACGAACGTGGCGATCACGTCTTCGCGCAGGGGTGCCAGGCCGAACTCGACCCGCATGGCGTTGGCGGCGCTCGCCAGATCGGGCACGGAATCCACCAGGGTGCCGTCGAGGTCGATCAGTACGGCGCGAAAAGTCATGCGGGCTCCTTGCTTGCCGGGTTGCGCTCAGGCGCAGGACGGATCGCCCTTGGCGATCTGCGCGCGCATTTCCTTGATGACCGCCGCGTAGTCGGGCTTGCCGAAGATGGCCGACCCGGCGACGAAGGTGTCGGCGCCCGCCGCCCGAACCGCGGCGATGTTGTCGGTCTTCACGCCGCCGTCGACCTCCAGCAGGACGGTTCGTCCGGTCTCGGCGCGCCAGCGGTCCAGCCGGCCGCGCGCCAGGCGCAGCTTGTCCAGCGCCGACGGCAGGAAACTCTGGCCGCCGAAGCCCGGGTTGACCGACATCAGCAACACCAGATCCAGCTTGTCCATCACGTGGTCCATCCAGTCCAGCGGGGTGGCGGGATTGAACACCAGACCGGCCTGACAGCCCTGGTCGCGGATCAGCGCCAGGGTCCGGTCGACATGGCGCGAGGCCTCGGGGTGGAAAGTGATGACATCGGCGCCGGCCTTGGCGAACATGGGGATCAGGGCGTCCACCGGCTCGACCATCAGGTGCACGTCGATGGGTACCTGCACGTGCGGGCGGATGGCTTCGCAGACCATGGGGCCGATGGTCAGGTTGGGCACGTAATGGTTGTCCATCACGTCGAAATGTATCCAATCGGCACCGGCGGCCACGACATTGCGCACCTCTTCCCCCAAGCGGGCGAAATCGGCGGATAGAATGCTGGGGGCGATGCGCGTGGAAGCGGGCCCGGAAATGGTGAAGGCTGGCATAAGATATTCCGTTTACAGAAGCAAGGTGCCGGACGTCTTTGCGGACGCCTTGCCCGCGGACTCCGGACCGGCCGGATGCATCCCATTGTAGAAGCTTGTCAGATCCCTATGGCGCACGCATGAAATCTCACGAACTCACGGTGACCGTACAGCCCCGCTACCTGTCCGACCAATCCGACCCGGCCCAGCGGCAGTACGTCTTTGCGTACACCATCCGCATCACCAACACCGGATCCGAACCCGCCCAATTGATCAGCCGCCACTGGATCATCACCGACGGCAATCAGCAGCAGCAGGAAGTCCGGGGCCTGGGAGTCGTGGGCCAGCAGCCCCTGCTGCAGCCGGGCGAAAGCTTCGAGTACACCAGCGGCTGCCCGCTTCCCACCCCGGTTGGCACCATGCGCGGCACCTACCATTGCGTGGGCGAGAACGGCATGCCTTTCGAAGTCGACATCCCCGAGTTCGTCCTGGCCATGCCCCGCACGCTGCATTGAATGAGGTCCCCCCCTACGCCCTTACGGGCGCCCCCCAGGGGGCGATGCGGGTGGACCGGCGGAGCCGGATCCACCGCATCCTGGGTCTAGTAAGGGCGTCTTGGGTTGCGGCGCGGGTGCTGTCGCTGGCTGCCGGCGATAGCATCGGTGCGATATGGCAAGATGGGCATGCCGGACCCAGGGTGCCGCGGAGCCGGCTTTGCCGGTCCGCCAGCGTCGCCTCCTTGAGGGGGAGCGGCCATAGGCCGCCAGGGGGTGGGTTCCCTTCAGCGCCGCCGCCTCAAGGGGGAGGGGGCGTAGGCCCCTTGGGGGTGGTCTCCCCATCCGTGCCGCCCGCATCCTCCCCTGGGGGGCGCGCGGAGCGCGCAGGGGGGGACCTTCTACCCCGCATGGTCCAGACCACGATGAACACCAGTAAGGCAAGCGCCAGAAACGCTTCCAGCAGGAGCAACCACATAATGTCCCTTCGCGAGTTCGCTTTCAGAAACTTGCATTGTCCCCGATTTACCCGCTTTCCCCTGCCCGCGCTGGCCGTGGCCGCCGCCGTGGCCGGCTGCGCCCAGCCGGCCGGCACGGGGCAGCCTCCGCAGGACGGATCGGCGCCGCCGCCCCAGCCCGCCGTAGTCACGCCGGCACCGGCACCGGCTCCCGCCCCCGCTCCCGCGCCGGCGCCCGAAGGCGCCAAGCCCCTGCCCCCGCCGGTGCCCCGTCCCGCCGGCAAGCCGGCCCTGCAGAGCAGCAAGCACTACTCGCGGGCGACGTGGCAGCAGTTGCCGGGGTGGAAGACCGACACGGTCGAGGCGCTGTGGCGCCCCTTCATGGCCAACTGCCGGTCCATCGTCCTGCGCACCGGCCGGCCGGTTTCCAACACCGCGCCCGCCATGGCCGATCCCTACGCCTGGCAACAGACCTGCGCCGCCGCGCGGACGCTGCCGCCCGCGCCGTCGGCCGACCAGGTGCGCGCCTTCATGGAGCACTGGCTGCAGCCCTGGTCGGTGCGCGGCCCGGGCGGCGAGCTCGCATCGGGGGTGGCCACGAGCTATTACGAGCCGCTGGTGCGAGCCTCGCGCGAACGCGGCGGCCCCTACCAATGGCCGCTGTACGCGGTGCCGGCCGATCTGCTGACCATAGATCTGGGCTCGCTCTACCCGGAACTCGTGGGCAAGCGCATACGCGGCAAGCTCGACGGCAGGCGCGTGATTCCGTACGACACCCGCAGCGAGATCGAGCGGCCCGAGCGCCAGCCCCCGGCCATCGTCTGGGTCGACGATCCGGTCGATGCCTTTTTCCTGCAGGTGCAGGGCACGGGCCGCGCGGTGCTCGATGCCGGCCCGGGCCAGGGCGCCGTCATCCGCCTCGCCTACGCCGACCACAACGGCCATCCCTACGTATCGATCGGCAAATGGCTGATCGACAAGGGCGAACTGACCATGGCCCAGGCATCGATGCAGGGCATACGGGCCTGGGCGCAGCGCAACCCCGACCGCGTCAAGGACATGCTCAACGCCAATCCGGCCGTGGTGTTCTTCCGGGAGGAGGCCGTGGCCGACCCGTCCGAGGGGCCGCGCGGCGCCATGGGCCTGCCGCTGACGCCGCACCGCTCGCTGGCGGTGGATCCGTCCATCGTGCCGCTGGGCAGTCCGGTGTTCCTGTCGACCACCCAGCCCGCATCGCGGCAGCCCATGAACGTGGTGGCGCTGGCGCAGGACACCGGCACGGCCATCAAGGGCCCGGCGCGGGTGGATCTGTTCTGGGGCTTCGGCGACGAGGCCGGGGAAATGGCCGGCCGCATGAAGC